>NZ_LDOS01000001.1:790000-1007500 GCF_002077135.1 Metallibacterium scheffleri | reverse complement strand
ATGGTGGCCTCGGTAGTGAGAGCGTTGCGCGCGGTGTGCAGCCTTGGCGCGAAATTCGCTGCATCCAGTTAATTGTGGGTTAAATCAAGCGCGTCGTGCAAAACCTTTGCAAACAAGACGTTGACGAGGTTTTGCCGGGGTGGTTATGGTACTTGTCAATTTCCGTACGAGGGGCCCGTCGATGGGCGATCACCCGCAGGCGCGCAGCATGCGCCATTTCACCCTGCGCGCCATCGCCTCGCGGCGCCGTGTGCGTTACTACCTCAGCGCCGCGCGCCGCGCGCGCGGAATTCTGCTGGCACGCAAGCGCCATCGCTGGATCCTGGCCGGCGTTGCATTCACCGCGATGATACTGGGTCTGGCCATCCTGCCAGCCTGGGCCACCCTGCAACGCGAGCACGCCGCTCTGGGTCCACGCATACAGTTGGCGCTGGCCATGCCGAGTCTGGTCCGTGATCAGGCCGACATGCTGGCGCAAGAGCCTGTCTGGCAACAGGCCATGGTGCTGCCCGGACAGTCGCTGGCAGATCTGTTCAAGCAGCAGGGCCTCAGTGCAACCGAATTGCAGAGGGCGCTGGATGCCGACAACGGCCAGTCGGGCCTGGCGCGCATCCGCCCCGGCCAGCAGTTCGAGTTCCTGCGTGGCGCGCATGCCGAACTCCTGGCGATGCGCTACGAGCGCAACGATGCGCAGCGCGTGACGCTGCAATTTTATGGCAACCGCGTCGCCGAGACCGTGCAATCCCTGGCGCTAGAGCGCCGCACGCAAGTGGCGCACGGCGTGATCACCGACTCGCTGTTCGATGCCGGCAGCCACGCCGGAATGAGCAACGCCATGGTGCTGGAACTGGCCAGGGTGTTCGGTTACGACATCGACTTCGCCCAAGACCTGCGCGTTGGTGACAGCTTTGCGGTGGTCTACGACAGCATGTACCGCGGCGGCGAGTATCTGCGCCCGGGCACTATCATCGCCGCAGAGTTCGTCAATCGCGGGCGCCGCTACACCGCGTTCCGCTACACCCAGCCGGATGGCAACGTGGCCTATTACAGCGAGGACGGCCGCCCGCTACGCAAATCGTTCCTGCGCACGCCGGTGGATTTCACGCGCATCTCCTCGCGCTTCTCGGTGGCGCGCTTGCACCCGGTGCTGGGCCGCATGCGTGCGCACAAGGGCGTGGATTATGCTGCACCCCAAGGCACGCCGATCTACGCCGCCGGCGATGGCGTGGTGCAGTTCAAGGGCTGGGAGAACGGCTATGGCAACTTCGTGCTGATCCGCCACAACAAGGACGTCAGCACCGCCTATGGCCACATGTCGCGCTTTGTCAGCATGCTGCGCAAGGGTGAGCGCGTGCGCCAGGGACAGGTGATCGGCTACGTAGGCATGACCGGTCTCGCCACCGGGCCGCATCTGCACTACGAGTTCCGCGTCGATGGCAAGCAGCGCGATCCGCTGACGGTGACACTGCCCAAAACCGTGGCGCTGCCCGGGCCGCAGCTTGTGGCCTTCCGTCGCAGCATCGCGCCGATGCTGGCGCAGATCGAGCAGGCGCACAGCCGCGACACACGCCTCGCCAGCGCCAAGTGAGCGCCGCATGAGCAGCGAGCTGTATCTGGGCCTGATCTCTGGCACCAGCGCGGATGGTATTGACGTCGCGCTGGTCGACTTCTGCCACGGTGCGCGCCTCCTACATGCAGCAACCTATCCGTATGCGCCCGAACTGCGCGCCGAAGCACTGATGCTTGCGCAAGGTGAAGGAACTTTCGAGCTTGATCAATTTGGCCGTCTGGACGTCCGCATTGGCGAAGCTTTCGCCAGCGCTGCCATGAACTTGCTGCGCAGCGCTGACACCCGCACAACCTCGGTGCGCGCACTGGGTTCGCATGGCCAGACCGTGCGCCATCGCCCTGACGGTCCACACCCGTTCACACTACAACTGGGCGATGCCAGCGTCATCGCCGAACGCACCGGATTAGTTACCGTGGCCGACTTCCGCCGCGCAGATGTCGCTGCTGGCGGCCAGGGCGCGCCACTGCTGCCGGCGCTGCACGCGGCGCTGCTGGCGCAGCCGGGCGAGGCCCGCGCGGTGCTCAATCTAGGCGGTATCGCCAATTTCACTTTGCTCGGCGTCGATGGCGGCGTGCGCGGTTTCGACACGGGTCCGGCCAATGCGCTGCTGGATGCGTGGTGCCAGCGCCATACTGGCGCTGCGTGCGATACCGACGGAGCCTTGGCGGCCAGCGGCCACGTCGACCAGACACTGCTGGCTGCGCTGCTACGCGAACCCTATTTTGCTCTGCCAGCACCCAAGAGTACCGGCCGCGAATATTTTCATCTGCGCTGGCTGGATGCCCGACTAGCGGGGCGCGCGCTGAGCGTGGCCGACGTGCAAGCCACGCTGCTCGCCCTGACTGCGCACAGCATCGCCGCGGCACTGCAAGCCCACGCACCGGACACACACACGGTCTATGCCTGTGGCGGCGGCGTGCATAACCCTGTACTCATGCGCGCGCTGCAGCAGGCTCTGCCCTGCACGTTGCTGAGCACCGCTGCCGTGGGTGTCGATCCGGATTTCATCGAGGCCATGGCGTTCGCGTGGCTGGCCCGCGAGCGCCTGCACGGGCGTGCCGGCAACCTGCCCGGCGTGACCGGTGCGCACGGGCCACGCGTGCTGGGTGCGGTGTATGCCCCCCTGCCAACTTCGCACGCGGCGCAATGAACAGCGCCATCAACGCTGCGGGCCGTCTTCAGGTTTGCGCGCAAATTGTCCGGCCGGCACATCAGCCAGCGCCGCCAGTGCTTCACTGAATGCGCGATCCTCGCCTGCACTGAGCCCGGTGCCCATCTGCCGGCCAAACTCGACCTCGCGCCCGGAGAAAGGATCGCAGCTGGCCATGCCCAAGCCATGACGCAAGGCGTGCAAAATCACGTCGTTGAGCGACCACTTGCGCGCCAGCGCCAGTTCCTTGATGCGCTCAGCCAACGCTTCGTCGATATGACGCACCACGATATCCGGCACTGGCTGGCTCCCGATGTCATGAGTCCTGCCCCTGTGCCCGGATTCTGCCACGGCGCGAGTACTGCGATAACCGCCACCATGGCGCGCTCAGTTCGCGGCATGGTGTTGCAACAGTCGCGGCCGCACCCAGAACCACACCACCAGGGCCGGCAAAGTGGCCAGGCAGGAAAATATGAAAAATCCGCTGAAGCCCACCGTGCCAACGATAAAACCCGACAGCCCGCCGATCAGTTTGCCGCTGACCACGGTCAACGAACTGAATAGCGCGTACTGGGTCGCCGTGTAACGATGATCGGTAAGGTCCGACAGAAACGCCACCGCGACAGTACCCAACAAGCCGGTGGAAAAATTGTCGCCGGAAATCATCACCACGAACAACGGCATGCTGCCGTGATGCCAGGTCAACAGCAAAAACAGCAGATTCGACAAAGCCGCGGCCACCAGCGCCCATGGCATGCAGCGCTCCGCACCCCAGCGCAGCACCGCTGCACCACCGGCGAAAGCACCCACGAGTCCGACGATGACGCCGTAGAGTTTCGAAACCTCGGCCACCTGCACCAACTTGAATCCGGCATCCAGATAAAACGGCAGCGCCACCGGGCCCAGCATCTGGTCTGAAATCTTGAACAGCAAGATGAAGGCCAGCAACAGCAGTGCGAGATTCGCGCCAAAGCGCTCGAAGAACTGCCGGAACGGCCCGATCACGCCATCATCCAGCGCCGCGCGCCAGTTGGCCGCACGTGCGCGCCGCTCGACCGGTTCACGCGCCAGCAGCGTGGTTGCAATCGGCACCAACAGCAATGCCGCCATGATGCGATAGGCCTCGCTCCAGCCAGCGTACTGCGCCAGCACCAATGCTCCAGCGCCGCTGGCGATTAGCGCCACGCGATAACCGAATATGTAGGTCGAGGCCAGTGCGCCCTGCATCTCAGGCGGCGCGATTTCGATGCGATAGGCATCAATCACCGTGTCCTGGGTGGCGCCGGCGAATGCAGCTACTCCCGTGATGAGCAAAAACAGCGACAGCTGCGCATGCGGAGTGACTTGCGCCATGCCCAACAAGGCCATGGCCAGTATGCATTGCGCCAGCAACAACCAGCTGCGGCGCTGCCCAAGTCGTCGCAGCAGCGGCAACCGGATGCGATCCACGGCTGGTGACCACAGGAACTTCAACGAGTAAGTCAGGCCGATGTAACTGATCAGACCGATGTCATCGAGCGAAACATGATCCAGCTTCAGCCAGCCCGACAGCGTGTAGCCGATCAGCAGAAACGGCAGGCCCGAGGAGAAACCGAAAAAAAACAGCGTCAGCGCCGCCGGCTGGGCAAACGCCGTCAGCGTGGCGCGCATGCCATGCGCGGTACTCATCGCAAATCCATCGCGTAATCCACGGCATACGGCGCATGGTCGGAAAAGCGCGGACTCCGATGCACGCGGCAGGCACGCAGGCGTTCACGCATCCCCGGTGTCGTCAACTGGTAATCGATGCGCCAGCCGACGTCATTCGCGTAGGCTGCGCCACGATTCGACCACCATGTGTATTCTTGCGCCGCGGGCTTCAACGTGCGATAGGTATCCACCCAGCCGCGTTGTTCGATCAGCTCATTCAACCAGGCGCGCTCCTCGGGCAGACAGCCCGAGTTTTTCTGATTGGATTTCCAGTTCTTGATATCCAGCGCACCGCGCACGATGTTCCAGTCACCGCACAGCACATACTCGCGGCCGCTGCGCAGCCAGCCATCGAGCACTCCGGAAAACCACGCCATCACCTCGAACTTGAAGCCCTGGCGCAATTCGCCCGAGGAACCCGAAGGCAGGTACAGCGACACCACGCTGAGTGTGCCGAAGCGCACTTCGAGATAACGCCCCTCGCAGTCGAATGATTCCCAGCCCAGCGTATCCAGCACCGAGTCCGGCGCATGCCGCGAAAATACCGCCACGCCGCTATAGCCCTTCTTGCTGCGCGCGTCGTGCCAGTGGCAGTGATAGCCGGCGGGACGATGCGCTGCGTCGAGCTGCGCTTCCTGCGCCTTGGTTTCCTGCACGCACACAACATCGGCCTGCTGTGCCGGCAGCCACTCGAACAGACCCTTGCGCGCGGCCGAGCGGATGCCGTTGGCGTTCAAGGTCAGGATACGCATGTGTGGGCTCGGCGACGAAGCAGGCGCGACCATGCCTCGCCGATGCGCGCGAAGTCAACGAACGAAAACCAAATGACCCGCACATGCGGTGCGGCTGCAACCCATGGATGCGCCGTGCAGCCCTCGCCTCGATAATGCCCGCACTTGGCTCGCGGTGATCCCCATGCATGCTTACCAGCACGATTTTATCGCCCTCGCGCACCGCGCCGGGGTGCTGCGTTTCGGCAGCTTCACGCTGAAATCCGGACGCCAGAGTCCCTACTTTTTCAACCTCGGGCAGATCGCCACGGGCGCCGGACTGGCACGTCTCGGTGCCGCCTACGCTGCTTGTATCGAAGCCTCGGGCGTGAGTTTCGACATGCTGTTCGGCCCCGCGTACAAAGGCATTCCGCTGGCCACGACCACTGCCATTGCCCTGGCTGAGCGCCACGGCCGCGATATGCCGCTAGCCTACAACCGCAAGGAAACCAAGGATCATGGCGAAGGCGGGATGATCGTCGGCGCACCTCTGGCCGGGCGCGTGCTGGTGATCGACGACGTACTGACCGCGGGCACCGCGGTACGCGAATCGCTGGCGCTGATCCGCGCGCATGGCGCCACGCCCGCCGGCGTGGTGATCGCGCTGGATCGTCAGGAACGCGGCACTGGTGAACGCTCCGCCGCGCAGGAGTTGACCCACGAACATCACGTGCCCGTGCTCGCCATTGCCGGCCTGAGCGAAGTCATGGACTACGCGGACACACAGCCCGATCTGGCCGTGTTCAGCGCCGAGCTGGCGACGTATCGCGCACACTACGGCGTCGCCTGAGCGCGCGACGTCGGCCACGGCACGCGCGGCACAGCGCTTGTTGTTCGCCAACAGCCGGTTACCATGCGCGTCTACTCGCGCCAGTGAGCGGAATCGAATGCGGATGCAGCTGATGCGGGTCAACGTGATCGCCTGGGATAACGGTCTTGGCTTGTCCCGCCATCTGCGCCTGTTGGCCGGCGCGCTGCGCGCCAGCGGCCACGACGTCACCATGACCGGTTTGCGCCGCGGCAACTGGCGCAAGCTGGGACGGCGCATCAAGCTGGGCACGCGCAACGTCTGGAATCACGCCTTTGGCGATCGCGGCTGGGCGCGGCACGACGTCAATCTGCTGATCGAGCACATCCGCCCCGAATTCCTGCCGGCCGCGCGATACAACGTGCTGTTGCCGCATCCGGAATGGTTTCTCGACAGCGACCGCGAATTGCTGCCACGCATCGACGCGGTGTTCGCGCAGACACGGCACGCCATCGCCATCTTCGAGCAGCTCGGCCAGCGCGTGCTGTACACCGGCTTCACCAGCGAGGACCGTCGCGATGGCGCGGTACCGCGCGAGCGCGCGTTCTTTCACCTCGCCGGGCGCAGCCAGCATAAAGGTACCGTGCGCCTGCTGGCACTGTGGCGCAAGCATCCGGAATGGCCACGCCTGACCGTGGTGCAAAATCCCAAGAGCGCCACGCCAGGCGCGTCTGCCGCCAACATCGAGCATCGCATCGATTACCTCGACGACGCGGCGCTGCAGCGTCTGCAGAACGCGCACTGGTTCCACCTGTGCCCGTCAGAAACCGAGGGCTATGGCCACTATCTGGTCGAGGCCATGGGAATCGGCGCGGTGGTACTGACCACTGACGCCGCACCCATGAACGAGTTCATCACCTCCGCGCGCGGTCTGCTCGTGGCTTGCACGCGCAGCGGCCGGCAAAACCTGGCCACCACGCACTACTTCGACGAAGCCGCGATGGAACAAGCCGTCGCGCAAGCCATTGCACTGAGCGATGCCGACCTGGCGCGTCTGGGCAACGCCGCACGTACCTGGTTTGCAGATAACGCACGTGCGTTTCCGCTACGCGTGGATGCTGCGCTGCAGGCTTTGCCACACTGAAGCAGTTGCACATTTACCATTGCTGCTTGGGCATTATTTTTGCGCTGCCGTTGCAAATCATGCCGTGCGCCACGGAATCCGCGCCGCGTAATTTAATCGTATCTTGTGAGCCGCACGCGTCATGCATCAGCATTCAGCCCGCATTCGCACAGCGACCAGCACACCAGTGCATGATCATGCCGGGCACAGGGGCGATCGTAAGGATATGTGGATCTGCAATGGAGTGGCTCACCATGGCCAGCGTCAACTTGGTCTATCGCGACAATGGCTTCGGCCTCAGCCGCGACTTTCGTCTGCTGGCTGGCGCCCTGCGCCATAACGGATGTGAAGTTTATGCCACGCGCATTGATGCGCGTGGCGAGCGCCGCCGTCGCCGCCGCGGTATCGCTGCGTGTCTGCAGGCACCGCGATCGCTGTTTGGTGGCTTGCAGCGGCATCTGGCCGCACCGCGTTTTGATTTGAACATCATGTTCGAGCACCTGTGGCCCGAGCAACGCCCGCTGGCGCAGCGCAATGCCGTGCTGCCCAACCCGGAGTGGTTCGATCGTCACGACCAACGTCGCCTGCACAGCATCGACGCGGTCTGGGCCAAGAGTCGCGATGCGCTGGATATCTTCCAGGCGCTGGGTTGCAGCGCGCAGTTGGTGGGCTTTCACAGTGAGGATCGGCTGGACCGCGACATACCGCGCCAGCGCCAGTTCTTGCATCTGGCTGGTGGTAGCCGTACCAAAGGCACGCGGCGATTGCTGGCACTGTGGCGTCGCCATCCGGAATGGCCGCTTTTGACCGTTTTGCAGCATCCCAGCGAAGCAATCGAGACTCCTGCGGCGGCCAACATCGACCATCGTATCGGCTATCTCGATCCGCGCCGACCCGAGGCGCTGCATGAATTGGTGCGACTGCAAAACAGCCACCAGTTCCATGTCTGCACCTCGGAGACCGACGCCTGGGGGCATTATCTGGTCGAGGCGCTGGGCGTTGGCGCAGTGACGTTGACCGTGGATGCGCCACCGATGAACGAGCGCATCACGCCCGAATGCGGTTTACTGGTGCCCTACGCGCGGCACGAGCCCATGGCCTTGGCCACACGTTATTACTTCGACGAACAGGCGCTGGAAGACACGGTGAATCATGCATTGAGCCTGGACACGCGCGCGCTGCGGCAGATCAGCGACAACGCCCGTGACTGCTTCGAACGCAATCGCGATGCCTTCAATCATCGCGTCGGTCTGGCGTTGCATCGCAGCCTGCGCTGAACGCATGACGGAGGATCTCGCCGCGTACTGGCGCGCGTGTCTGCGCCAGCCATGGCAGACGTGGCTGGGGCTGAGCGCACTGGCACTGGCTGCGCTGACCGCGGTCAGCAACCTGCCGCAGCCGCTGCAATCCAGCACCGCCGCGGCGCTGGCGCTGTTGGCACTGCTGGCCTGTGGCGCGCAGCCATGGCAGGCATTGCGTCGGCATCCGCTGCCGAAGCTGATCCTCGCGCTGCTGCTGTACAGCCTGCTCCAGGCCGCCGTGACCGCGCAGCCCGGCGCGAACCTGGGTTACGTGCGCCAGCTCACCCTCGATCTCGACCCTGTCAAGGTGCTGATCTACGCCTGCGTGTTCGGCTGGTGGCTGGGGCGCTATCCACAGTGGATCATGCGCGTGCTCAAGCTGATGGCGCTGGGCTGGCTGTTGTGGGGGCTGGCGCAATTGCCGTGGCTGCGCATGGACGCTCTTGCCGCGGGCACGCTGCGCCTGCGTCTGGGCTATGCCGAAAATCTAACCGGCGCTTTTGCCTCCCTGGTGCTGTTGATCGGCATGTATGGCGCATGGCTGTGCCGGCGCAATGGGCGTGCGCCAGAGGCGACCGGCTTGCGTAGCGACGCCTGGGCGCTGCTGACGCTGGCGGCACTGCTTGCGCTGCTGTTCGCGCAATCGCGCGGCGCGTGGCTGGCTGCGGCTGTCGGCACCGCGCTGTTGTTCGCGCTGGGCCGTATACCGCAGCGTGCCTCACACCCGCTGCGCTGGCGCCGATGGGTCGGCCTGGGCGTGCTGGCTATCGCGCTATTCGCGTACATGGCGCGCCCGGCGGTACTTCAGCGTTTCGATGGCGGCGGCGCGGCCGCCTTGAGCGTGCTCGATGGCGGCGCGGTCACCGCCGCAGCACCATCCATTGGTCTGCGTCTGGAACTGTGGCGCTTCGCCCTGCACCTGATCGCGCAGCGCCCGCTATTCGGCTCCGGTCTGGCAAGCATCCAGCCAGCCATCGCCGCCCGCGGCATCGCCTGGCAAGGTTATGTGCCGCCGC
Source organism: Metallibacterium scheffleri (assembly GCF_002077135.1). Classification (NCBI taxonomy): domain Bacteria; kingdom Pseudomonadati; phylum Pseudomonadota; class Gammaproteobacteria; order Lysobacterales; family Rhodanobacteraceae; genus Metallibacterium; species Metallibacterium scheffleri. The sequence goes on along the minus strand of NZ_LDOS01000001.1, from coordinate 998,133 downwards.
ACTTGCACGACACGCCACTGCAGGTCGCCGCCGGCATGGGGCTGGTCGGCTTGCTACTGCTGGGCGCTGCGTTCCTGCTGCCGTTGCGCGATCTGCTGCATGCATGGCGCCGCGATGTCGACGCGCGCCCGCTACTGGCGTTGTTGCTGGCGCTGTGCGTCGTGCTGCTTACCGTCAATCTGTTCGATTATCTGGCGTGGAGCAACGGCTACATGCGCGGCCCGCTGGAGATCGTGCTGGGTTGCGCGATGGCGGTCTCGCTGCGCTGGCGCAGCAGCGAATTTGCCTTGTCGGCGGGCTGATTGCCGTGCAGCAAAAAGCCCGCTGCAAGGCGGGCTTTTGCGTCGCGCCGACCATCGTGCTCGCTTACTTGATCTTGCCTTCCTTGTAGATCACGTGCTTGCGAACGACGGGGTCGTACTTTTTGACTTCCATCTTGTCCGGCGTGGTCTTCTTGTTCTTGTCCGTGGTGTAGAAGTGGCCGGTGCCGGCCGAGGACGTCAGACGGATCTTGTCGCGCTTGGATGCCATGGCTGCATGCTCCTCAGATTTTCTCGCCGCGCGCGCGCAGCTCGGCAATCACGGTTTCGATGCCCTTCTTGTCGATGGTACGCAGGGCGTGGCTGGATACGCGCAACTTGATCCAGCGGTTCTCACTGGGCACCCAGAAACGGCGCTCGTGCAGATTGGGCAACCAGCGGCGACGGGTTTTGTTGTTGGCGTGCGAGACGTTATTGCCGACCTGCACACCCTTGCCTGTGACTTGGCAGACGCGGGACATCGGAACCTCCGGTGATGACATGAACGCCGCCCTTGGCCAGAGCGGCAGCGGCCGGCGACCCAAGCGGGCCACGCGATGCCGACAATGTGCCGCAAGCCCGTGCATCGCGTCGCGCGGGCGACCCGGGCAAGTGCACGAGTCGGCGTAATACAGCCGCATAGCTTAGCCAGTTTGCCGGCGCGCAGGCAACAGGCGCTCGCGCACAGGTGCAGTACGGGCGCTGCTGTGGGATGATTTCCGGCCTTTGTTCCCACACATCCCTTCAAGCATACGGAGTCCAACCCATGGCAGAGACCCTCACCAACGGCCAAGCAGAGCAGCCGCAACTTTCACTGCAGAAACTCTACGTGCGCGATGTGTCCTTCGAGGCACCCAATGCGCCGCAGGTGTTCCAGGACATGGGCCGCAGCGAGGCGCAGCCGCAGATCCAGCTTAATCTCAACCAGAAGGCCACCGAGTTGGGTGAAGGCGCGTATGAGGTGGTGCTGACGCTGACCCTGACCTGCACCATGGACGAGCGCACCGTGTATCTGGCCGAAGTGCAGCAGGCCGGCATTTTCGGCATCACCGGCTTCGATGATGCCAACCGCGAGGCCATCCTGGGCGCCTACTGCCCCAACGTGCTGTTTCCCTATGCACGCCAGGTGATCTCCGAACTGATCCAGAACGGCGGCTTCCCGCCCTTCTTCCTGCAACCGGTCAATTTCGACGCGCTGTATGCCGAGCAGCAGCGCCGCCAGGCGATGCCGGAAGCGCCAGCCGCGCACGTCTGAGGCAATGAGCGATACCACGCGCGTCGCGGTTCTGGGCGCCGGTTCCTGGGGCACCGCGCTGGCCGCGGTGCTGGCGCGACATGGCAGCGACACCTGCCTGTGGGGACGCGATGCGGCGCAAATGACGGCGCTGGCCGCAGCGCATCGCAACCTGCGCTATCTGCCGGAGCTGGAACTCCCGGACACGCTGGCGTTCACGCATGATTTGTCGCGCGCGCTGGCCAATGTCGACGTGGTGCTGATCGTGGTGCCCAGCCACGCTTTCGCCACGCTGCTGCTGCAGATCGAACCCCTGCTGCCGGCGCAGGCCGCGATCGCCTGGGCGACCAAGGGTTTCGAGCCCGGTACCGGACGCTTTCTGCATGAGTTGGTCGGTGCGCGTTATCCCGGGCGACCGGCCGCAGTGGTCACCGGGCCGTCATTCGCGCGCGAAGTGGCGCAGGGCCTGCCCACGGCGCTGACCGTGCATGCGCTCGACGCCACGTTCGCGCAGCAGCTTGCCGCGCTGCTGCACGGCCCGGCATTGCGCGCCTACTCCGGCACCGATGTGCTGGGGGCGGAGCTGGGCGGCGCCATGAAAAACGTGCTGGCCGTGGCCACCGGTGCCGCCGACGGCATGCAGCTGGGCCTGAATGCACGCGCCGGATTGATCACCCGCGGCATGAACGAAATGCTGCGTCTGGGCGTAGCCCTGGGCGCGCATGCGGAAACGCTGATGGGTCTGGCCGGGCTCGGCGATCTGGTGCTGACCTGCACCGGCGACTTGTCACGCAACCGCCGTCTTGGCATGGCCTTGGGCCGCGGCGTGCCGCTGGCGCAGGCATTGGCCGAAATCGGCCAGGTCGTCGAAAGCGTGCTCAGCGCAGAAGAGGTTGTGCGCCTGGCCGAGCGCCTCGATCTGGACCTGCCGATCAGCTTCCATGTGCGCGCCGTATTGCGCGGTGAAATGACGCCCAGCGAAGGCCTGCGCGCGCTGTTGGCGCGCGAACAGAAGCCCGAATACCCGTCCGGGCTGTTCGAGTCACGCTGAATCGGTTCAATGCCACTCCCTTGCATATCGTGGACCGGTCGCAGTCATGGCCGCAGCCGTCGTCCACGGTGCTAAGCTCGAAAGGTTTGGCGCCCGCCGGGCGCCTGGAACGAGACTGTGGGGAGCACGCCTTCGCGCATCCGCCCGCCGGCCGCCGAGCCGCAACTGATCAGCCTGCCCGCCGCATGGCGGCGGCTGTTTCTCCGCCCTGCGCCGACGCCAGACGCGGCCGGCGTGCTGGGCTTCCTGCTTGAATTGACCGCCCCTGACGGCCAGGCCGCGGCCGAACTGGACGTGGCCCCGGTCCTGTTGACCGCGCTCGGCAACAGCCGTTATGCACGGCCGTTGCCGCTGGATGCCAAGCGCCTTGGACAAGGCGGCTTGAGTCTGCCGCAACAACGTTTGGCATCGAGCCTGCTGGGGCTGCCACAAGTGCCGCGCAAGGGCCGCAGCTATGCGCGTCTCGCCGGTGCACTCGGCGACCTGCTCCTGAACGAAATGCTCGATAGCGCCCCTTGCCTGTTCGGCGGCGTCGCCGGCCTGCACATGCAGCGCGGCACCGGCAAGCCGCTGCGCTGGCACTGGCAACTCGAAGCCGACGGGCGCCAGCGTCTGTTGCCAACACTGCACCCCGGCCAGCGCCTGCTGCGCATTGGCGCGTTATGGGTGCTGGATGCCGAGCATGCCAACCTGTGCCCATTCGAAGGCGAGGCCGATGCCGCGGCGCTGCTCGACGCACCACCGTTGCCACCTGAATCCAGTGCCGCCCTGGCCACGCTGTTGCCGGGCACACGCTGGGCCGGACGTATCCCGGCACCCCAACAATTCGCCGCGGTCGCGCGCGCCGAACTCAGTCCCAAACCGGTGCTCACCCTGCACGCGCTCACCCGCCACGCACGCCTCGCCGCCGGCGCACCGCCGCCGGCCTATGCGCGATTGAGCTTCGAATACGGCGGCGAACGCCTGCCCGGACGCGGCGGCGAGGGCCTGGTACGGCGCGTGCGCGAGGGCAGACTGGTCGAGATCGCACGCAAGCGCGCCGATGAGCTGGCCGCGATGGAACGTCTCGAGGCCGCCGGCCTGACCCCGGCGGTGGACACCGAGGGCTTGCCCTGGGATCTGGCCGACACGCTGCCCGAGGACGCATGGATGTTCCCCGGCGCCGGCCACACCGGCGCACTGGAGGTCAATACGCCGGCGCGCTGGCTGGCCTTGCGCGCGCGTCTCGAAGCCGAAGGCATGCAGTTCGATTACGCGCCCAGTTTCCCGTTCGAGGTGCTGGATGGTGCCCCGCAATGGTACGGCGTGGCCACGCCCAGCGCCGATCAGCAGCAGTTCGCGCTGGAGGTGGGACTGGAACTCGACGGTCGTCGCATCAACCTGCTGCCGGCGGTGGCACAGGCGTTGGCCGAGCGCCAGATCAGCCTTTCCCCAAGCGCGCACGAATCCGAGGACGCGGTGTGGTACGCACCACTCGATGCGCGGCGCCGCATTCCGGTGCGCCTGTCCGCGCTGCGCGCGCTGCTGGCGCCGCTGGCCGAATATCTGGATCGTCCACGCGCGCAGTTGCTGCTGCCGCGCGTGCAGGCCGGGCGCCTGGCCGAACTGCGCAACGCGCTGCCGGCCGAGCGTCCGCTGGAAGCGCCGGCCGAGCTGGCCGACTTCACCCAGCGCCTGCTGCGCACTGCCGCCGCCGCCAGCGACGCACCACCCGCGGCGCTGCGCGCCGAACTGCGTTCCTACCAGCGCGAAGGTCTGCGCTGGTTGAATGCGCTGGCCGAGGCCGGCCTGGGCGGCGTACTGGCCGACGACATGGGTCTGGGCAAGACCGTGCAGTTGCTCGCGCATCTGCTCACGCTGAAAGCGCAAGGCAAGCTGCCGGCGCCCGCGCTGCTGGTGGTGCCGACCAGCCTGATCCCCAACTGGGAACAGGAAAGCGCGCGCTTCGCCCCGGATCTGCGCCTGCTCACCCTGCACGGCGCGCAGCGCAGCGAGCACTTCGCACGCATCGCGCAACACGATGTGGTGCTGACCAGTTATGCGCTGCTGCCGCGCGATGTCGCCGCGCTGCGCCGTGAACCGTTCGCGCTGGCGGTGCTGGACGAAGCGCAGCAGGTCAAGAACCCGCGCACGCGCGCGCGCCGTGCATTGCAGGAGCTGGCGCCACCGCGCGTGCTGGCGCTGACCGGCACGCCGCTGGAGAACCATCTTGGCGAGCTGTGGGCACAACTCGATCTGACCGTGCCCGGCCTGCTCGGCGACGAACACGGCTTCCGCAGGCACTACCGCCAGCCGATCGAGAAACAAGGCGATGCCGAGGCGCAGGCACGACTCAACCAGCGCATCGCGCCGTTCATCCTGCGCCGTACCAAGGCGCAGGTCGCCACCGAACTGCCGCCGAAAACCGAGATCACGCGCAACGTGCGCCTGGAAGGCCGCCAGCGCGAACTGTACGAGGGACTGCGCCTGACCCTCACCGAGGAATTGCGCCAGGTGATCGTGCAGCGCGGCATCGAGCACAGCGGCATCATCGTGCTGGATGCGCTGCTGAAGCTGCGCCAGGTGTGCTGCGATCCGCGCCTGGTCAAGCTCGAAGCGGCGCGTGGCGTGCACGAATCGGCCAAGCTCGAATTGCTCATGGAAATGCTGCCGGCCCTGGTCGACGAAGGTCGCAGCGTGCTGCTGTTCAGCCAGTTCACCAGCATGCTGGCGCTGATCGCGCGCGAGCTGGAACGCCTGCGCATCCCCTATCTCTTGCTCACCGGTGACACGCGCGATCGCGCCACGCCGGTGCGCCGTTTCCAGGCTGGCGAGGTGCCGCTGTTCCTGTTGTCGCTCAAGGCCGGCGGCGTCGGCCTCAACCTCACCGCCGCCGATACCGTGATCCACTACGACCCGTGGTGGAACCCCGCCGCCGAAGCACAGGCGGTCGACCGCGCGCATCGCATCGGCCAGGACAAACCCGTGTTCGTGTATCGACTGGTCGCCGCCGGCACCGTCGAGGAGCGCATCGAGGCACTGAAACAGCGCAAGGCGGCGCTGGTCGAGGCGGTTCTCGACGGCGGTGGCAGCCGTGAACGGCTGAGCTTCGATCAGGATGATCTGGATCTGCTGCTGGCACCCTGCGCCAGCGAGTGATCGGATGCCGCGCTGCTGTTGCGTGCGCGTGCACAGTGCGTGCGCCGCGGCGCACTTGGCGACCGGCGCGAACACACGCATATCGCTCGCAGTGGCGCAGCGCGCCTTGAGGAATCACCGCCATGAGCACTCGCAACCTGATTCGCCGCATCCCCGGCTTGCCCACCAGCGACGGCGCTGGGGTCAAACTCACGCGCCTGATCGGCCAACCCGCGCTGGACATGCTGGATCCGTTCCTGTTGCTCGATGCCTTCGGATCGGAGCGCGGCACGGATTACATCGCCGGCTTTCCCGAACACCCGCATCGCGGCTTCGAAACCGTCACCTACATGCTGGCCGGGCGCATGCGCCATCGCGACAACCACGGCAACAGTGGCCTGCTGGTCGCCGGCGGCGCGCAGTGGATGACCGCGGGCGCGGGCCTGATCCACTCCGAGATGCCCGAACAGAGCGACGGCGAGATGCGCGGCTTCCAGCTGTGGGTGAACCTGCCGGCCACGCACAAGATGATCGCGCCGCGCTATCAGGACATCGCACCGGAACAGATCCCCGTGCTCACCCCGCTGCCTGGTGCCAGCGTGCGCGTCATCGCCGGTGACGCATTCGGCACGCAAGGACCCGTGCAGGGCATCGTCACGCAGCCGCTGTTCGTGGACATCACACTGGCCGCTGGCGCCGCGCTGACACTGCCGCTGGAGGCCGCGCACAGCGCGTTCGCATATGTATTCGAGGGCGCCGGCGTGCATTTCGGCGACACGTGGCTGCCGACGCAGGAACTCGGCGTGCTCGGAGCGGGCGCGCAAGTGAAACTGCGTTCCGCAGATGCGCCCAGTCGGCTGATTCTGGTCGCCGCCGCGCCGCTGCACGAACCGGTGGCACGCTACGGCCCGTTCGTGATGAACACGCGCGCGCAGATCGAACAGGCGATCGCGGATTTCCGCAACGGCCGCATGTGAGTTGCCGCGCCGCGGAGCGCCTCAGTGCAGCCAGCGCCCGCCGCGGCGGCCGGGCGGCACGCGAAATTCGATGCTGGATGCGCTGCCGGTAGCGGCCTGTTCGCGCGTGGTCGGCGGATGCACGCGCCAGTATTCGGCCAGTGCCCCGACCGTCTCGGGCAATTGCGCGAGATAACTGTCGTACTCGGTGTCATCCAGCGCCGCGACGCTGTCGTCGGTTTCCAGTGCACCGGATTCGATCGCCAGCACCACCACGGGATTCAGCAGGCGCATCAACTCTGCGTCCTGCTCCAAGCGCAGCTCCCAGAGCTCGGCGCGCAGGTTGATGCCTTGCGCGAAACCATGGCACCAGCCGGCGGCGCTGAGCGCGCTGTCGCCCGCGTCGGTATCGACCTCGCCGAGGATCGGCTCGTAGCGCTCGTGCTCGATCTCCAGCGGAATCGAATCGCTGAGCCGCGCCAGCAGGCTGAGGATGCGGCTGCCCTCGGCGGCATCGGCGAACGGCTCGCGCAGCACCTCCGGCAGCCATTCGTCGGGTCGCGCCCGTTCCGGCCCGATCAGCAACGCGGTGAGCAGGCCATGCACGCCATCCAGCAACGGGCCGTCATCGCTGTTATGACGGCGCAGGAACAGATCCAGCTCGTCGAGCTCGGCATCGGTCAGGGACAGGGCAAGGTCGTCGTTCATGCCAGTTCCAGCAGCACGGGTGTGTGATCCGAAGGCCGTTCCCAGGTGCGCGGGATGCGGTCGATCGCGGCGGCACGCAAGCGCGCATGCAAGGCGCGGCTACTGAGGATCAAGTCGATGCGCAAGCCCAGATCGCGCCGAAAACCACCCTGGCGATAGTCCCACCAACTGTACTGGCCGGACTCGTCGTGCAGCGCGCGGAAACTGTCCTCCAGTCCCAGATCAAGCAGGCCCTGCAAGGCCGCGCGTTCGGGCGCGCTGCACAGGATCTGGTCGCGCCAGACCTCGGGATCGTGCACGTCGCGATCATCCGGCGCGATGTTGAAATCGCCCAGCACCACCAGCTGCAGATGCCGGGCCAATTCGGTTTCGAGAAACGCGCGCACGGCGGCCAGCCAACGCAATTTGTAGGCGTACTTGTCGCTGTCCACGGACTGGCCATTGACCACGTAAAGATTCACCACGCGCAGGCCATCGATGTCGGCGGCGAGAAAACGCCGCTGCGGATCTTCCAGCCCTGGCAGCTCACGCAGCACCTGCTGCGGCGGCGTGCGCGCCAGCAGCGCCACGCCGTTGTAGGTTTTCTGCCCGCTGTACACGGCGTGATAGCCGGCCGCCGCGAACTCGGCCGCGGGAAAGCGCGCATCCTCGAGCTTGGTTTCCTGCAGCGCCAGCAGATCCGGGCGCTCATTCTCGAGCCACCGCAGCACCTGCGACAAACGCACAGTCAGCGAATTGACATTCCATGAGGCCAGCTTCATGCCTGCATTTTAGACGCGCGCACGGCCAGGCGCGCGCGGCAAGCCGGCCGGACCTTGCTGCATCGTAATAAAAAAGTGCCTCCGGCAGATCGCGTTTGTCATGCACCGGCACACCTGCGGGGTTAACGTTGCACAACTGTCCGAGGCCGCAACCATGTCCCGCAAACCCATCGCACTGAGTGCAGTCAGCTTGCTGTTGCTCGCCCACGCCGCCGCCGCCGCACCCGCGCAATCGCCGACGGCGGAACTACCCAGCGGGCGCCTGTTGACGCCGGTGGGCGTGCTGGCACGCACGCCCAATTTTCCCACCCAGGTGGTGGCGCATGGCGGTCACGTGGCGGTGCTCGATGGCGGCGCCAACAAGCTGCAAAGCCTGCGCTTGTATGCCAGCGACGACCTGCAGCTGCTGGGCGTGGCGAACACGCTGCTCGGCCCGGCGCACCCGGCGCCAGCACCCGGCGCAGTGGCACCCGCGGCCGTGACGCCCGGCGCCAACGTCGCGCAGGGCAACACAAGCGAGCTGCCGGCACGGGTCAGTGCTGCGATCCCGAATCAAAGCCTGTTCCAGGGCTTGAGCGCCGGCCGCGCCGGGATGCTCTACGCCACCGGTGGCGCCAGTGATGATCTGCTGGCGTTCACCACGCATGGTGGCACGCTGGCCCTGCAGCGGCGCTATGCGCTGCGCTGGCAGGCATTTCCGCGGCGCCAGTATCCGTACCAGTACGCCGGCAACTGGCAGCAGGCGCGACTTTTTTACCCGGACAGCGTGGTGACCGGGCCTGCCGGCAAGCACGCCTATGTCACTGGCCTGCTGGCCAACAGCCTGGCGCGGGTGGACTTGGCCTCTGGCGCGACGCGCTATCTCAATGTCGGCAGCTATCCGTTCGCGGTGGTGCTGGCCGATGGTGGCAAGCGCCTGGTGGTCAGCGACTGGGGCGGCAATGGCGTGACCGTGGTCGATCGCGCGGCGTGGAAGGTGCTGGGCGAGGTGCCGACCGGGCCGGTGCTGGGCGCACGCAGCTTTGCCGCAGGCGCGCATCCGACCGCGCTGGCCGCGCAGCCCGGTACGCCGCTGGTGTGGGTGGCCGATGCCAATCTCGATCGCATCGTCGCGGTGGACACGCAAACCCTGAAGGTCATGCGCGTGCTCGATGACGCGCCGTATCCCGATGCCCCGCCCGGCGCGTATCCCGATGCGCTGGCGATCGCGCACGGACAGCTGTTCGTGGCCAACGCCGGCAATGATGACGTGGCGGTATTCGATCTCGCCAGCGGCGCGCGCACGGCGCTGATCCCCACCGGCTGGTACCCCACCGCGCTCAGCGTGCGCGGCGACGCCTTGTATGTGGTCAGCGCCAAGGGCATGGGCAGCGGCCCCAACCTCAAGCACCAGTGGGTGGGCGATTTCATGCACGGCCTGCTGCAGCGCGTGGACCTGCGCGAGTTGCCCGCGCATGCCAGCCAGTGGACCGCGCAGGCGCTGCACGATGACGGTTTCAGCACGACGCAGCGCAGCGCGCTGACCGCGACCAATGCCCAGGCGCAAGACTGGCTGCACGCGCACATCCGGCACGTGGTGTTCATCCTGCGCGAAAACAAAACCTTCGACGAGAATTTCGGTGACTATCCCGCCGCCGGTCACTGGGCCGATCCCGCGCTGGATTTGTACGGTCCGCGCCAGTTGCCCAATCTGTACGCGATGGCCGCGCGCGGCGCGCTGTTCGTGAATTTCTACGCCGACGGCGAGGTGACCTCGCAGGGCCACCAGTGGACCACCGCCGGTTCCGACTCGGATTTCCTGCAGCGCACCTGGTCGCTGTACTACTCGGCGCGCGGCTATATCCCCAACTCGGGCTGGACGCAGGACCTGGTGCCCGATGAGCCCGCCGCGCGCAACCCCTACGCGATCTATACCAACCTCGGCGCGCTCGGCCACTGGAGCAATCCGTGGATCACCTACCCGGCGCGCCTGTTCCTGTTCAACGACCTGCTCGCGCATCGCGTCAGCTTCGAGGACTTCGGCGAATTCGCCGCGCGCAACAAGATCGGCAACATCTCGCCGGCGCTGCGCGCGCATCTGGCGATGAACTACCCGGCCTGGGACCGGCTGGTGCTGGACACCACGCGCGCGGCCATTGCCGACCGCTGGATTCGCGCGCACGCGCAACACCTGCCGCGGGTGATCTACATCTGGTTGCCGGATGACCACACCGCCGGCCGCGCCGCGTGCATGGCCAGTCCGGACAGCTATGTCGCCAACAATGACTACGCCACCGCCGAGGTGATCCACACGCTGTCCACCTTGCCCAGCTGGAAGCACACCCTGGTGCTGCTCACCGAGGACGACGCGCAATCCGGTGCCGACCACATCAGCGCGCACCGCACCTTCGCCGTGGCGCTCGGACCGTGGGTCAAATCCGGCACGCTGGACACGCAGCATCTCTCGCAGGTGGATTTCCTGCGCACGATCGAAGCCGTGGCCGCTATCCAGCCGATGTCGCAATGGGACGCCAACGCGCATGTGCTCGCTGGCATCTGGCGCAGCACGCCGGACCTCGCGCCTGCGCCGGTGCTGCCGATGCAGACCGCGATGACACGCAATCCCGGTCGCTGCGGCGCCGATTCACCGTTCAAATCATGGCCGCTCAACCACGTGCCCGGCGGCGACCACATCGCCTGGAACGATCTCCCCGCCGCGCGCAGCTACACGCCGACCGCGCTGCTGAAAATCGCCGGTCCCGAGCAGATGCGTCAGGAGTGGCTGGCCAGCAAGGGGCCGACCGCGTATGCCGCGCTGCTGGCGCGCCTGCACGCCATGGCCGCGCAGCAGAAGCGTCCGCTGCAAAGCCTGATCGCCGGCGACGGCGGCGACTGACCGATCGCCCGCCGCGGCACGCGCGCAGTTTCAGACCACCGTCTCGCCGCTGGCTTTTTCCAGACTCACGCGGCGCGTCTCCGGAATGCCAACCAGGGTCAGCGCCGCGCCAATCAGCGCGGTACCCGCCAGAAAAGCCACGGCGAAGCTTTGCCCGTAATCCTGGAACAGGCGCGGAAACACGAAAACGCCCAGCGCCGCGCCGAGGCGTCCTGCGGCCACGCTCAAGCCCTGCACCAGGCCGCGCACGCGCGTCGCGGCCATCTCCACACCGAGCATGCCGGCGCCGCTGATTGATCCCGGCCCGGCCTGGTTGAAGAAGAAAAACAGACCGTACAACGTGATGCCCCACAGCGGCGCGCTGCTGCCGGGGTGATAGGAGTACGCATACAAGCCGAGCATCGCACCCATCAGCACGAAGCCCCAGGCCTGCAATGGCTTGCGTCCCCAGCGGTCGATCAGCAACACGGCCACGATGCTGCCGCAGACGCTGAAAATCGCCGAGTTGACCAGCTGGAATTCGGCCGGGGTCAAGCCCACGCTCTTGCCCAGCAGGCTGGGACCGAACAGGCCACCGGCATAGATGACGATGTCGTACACGAACCACAGCAGGCTGATCATGGCGAAGCGCCGCCAGTAGCGCGCGAAGTACTCGCGCATGCCGGCACTGAGGCTGCCCTCGGCCTGTGTCTGCGCGGCAACGTCGGCGCCCGCCACCTGTGCCACCACCGCCTTCAGCGCCGCGCCATCGCCCTTGATGTGCGCGTAGTAGCGCGGCGTTTCCGGCAGGCGCCGGCGCAGCAGAATCACCGCGCCGGCCGGGATCACGCCCGCGCCGAGGGTGATGCGCCACTGCAGGTCCGGCGGTACGTGGAAGTATTCGAGCGCGATCTGCAGCAGCGCCGCGCTGATCGCACCCAGCACCCACATCAGCGAGAAACCCACGGTCAGCGCCTTGCCGCGGTCCTTGGCGTTGCTGTGCTCGGCCATGATCATCGGCGAGAGGACATAGTCGGCGCCGATGCCGAAACCCAGCAGCGTACGCGCGGCGATCAGCATGCCGATGCTGCCGCAGAACGCCTGCGCCAGCGCGGCGATGGCCATCAGCATCACGTCGATGCCGTAGAAGCGCTTGCGCCCGGCATTGGAGATCACCCCGAACACGATCGCGCCTGCCGCCGAGGCCAGCAGCGCGCTGGCCACCAGCAAGGACGACTGCGTGCCGGTGAGGCGATCCACGCCGAAGCTGTGCAGCACCATCGGCAACACCACGCTGATCGAGATCAGGTCGTAGCCGTCGGTGAACACGCCCATGCCGGTGGTGATGAGCGCGCGCGCGTGGAAGCGCGAGAAGCGCTGCTGGTCGAGCACATCCAGCGCGCTCGGGTTGGGTGTGGACATGCAGGCAGTCCTCATGCGGGTGCGGCAACGGGTTGGCGGGATCCGCCGGCCAGCACGAACCGCTGCAAGAGCGAACGGCCGACACGATGCGACGGTTGTTTCATGACACCGGCCATCCATTTCCGGCGCAGGCGATTACAGCACGAAGCGCCACGCTTGCCGCGTCGCGCCGGCGCATACCGGCACGACGCAGCTGCCGCCATCAGAAATCGATCGTGGCCGAACCGAAGTAGGCGCGCGGCTCCTCGTAGATGGCGCGCACGAACGGCGTTCCGGAATAGGTCGTGTCGCCGTAGCCGAACGTGTAGTAGTGCCGGTCCAGCACGTTGTCGACGTGCAGCGCCAGCTTCACGTCCTTCAGCATGCCCTGGCCGATGTGCAACGTGTCGCGCAGGGTGAAATTCATCACCGCGTAGCTGGGGATGGTCTCGGCCGTGGGTATGCCGGCGTTGTATTCGTTGACGTACTGCGAGCCGGCGTAATGCTCATTGACACTGGCGCGCCAGGTCTTCCACTTCCAGCCGATGCCGAGGTTGGCGAGGTGCTGCGGAACGCCGGCCAGCGGTTGGCCCGCGACGACGCTCTGGCCCGCGATCGCGGCCGTACCAGCGGCGCCGGCGACGGTGAAGTCGGAGGTGAAGAAGGCCTTGTTCTGCGAGATGTTGCCGAACACGCTGAAGGCGCCCAGCGGCGTGTCCATGCTGTCCTGCAGATCCAGCTCGATGCCCTCGTAACGTGAGGACCCGCCATTGGAGGTGGTGGTGACCTGGGTGGTGGGATCGGTCACCGAGATGAAGGTATTGGCGAAGTTCTCGCGGTAGACGTTGAACGCACCCTCGAATCCATGCGCCTCGTAGCGCACACCCGCCTCCAGATCACGCACGTACTCGGGCGTCACATGCAGCGGTTCCACGATGGGCTGTCCCGCGCCATTGGTCAGGCCGACGTTGTCGTAGAACGCCGCGATGCCGGGGAATTTGGCGGTCTTGCCCCAGGCGGCATACAGGCTGACGTGGCGTACCGGGCGCCAGTTGATGCCCAGGGTCGGCGAGGTGTAATGCTCCGAGTCCGACACGGTGCCGCTGATCGGGTAGAAGAATCCGACATTGTCGAAATCAGCCGTGCGCTCGTACATGTACTTCAACCCCGGCGTCACATGCACCGCGCCGCCGAACAGGCGGATGGTATCCTGGGCAAAGACCGAGCCCAGGCTGCGCTCGTCGTGCTCGTCCCAGGCGTTGTTGTAACCCGTAACCAGCGGCATCGGATTGGCGCCGTACCAGTACTCGGCCGAGTGCAGCTTGGTGTGCGACCAGTCGGCGCCAAATTTGACCTGGTTGTCGGGAAGATTCAGGGTGAAATGCGGCATGAACCCGTATTGCTGGGTGCTGTACAGGTAGGTGTGGTAGGCATTGCCGGCCAGATCGCTGCCGAAGGCCGCGGCCGGGTCATAGCTGGGATTGGGCAGCCAGAATGAAGAATTGCCCGGTGTGTTCGGTATGAAGTAGGGCTGCGTCGCGCTTTGGATGAAGTTCGGATTGGCGTAGGAGACGCGGTTGTAGTCGACATTGCGCGCATACACGCGGGCGTTGAACGACAGCAGGTGATTGACACGCATGCGGTCACCCAGGATATAGGTGCCGCCGTGGTCCTTGTTGTAGCTGTTGGTCCAGTCCAGCGGCCAGCCGTAGTTGTAGCCGTACTGCTGGATCAGTGGCAGCGGGATGGTATGCGGGGTGAAGCCCTTGTTCTGGTTGTAGATGGCGTAGGCGTAAACCTCGCCATCACCCTCGTCATAGGGCAACACGCCGGCGTAATAGAGATTGGTATTGCGGTTGCCGGAATTCGCCTGCCAGCCACTGCTGCTGTTGTGGTCGATGCTGAACAGGCTGCGCACGCCGCCGATGTCGCCGGTATTGGCGGTGAGTCCGTAGAACCAGGTGCTGAAGCTGCCACCGCCCAGGGTTGCCTGTGCGTTCGCGGTGGCGCTGGGATCGCGCGGCTCGAACGCGATCGTGCCGCCCAGCGAGTTGTACGAGGTGACCGCCGGGTTGTTGATGCCGCGGTAGATGTTGACGCTGTCGATGTCGTTCAGCGTCAACGGGATGTTGTTGCGCGTGGATGCCGAATTGGTGGTGCCGCCATTGAACGGGTCGTTGATCGGTACGCCGTCGAAGGTTTCCGAAAACTGGCCGCTGCTGAAGGCGCGGAAAGTGATGTTGGTGCGCACCCCGTTGGCCGCCGGTGTGCGCACGTTGATCGACGGCGTGCGTTCGAGCAGGCTCTGTACATCCAGCATGGGCGAGGCGAAGCGGATCGCGGAAGGGCCGATGACTGACTCGCTGAAAGCGGCGTGCATCGGGATTCGGGTCAGCGTCAACTCGCGGGCAATGACTTGGATTTTGCTCAGCTGCTCCACGTGTGTGGACTTGCCGGACTTCGTGGACGCTGGCTGGTCCGTGGCGCTGGATGACGCTGCCGTGGTCTGCGCCAGAACGACGCCCGGCATCAGGGATATCAGGCCGGTACTGGCCAGTGCGAAGAACAGGGCGGAACGCTTGTATTTATATTTGTACATGGTCGATTCCTCGGGGCTGGGACTAATGGGTTGCGACGGGTCGTTGTCAGTGCTGCTGATCGCGATGCTCGATAATGCGATGCCCATGGTGCGGACAAGCCATACTCGGTAATGCGCCAGATAATGCCGGTCGGTGTTCATTCCGTGATTGCCGATCTTGTTTGATGCGCAGGAGCGAACACGCGGCCATGCCGGGACACCCGCGGCAAAGCCACTGCGACCATGGGCATCGGCCTATTGCTGCGGTCGCAGCCCGTGCGCCGCGCTGTTTGCGGCTTGCGCCTCAGGCCATGCATGGCGCTGCGCACTGCCGGCAATACGTTCGCGGCAATCGGAGCGAGCGGTGGCAATGGGACCGGCGGCATGCGCAGACGATTCACGGGACACGCGCACTCTGACCGGACGCGATGACCGCGCAATGACAGCGCCTGGACATTACGTAAATGTAATTTATTCGTATGACCCCCGCGATCCGGAATTGCGTTTCCCGCAATTACCATTTCCAACTCTATTGTGGATCGGGAGCACAGACAACTGGATGTTGCGCCGCGCCATCCAGACCCGGTGGAGCACTGCTGCTGCCGCGCGTGGGCCGGATCGATCCCGCGCGGATGCAGCGCCCGCGGCCTCGCGCGCGCGCCGCGGTGCGACCACGACCGCCGCTCAGGCAGCCAGACCGTAACTGCGCAATAACGGCAATGGATCAGGGTCGCGGCCGCAGAACGCGCGGAAACTGTCCAGGGCCGGACGGCTGGCGCCCACGGCCAGAATCTCGCGGCGGAATGCGGCACCAGTGGTGGCGTTGAACACGCCCTCGTCCGCGAAACGCGCAAAGGCATCGGCGGCGAGCACCTCGGCCCACAGATAACCGTAGTAGCCGGCCGCGTAGCCGCCGGCGAAGATGTGCGTGAACGCCTGCGGAAAGCGCTGCCAGGCCGGCGGCAGCATCACCGCCACGCTGCGCCGCACCTCGGCCAGCAGCGCCAGCGTGCGCGGCCCCTGCGCGGGGTCGTATTCGGCGTGCAGGCGCAGGTCGTAGAGCGCGAACTCGAGCTGGCGCAGCAGGTGCAGGCCGGCATGAAAATGGCGCGCATCGAGCATGCGCTGATACAGCGCGTCCGGCAGATGCTGCTGCGTCTGGTAGTGGCGCGCGAATAAATCCAGTGCCTCGCGCTGCCAGGCGAAGTTCTCCATGAACTGGCTGGGCAACTCCACCGCATCCCATTCCACGCCATCGATGCCGCCGACGCCGGGCAGATCGACCTCGGTGAGCAGGTGGTGCAGCACGTGACCCATCTCGTGGAACAGTGTCTGCACGTCATCGTGGGTCAGCAACGCGGGTGCATCACGCCCGGGCGCGGCGAAGTTGCAGGTCAGGAACGCCACCGGCAGCTGCGCGTCCTGCGCGCTGCGCAAGCGCGACCGGCATACATCCATCCATGCGCCGCCGCGCTTGCCACGGCGCGCGTACAGGTCCAGATAGATCCCGGCGCGCAATTGGCCATCGGCATCGAACACCTCGGCGTAGCGCACATCCGGATGCCAGACCGGAGCCGCGCCGGATTCGCGCACGCGGATGCCGAACACGCGCGTGAGGATGGCGAACAGGCCATCGAGCACCTGCGGCAGCGGGAAGTAGGCCTTGATCTGCTCTTCGTCCAGTGCGTAGCGGGCCATCCGCAGTTTCTCCGAGACCCAGGCGATGTCCCATGATTCCAGATCGGGCAACGCCAGCTCGGCGGCGGCATAGGCACGCAACGCCTCGCGCTCGTCCACGCCGCGCGGACGCGCGCGCTGCACCAGGTCATCGAGAAACGCACGCACCGCGGTCACACCGGGCGCCATCTTGTCGGCCAGCGACAACGCGGCGGCGTTGGCGTAGCCAAGCAGTTGCGCGGCTTCGTGCCGCAACGCGAGGATCTGCGCGATACGTGGCGTGTTGTCATAACGCCCGGCTTGCGGACCCTGATCGGAGGCGCGTGTATTCCATGCCCAGTACACGCGTTCACGTAGCGCACGGTCCTCGGCATGGGTCAGCACCGCCTGCACTGCGGGCTGCTGCAGCGTGATCAGGAACCCGTCCAGCCCGGCCGCGCGCGCATAACCGGCCAGGACCTCGCGCGCCGAGGGCGGCAGGCCGACCAGATCGCGTTCGTCGGTGATGTGCTCGCGCCAGGCTTCGCCGGCATCCAGCACGGCTTCCTCGAAGCCGGTGCCGAGCCGGGAAAGTTCTTGCGCGATGGTGCGAAAGCGCGTGCACGCGGGTTCATCCAGCGCCACGCCGGAGAGTTTGAAATCGCGCAGCGTGTGTTCGACCAGCGCACGCTCCGCGGCGCCGAGCTGATCGAAGTCGGCGCGCTCACGCACCGCGCGCACGGCTTCGTACAGGCCACGATGCTGACCCAGCCGCGCCTGCACTTCGGTGATGCGCTGTTCGGCCTCGGCATAGGCCGCGCGCAATTCGGCGCTATCGGCAACCGCGTGCAGATGAGCCACCGGCGACCAGGTGCGCGCCAGCGCCTGCTGCAGGCGCTCCTCGGCCAGCAGCACATGGTCGAAATCGCGCGGTGTCTGCGGCGCGACGATGGCCGCGATGCCGGCCTCCAGCGCATCCAGCCGCGCCTGCACCGCGGGCAGCACGTGCGTGGGGCTGATGGCGGCGAAATCGGGCAGTAAAGCGTCATCCAGCAGCGGGTTGAGCATGCGCATTCTCCGTGGACTCCCGGCGTGGGGCTGCAGGACGCCTATTTCAAGCGCTGCGCCGCATCATGGCGACCTGTCGACGCGCGGCTAGCATGTTGTCATGGACCTCGCGCTGCGCACGGTGCTGATCGAAACCCTCGAACGCACCGCATTGTTCGGCGCGCTCGACCCCGCCACGCGCGTCGCCTTGCTGCCGTATCTGGAGCCATGCAGCCTCGCTGGCGGCGACACCCTGTTCGTCCGCGGCGCGTCCGCCGATGCCGTCTATGTGCTGCGCTCGGGCAGCCTCGGTGTATTCGGTATGGCGCAAAGCGATGGCCGCGAGCGCCTGCTCGGCGTGATTGCACCGGGAGAGACCGTCGGTGAGCTGGGCCTGCTGACCGATCAGGCGCGCGCGTATGCGGTGCGCGCGCTGCGTGACTGCACCTTGCTGCGCTTGCCGCGCGCCAGCTTCGAACGCCTGCAGGACAGCCACCCCAAGGCCTTGCTGGCGGCATCGCGGCGTGTGCTCGAACGTCTGCTGGCCAACGACATGGGCGATCCACTGGCACGGTCGCGCGGCTTCGCGCTGCTGCCGTTCGATGATGCCGTCGATGCGCGCAGCGTGGCCGAGGATCTGGCCCGCGCGCTGCGCCTGCACGGCGTCACCCTGGTGATCGATGCCGCGACCGGGCGCAACCGCGATGCCGACTGGTTCAGCGCACGCGAGCGCGAGCATGAGTTTCTGCTCTACGTCGCCAACGGCGGCGATCCGGCCTGGCGCGCGACCTGCATACGCCAATGTGACCAACTGCTCCTGGCCGCGAGCACAGCCAGCGCCCCGGCAGCGTGGCCGGATGCCGGCTGCCACTCCGGCGACGATGCCCTGCACCGGCCACGACATCTGCTGCTGCTGGGCGCCGGCGGCACGCCCACACACGGTCGGGCCACGCGCTGGCTGGCGCAATTCCACGAGGCGCCGCAGTGGCACCACCTGCGCGGCGCCAGTGACTGCGCGCGCCTGGCCCGCCTGCTGACGCGGCGCGCGCAAGGCGTGGTGTTGTCCGGCGGCGGCGCGCGCGGCTTCGCGCACATCGGCGTGATACGCGCGCTGCGCGCGCTGGGCCGGCCCATCGACAGCATCGGCGGCACCAGCATCGGCGCCATCGTCGCCGCCGGCGTGGCCTGCGAATGGGACGATGCCGAATTGCTCGCGCAGATGCGCAAGGCCTTCGTCGACGGCCATCCCTTGCGCGACATGACCGTGCCGCTGATCGCACTGACCCGTGGCGCACGCAGCACGCGCCTGCTGCGCGCGGCGTTCGGCAACCGTGCCATCGAGGATCTGGCGCTGCCGTATTACTGCGTGTCTTCCAACCTCAGCCGCGGCAGCGCCGATGTGCACACGCGCGGACCGCTGTGGCTATGGCTGCGGGCCAGCGCGGCGATCCCCGGCGTGCTGCCGCCGCTGCTGCACCGGGGCATGGTGCATGTCGATGGCGCGGTGATGAACAACCTGCCCGTCGATGTCATGCGCGACCGCGACATCGACACGGTGGTTGCGGTGGACATCAGCGGCGATGACACGCTCAGTGCCGGCTTCGACGCCATCGCCCTGCCACGCCTGCCGCGCCTGACCTGGCGCTGGCTGCGCGGTCACCGCTGGCCCAGCCTGTTCGCCATCCTGGTGCGCGCGGCGATGGTGCAAAGCGAAACCGCCAGCGCGCAGCGGCGCAGCCTGGCCACGCATCTGCTCACCCCACCGCACGCCGATATCGGCCTGCTGGATTGGCGCGGATTCACGCGCGCCGTCGAAGCCGGCTATCGCTACACCATGGAATACTTCGACAAGAGCCGATAGCGCGGAACAACATGGCCCGGAATAACCAGGCCTGCGGCGTCTTCCGCGGCCGACTCCCAGGTTTCGCCATGCGACTCAGCGCGCCAGCCAGCGCAGCATGCGCTCGGCCAGCTTGCCGTAGGGCGGGCGCAACAGGCCGAGACCCGACCAGCGTGACTGGCGAAATACCGGCAGTTGCTTGCTGAAGTTGAGAAATCCGGCGTGGCCGTGCAGATGGCCCATGCCCGAGGCGCCGATGCCGCCGAACGGCAGCCGCGTCTGCGCGAACTGCACCACGGTGTCGTTGATGCCCGCCGTGCCGGCCGGAATCGCAGCGATCACGCGCGCGGCACGACGCGCATCGTCGTCGAACACATACAGCGCGAGCGGACGCGGCTGGCTGTTGATCGTGGCGATGGCTTCCTCAAGGCTGTCGTATTCAAGCACGGGCAGGATCGGGCCGAAGATTTCCTCCTGCATGACGCGCATCGAGGCGTCGGCCCGCAGCAGCAGGGTGGGCGCAAAGATGCGCCGCGCCGCATCGTGCGCCGTGGTATCCGGCAGGGTGATCACCTCGGCACCCTGCGCGCGCGCGTCATCGACCAGCGCGTGCAGCCGCGTGTAGTGGCGCGCGCTGACGATACTGCTGAAGTCCGGCGTGCTGCGCAGTACCGGATAATGCTTTTGCACGTACGCGCGCAGCGCCTGCACGAAGTCCGGCACACGGCCACGCGGCAGCAACACGTAGTCGGTCGCCACGCAGGTTTGTCCGGCGTTAAGCAGCTTGCCCTGCGCGATGCGCGCGGCGGCGAGGGCCAGCGCGTAGCCAGGCGCAATCAAGGCAGGCGACTTGCCGCCCAGCTCCAGCGTCACCGGGGTGAGATTGGCGGCGGCGGCCAGCGCCACTTTGCGCCCGACCGCAGTGGACCCGGTGAACACCAGATGATCGAACGGCAACGCTGCGAACATCGCGCCGACAGCGGCGTCGCCTTGCACCACGACCACGCGCTCGGGCGGAAACACCGCGGCGACCAGCTCGGCCAGCGCGGCGCTGGTGCGCGGGGTCAGCTCGGATGGCTTGAGCATCACGTGATTGCCCGCGGCCAGCGCCTCGACCAGCGGCATCAGCGCCAGGCTCACCGGGTAATTCCATGGCGCGATCACGCCGATCACGCCCAGTGGGCGCGGGTGCACTTCGATATGCGCGGGGAAAAACGCGATGTCGGCCCAATGCCGGTGCGGCCGCATCCAGCGCTTCAGGTGCCGGCGCGCGTGATCGATGTCGTGCAGCACGGTCATCTGGTCGGACAACTGGCTCTCGTGGCGCGAGCGCTGGCCGAAGTCGTCGCTCATCGCCTGTGCCAGCCGCGCGAATCGCGCCTGGAATGCCACGCGCAGCCGCGCCAGATCATCCATGCGCTGCATGTGATCAGGCACCTGGCGCGCCCAGGTCATGCGCTGCGCATGCAGCAGCGTGCGCAGCCCGGATTCGGAAATGTGGTCATCCATCGGTGGCTCCGCGGATCGTGGCCGATGCGCCAGAATACGCGCCTCGCGCACGCTGCGCGGCCTGGAGTGGTGGTGTCGTGATGACCAATTTGCGTCCGTTTGCCGGTACCGCTCCGCGTCTCGGTGCGCGCTGCTACATCGATGCGGGCGCCTGCGTGATCGGCGATGTGGAGCTGGGCGAGGACGTGTCGTTCTGGCCGGCCGCGGTGGCGCGCGGCGATGTCAACTACATCCGCATCGGCGCGCGCAGCAATATCCAGGACGGCGCGGTGCTGCACGTGACCCACGATGGCCCGTACACGCCGGGCGGCGCGCCGCTGATCATCGGCAGCGATGTTACCGTCGGCCATGGCGCGATCCTGCACGCCTGCACCATCGAGGATCTGTGCCTGATCGGCATGCACGCCACCGTGCTCGATGGCGCCGTGGTCGGGCGCGGTGCGATGGTCGGAGCCGGCGCGCTGGTGGCGCCGGGCAAGCGCATCGGCGCGGGCGAGCTGTGGCTGGGCAACCCCGCGCGGTTTGCACGCAAGCTTGCGGCGCGCGAACTGGAGCAACTGGCCTACTCGGCGCAACACTACGTGCAGTTGAAGGATCGTTACCTCGCCACCAGTTGACGCGAGCGCCCAGTCGATCCATACGCGGACTGCGCACGGCTTCGCCACATGCAGGCACCGGCGCGACGAAACCGCCCGGTTTTGGCGTGACCAGGGTGGCGCCACTCCGCCGTACCCGCTTCATGCAAACTGCGGCAGAATCAGCCTGGTTGCGAACGTCGACCTGCGTGCCGGCAAATCGCTGAATATGTGCAAAATGGAGATCCTGGCTTGATCCGGATCAAGACGTTCGTAACGGGATCGGGCGTAGTGTAGTCGCTGTGTCCAACCGGCAATAATCGCCATCGATGGAGGTTGTCAATGTCGCAACATGAAAATGATGAATCGCGTCGCCATTTCCTGAAGATCGCTGCAGGCACCGCGGCCGCGGCCGTGGTGTTTGCTGCCATGCCCAAGCGCGCTGCGGCAGCGGGTTTGCCGCATCTCAGCCCGAGCGCTCCGCAAGCGCAGGCACTTGGTTATGTCGACAATACGGCACAGGCCGATCAGGCCAAATTCCCCAACCACAAGATCAACCAGTACTGCGGCGACTGCGCGTTTTATCAGGGCACCGCAGCCGAGCAATGGGGGCCATGCCAGTTGTTTCCGGGCAATGACGTGCACGTCAAAGGGTGGTGTTCAGCCCACAAAATGAAGAAATAAATTACGGAAATAATACGCCCGTTCCTCAATCACGAAAGCCGGCGCAAGTCGGCTTTCGCATTATGTGGCGCCTGAACTGGTCAGTCCCTGGCGCAACACGAGCGGGCTCTGTCCGGCCGCGTCCGGGCCCATGGCGTACAGATACGGGCCGGTCACGCTTTCGGGCGCGGGGTGCGTCCCCTGGGCTTCGCCGGGGTAGTGCTGTCGACGTCCCGCGGTCATTACCGGGCCGGTGTCAATGCCAAACATGCGCACGGGTTGCGAACTTTGCTGGTGATATTCCTCGGCCAGAACATGCAGCAGCGCTTCCTGACCCGCCTTGGCCATGGCGAATCCACCCCAGTAGGCGCGACTCGTTGCGTGCAGTGAAAAGCCGATGACCGGATCGGCCGCCTTGCGCAACACCGGCATGCACCATTGGGTAAGAAAAAACGGCGCGGCGAGGTTGATGTTCATGACCTTGAGCCAGGTCTTCGGTGCGTAGTGCTCGAAGGGGCTCAGCGCACCAATCCAGGATGCGTTGTTGAGCAGGCCATCCAATGCACCAAAACGCTCCTCGACAAGCCGCACGACATCGCGCAGGCCATCGATGGTCACACCGGAAAAATCGATCGGGCACAGAACCGGCTCGGCAAATCCGAGGTTGCCGATTTCATCATGCACGTGATCCAGCGCCTTGCGATTCCAGTCAAGAAGGATCAGCCGGGCCCCGTGCGCGGCATAAGCCAGCGCGACGGCGCGACCAATGCCATCGGCTGCACCCGTGACCAGGATCACGCGTCCGGCAAGCAGATCCGCGCGCGGTTTGTATCCGAGCAAGCCCTGATAATCGATTTTCAGCTTGGTGCGTTGGGTCATGGTGGTGATTCGTCAAGGCACAACGGAATGAGTGGCAGGGTCTCATCAGACCCGGTGATGCCGTGCCGGGTCCACTCGAATCTGCGACGCTGCGGGAAGATCCTGCAGGCGCGCGCCATGCCCACCGGCGCCATGGATGGTGCAGGCAGGGCTTTGACAGCGGAGCAGGATGCGTAGCTGTCAACGTGCCGCCGCGACGAGCACGCACGTGCTTGCTGCGACGAAAGTGGCGTGTCTCTGCCGCGCCCGTTGGTTTGCAAACTGCGGCAGGACACCCGGTTTTGCAAACTGATCATCAGATGGCGCGCGAGTAGCGCGCGTTCTGCGCGGTGCCGAGGTAGGCATCGAAGCGCATCGCCACCTGGCGCGTCAGCAGGCGGCCGCGCGCGCTGATGCGCAGGCGCGCGCCCTGCCACTGCACCAGGCCGTCGTCCGCGAACGCCCGCAGCGCGTCCAGCGCGTCGGCGAAGTAGCTCCGGAAGTCGATGCCGTGGCGCGCGCCAAAGGCGTCGATGTCGATCTCGCCCTGGCACATCAGCGCGTTGATCAGCTCGCGCCGCAGGCGGTCGTCCGCGCTCAGCACCAGCCCGCGCGCCACCGGCAGGCGCCCGGCCTCCAGCGCCGCGTAATAGCCCGGGAGGTCCTTGGCGTTCTGGTAATAGGCATTGCCCACGCGGCTGATCGAGCTCATGCCCAGACCGATGATGTCGCACTCGGCGTGCGTCGAGTAACCCTGGAAATTGCGCTGCAGCGTGCCCGCGCGCTGCGCCCGTGCCAGCTCGTCCAGCGGCCGCGCGAAGTGGTCCATGCCGATGTACACATAGCCGGCCGCGGTGAGCCGGTCCACGGTCAGGCCCAGCAGCGCCAGCTTGCTCGCGGCATCAGGCAACTGGCTGGCGTCGATCCGGCGCTGCGCCTTGAACAGCTGCGGCAGGTGCGCGTAGCTGTAGGCGGCGATGCGGTCCGGCGCCAGCGCGATGACCTGCTCCAGCGTGTGCGCGAAACGCGCCGGCGTCTGCAGCGGCAGGCCGTAGATCAGGTCCACGCTGGTCGAGCGGAAGCCGGCCGCACGCGCGGCCTGCAGCAACGCGGCGGTGTCCTGCACGCTCTGCACGCGGTTGACCGCGGCCTGCACCGCCGGGTCGAAGTCCTGGATGCCCACCGAGAGCCGGTTGAAACCCAGCGCCGCCAGTGCGCGCACGTAATCCGGGTCGGCGCTGCGCGGGTCCAGCTCGATGCCGAACTCGCGGCTGGCGGCCTGGCTGAGGTTGAAGTGCCGGCCCAGGACCTGCAGCAGGTCCTGCATCTGCCGCGCATCGAGAAAATTGGGCGTGCCGCCGCCGAAGTGCAGTTGCACCACGCTGCGGTCGCGGTCGAACAAGGGCGCGGTACGCTCGATCTCGGCATACAGGTGCTGCAGGTACTGCTCGCCCTTGGCGTGATCGCGCGTGATCAGGCGCGTGCAGCCGCAGTAGAAGCACGGGCTCAGGCAGAACGGCACGTGCACGTATACCGACAGATCGCGCGGGATCGGGTCGTCGTTGCTGGCGTGCGCCTCGGCGCGCAGCGCGGCCTCGCCGAAATCGGCGTGGAACTGCGGCGCGGTCGGGTAGCTGGTGTAGCGCGGTCCGACCACGTCGTAGCGCCGGATCAGCTCGGCGTCGAAGCACGGTGCCTGGGGTGCATGCAGGGTCATGGCCGCAGTCTGCCGCGGCCGCCGCGCGCAGGTCTTGATCTGGATCAGATTCGCGGAATGCCGACACAACTTCACTGATTCATGAATCGCGGCGGCATGGTATGGAACAAATTCCTCTCCGCCAGGGTCCCACCGGCCAATCCGGGCGTCATGCCCATGTCCACCGAGGAGGTTCCCATGCGCAAGACTCATTTCTGGTTGCTGGCGGCGGGCGCGTGCATCCCCGCCATCGCGCTGGCCGCGCAGCCGCTGCTGGTGCATTTCGATGGCAGAAGCCTGCCCATGCATGAAACCGTGCGGGTTGAACACACGGCCGCAGGCCCGGTGCAGGTGCACACCTGGAGCTGGCGCAGTCCGCAGGGCAATGACAGCATCGTGATCGAACGCAGCAACGGCGACGCGGCGATGCCCACCTGGGCCTTGCAGCAGATGCGCGCCATGCAGGCGCAGATGGCGCAGATGCAGGCCATCGAAACCAGCATGAACCGGCAGATGCTGATGCCGCTGCAGATGCTGTCGGCGCGTCAGCTGCAGCCCTTGCTGCTGATGCCGCGCGGACTGATTCCGGTTGCCTACGGGCAGGCCATCGGACCGATGCCGCTGTTCAGCCCGCTGCTGCCAACGGCAGTGATCATCGTGCCGGCGCCGCACACTGCGCCGCCGGCGTCGCGCGCGCCGCAGACGCAGCCGCCGGGTATCGCGGTTTGATGCATCGCTGTGCGGACGGCGGGCTGCGCCGCAATGGCGCGGTCCGCCAGATGCAGATGCTTGCGATCAGCAGCATGGCGACACCGGCGCGCGTGCGATGCGCTGCTCGATGGCGCCGAACAGGCTGTGCCCCTGCGCGTCCGTGATCTCGATGCGAACGCTGTCGTCGAATTTCAGGAACGGCGTCGATGGCCGGCCATCGCGCAGGGTTTCCACCGTGCGCTGCTCGGCCAGGCAGGAGGCACCGCGCGCGGTGTCATGGTTGGCGATGGTGCCCGAGCCGATGATCGTTCCGGCCGCCAGCGGGCGCGTTTTCGCTGCGTGCGCGATCAGCTGGGCAAAACTGAATTGCATGTCCTCACCGCACTCGGCGGCACCGAACCACTGGCCGTTGATCCAGGTGCGCATCGGCAGGTGCAGTTTGTCGCCATGCCATGCCGCGCCCAGTTCATCGGGCGTGACCAGCACCGGCGACAGCGCCGAGCGCGGCTTGGATTGCAGAAAGCCGAAGCCCTTGGCCAGCTCGGACGGAATCAGATTGCGCAGGCTGACATCGTTGACCAGACCAACCAGCTGGATGTGCGCGGACGCCTGCGCCTGCGTCACCCCCATCGGCACGTCGTCGGTGACCACGATCACCTCGGCTTCCATGTCGATGCCCCAGTCCTCGCTGGCCGCCAGCACCGGATCGCGCGGGCCGTAAAAGCCGGCACTGGTGGCCTGGTACATCAGCGGATCGGTGTAGAAGCTGGCCGGCACCTCGGCGCCGCGCGCCTTGCGCACGCGCTCGACGTGCGGCAGGTAGGCGCTGCCGTCGACAAACTCATACGCACGCGGCAGCGGCGCGGCCAATGCGGTGAAATCCAGCGCAAAGCTGCATGCGGCGCTGCCGGCCTGCAATGATTCGGCCAGCGCGTTGAGGCGCGGCGCGATGCGCTGCCAGTCGTCCAGCGCCGCTTGCAGGGTCGGCGCGATGCCATCGGCACGCAGCGCGCACGACAAGTCGCGCGCAACCACGATCAGCGTACCGTCGCGGCCGCCTTGTTTGAGGGATGCAAGCTTCATGCGTTCTCCGTCATGCCTGGGCGGGCACTCAGCGGCGCGTGGGATCGAAGTGTCGGGCCAGACCCTGCCAGCAGCGCCAGTAATCGGCTTGCAGCCCGGGCAGCGCCAGCGCCTGTGCGGTGGGATGGATGACCGCGCGTGTCTCGAACATGAATGCCATGGCCCCGGTCAGATGCTGCGGTCGCGTGGTATCCAGCGCCACGGCCCTGGCGTGCGCGGCGGCATCGGGGCCATGCCCGCTCATGCAGTTGTGCAGACTGGCACCGCCCGGGCTGAAGCCGCCGGCGCCGGCGCCCTTGGCGTCGTACTCGCCCTGGATCAGGCCCATGAACTCGCTGGCCACGTTGCGGTGGAACCATGGCGGGCGGAAGGTATGCTCGGCCACCAGCCAGCGCGGCGGGAAGATGGCGAAATCCATGTTGGCCGTGCCTGGCGTGTCGCTCGGCGCGGTCAGCACAGTGAAGATCGACGGGTCGGGATGGTCGTAGCTGATCGAGCCGATGGTATTGAAGCGCGCCAGGTCGTATTTCACCGGCACGGCATTGCCGTGCCAGGCCACCACGTCAAGCGGCGAGTGGTCGATGGCGGCGCGCCACAGACGACCCTGGAACCTGGCGATCAGCTCGAACTCGCCCTCGCGGTCCTCGTAGGCCGCCACCGGTGCAAGGAAGTCGCGCGCGTTAGCCAGCGCGTTCGCGCCGATCGGACCCAGCTCGGGCAGGCGCATCGGCGCGCCGAAGTTTTCGGCCACATAACCGCGCGCGTCGCCATCCAGCGGCGTGACGGCGAAACGCAGGCCGCGCGGGATCAGCGCGATTTCCAGCGGGGCGATCTCCAGCACGCCCAGCTCGGTGGCGACGCGCAGCCGTCCCAGCTGCGGCACGATCAGCAGTTCGGCGTCGGCGGCGTACACATAGCGACTGTGCATCGGCCGGTTGCAGGCGTACACATGGATGCCCACGCCGGTTTGCGCCGCGGGTCCGCCGTTGCCGCCCACGGTGAACAGTCCGTCGATGAAATCGGTCGCCGTGGCCGCCAGCGGGAACGGATCCCAGCGCAGCGGGTTGGGGGTGGCTGGCTGCTCGTCGAAACGGTTGCGCCAGCGTGATTCGGGCAGCAGCGTGAAGGGCTGGTGCATGGCCCCGGGGCGGATGCGGTACAGCCACGAGCGCCGGTTCAAATGCCGCGGCGCGGTGAAGGCCGTGGCCGAAAACTGCTCGGCGTACAGGCCATAAGGCACCTGTTGCGGCGAGTTCTGTCCCTGCGGCAGCGCGCCGGGCAGCGCCTCGCTGGCGAATTCGTTGCCGAAACCCGATTGGTATTGCAGCGTGTCGGTCATGCGGAGATCTTGATGGTGGCTCATCGTGCTTGCGTCCGGCGTGCGGCGCGGCCGGTCCTCACAACACCCCGCGCTTGATCTGTTCGCGTTCGATCGACTCGAACAACGCTTGGAAATTGCCCTCGCCGAAGCCGAGGTTGCCCTTGCGCTGGATGATCTCGAAGAAGATCGGGCCGATGCAGTTCTGCGTGAAGATCTGCAGCAGCAGCTTGCGATGTGTTTCCTGATCGGCGTCGATCAGGATCTTGTTGCGCGCCATGCGCGGCACGTCTTCGCGGTGACCAGGGATGCGCCGGTCGATCACCTCGTAGTAGGCGTCGGGCGTGTCGAGGAATTCGACGCCGGCGCTGCGCATGGCCTCGACCGTGGCGTGGATGTCATCGGTGAAGCAGGCGATGTGCTGGATGCCTTCGCCCTTGTATTCGTCGATGTATTCATTGATCTGGCTTTTCGGGTCGGACGACTCGTTGAGCGGGATGCGCACCATGCCGTCCGGCGCGGTCATCGCCTTGGACACCAGCCCGGTCTTCGCGCCCTTGATGTCGAAATAGCGGATCTCGCGAAAGTTGAACAGGCGTTCGTAGTACTGCGACCACTGCTCCATGTGGCCGAAACGCAGATTGTGGGTGAGGTGGTCGATGAAGGTGAGGCCATAACCCCTGGGGTTGCGCTCGACGCCCGGCAGATATTCGAATTCGGCTTCATAGCAGCTGCCCTTGGCGCCGTACCGGTCGATCAAGTACAGCATGCAGCCGCCGATGCCCTTGATCACCGGCGTGTCGACGGCCTTGGTGTGCTCGAGCGCGCCGATGGCCTCACCGCCGTGGCCCAGCGCCTGCGTCCGCACCCAAGGGGCGGGTTTGCTGAAGCGGATGGCGAAGCCACTGGCGCAGGGCCCGTGCTGACGCGCGAAGCCCATGGCGAAGGAGCCGGGCTCCTCGTTGACCAGAAAATTGCAATCGCCCTGGCGGTACAGCGTCACGCGCTTGCGCCGATGGCGCGCGACGGCGCTGAAGCCGAGCCTGGGGAACAGCGCATGCAGCATGGCCGCATCGGGTGCCGCGAACTCGACGAACTCGAAACCGTCGACGCCCATCGGGTTTTCGAACTGTACCGGCTGCATGCCGACATTGGGTTGCGCGCTCATGCGGATCTCCTCTGACAAGGCGCTTGCGTCATCGAGGATGAAATTATAGTTTCAGGTGCAACCATTTGCAGGATGCGTCGCACCATGCCCGATCACGCCCCGCTGCAACTGGAGCATTTCCTGCCGTACCGGTTGTCGATCCTGAGCAATACGGTCAGCCAGGCGATCGCGCGCGAGTACCAGCAACGCTTCCACCTGGGCATGACCGAATGGCGCGTGCTCGCCGTACTCGCGCGCTACGACGGCGCGGGGCTGTCGGCGCGCGAGCTGGCCGTGCGCACCGCCACCGACAAGGTTGCGATCAGCCGGGCGCTGGCGCGCCTGATCGCGAGCGGGCGCGTGCTGCGACGCATGCACCACGGCGACAAGCGACGCTCGGTGCTGCGCCTGTCGGCCAAGGGCTGGGCCATCCACGATGTCGTGGCGCCGCGCGCGCGCGCGCACGAGCGCGAATTGCTGGCGCATCTGGATGCCGATGAACGCGCCTGCCTGACGCGCATCCTCGACAAGCTGCTGGGCAGCGTTCCCGGCGCAATCGCCACGGCGCCCGAACCACTGATTTCCGCGCGCGGCGTGCGCCCCCCTGTCACAGCGCCGAGCCGGATGCGAGGATAGCGCTCCGCTCAACCAGCACCGACGCATGCAACCCAATCCCGCCGCGCCCGCCGCGCATCGTTCGTCCTGGCTGCGCGTGCTGCGCTGGCTGCTACCGCTGGCGCTGCTCGCCGTGACCTTCGTGCTGGCCGGGCGCGAGCTGTCGGCGTTCGATCTGCGCAGCCTGCAGCGCACCCTGATCCGCATTCCCACGCTGGATGCCGCGGGCGTGGCGGCGTTCGCGCTGGCGGCGGTGGCCTATACCGGGCTGATCGACCTGGCCATCGCGCGCTGGTTGAAGTTTCCCGTCGCCACGCTGCCGCTGCTGCGGCTGTCGTTCGTGGCCAATGCGCTGGCCAACACGCTCAATCTCTCCGGCGCGGTGGGCTCGGGCGTGCGCCTGCTCGGGCTGAAAAGCCATGGCATCACCCTGCGCAACGGCGCCGCGCTGGTGGGATTGCAGATCCTGTCGCTGCCACTGGGCCTGTCAGTGCTGGTCATCATTGCCTTGGCCAGCGGCCACCTGCCGGCCACGCCCAACCACGCCAGCCGCGTGCTGGCGTTACTGGTGCTGCTGGCCGCGGCACTGTACCTGCCGCTGTATTTCGTGCTTACCGGACGGCGCAGGTTGATGGGCTGGCTGCCCGCGGACCTGGGCGTACCGCCGCTGGCGCTGCGCGCGCATCTGGCGCTGCTGTCGCTGATCGACTGGGTGCTGGCCGCGGCCACGCTGTGGCTGTGCCTGTACCTGGCCGGCGCGCAGATATCGCCGCTGGAACTGCTGGCGGCATTCGGCGCGGCGGCGACGCTGGGTCTGGTGAGCATGATCCCCGGCGGCCTCGGCGTGTTCGATGGTCTGCTGCTGCTGGCGCTGAGCATCGCCGGCGTACCGGTGGGCGCGGCGGGTGCCGGGCTGTTCCTGTTCCGCGTGGTGTACTACCTGCTGCCGATGCTGCTGGCTCTGTGGCTGGGCGCCGGCATGCTGGCGCAGCGCATGCCGGCGCTGACGCGCCTGCGCGAGCGCATGGCCGCGCATCCGTTGATCGAGCTGCTGGTGGTGCCGGCCGGCTACCTGGCCAATTTCGGCATCCGCGTCCTGGCGTTGCTCACGTTTGCTGCCGGCGTGCTGCTGCTGATTTCGGCGGCGCTGCCCAGTCTGCACCAGCGCTTCGTGCATGCCGCGGGCTTCATCAGCATGCCGGTGCTGGAGGGCTCGCACTGGCTGAGCATCGTCATCGGCGTGCTGCTGCTGGGCCTGGCGCGCGGCATCGACGGGCGTCTGCGCGTGGCCTATCGCGCGGTGCAGTGGCTGCTGTGGCTGGCCGCGCTGCTGGTGCTGCTCAAGGGCCTGCACTGGGGCGAGGCGCTGTTTCTGCTGGCGGTGTCGCTGCTGCTGCGCGCGCGCCGCCAGGATTTCAGCCAGCGCGCGGTGGCCATGACCTCCGCGGTCAGCCTGGGCTGGCTGCTCGGTCTGCTGCTGGTGGTCGCGGCATTCTTCGCCGTGGGCGTAGCGGATATTCTCGGTCAGGACAGTTTCGATCTGCTCGCCACCGGCGCTTACGCGCACGCCTCGCGCCTGGCGCGCGGGCTGGCCGCGGCGCTGCTCGGGCTGGCGCTGTACCTGGCCTGGCATGCGTTCGCGATACGCCGGCCCAAGTTGCCGCTGCCGGATCACGCGGAACTGGAACGCGTGCGCGCGTTTTACGCGCAGTACGGCGGCGGTGCGTTCGCGCACCTGAACCTCATGGGCGACAAGCATCTGTTCTGGGGTGCCGGCCATCGCACCCTGATCGCCTACGGCAGCGTGCGTCATCGCCTGATCGCGCTGGGCGCGCCTTGCGGCGACCCCGCGGCGCAGGCGCAGGCGATTCTCGATTTCCGCCGCTACGCCGACAGCATGGGCTGCGCGCCGGCGTTCTACGCGGTGCTGGAGCCGGATCTGGCGCGCTTCCACGATCTCGGCTTCGACCTGTTCAAGCTGGGCGAGCTGGCGCTGATCCCGCTGGCGGATTTTTCGATGAGCGGCAAGCGCTGGGAGGATCTGCGCCAGGCGATCAACCGCGCGCCGCGCGAGAAGCTCGAATTCCGTCTCGCGGAAGCGCCCTACGACAGTGCGCTGCTGGCCGCTCTGGAACGCGTGTCCGATGCCTGGCTGGCCGACAAGGGCGTCGCCGAGAAAGGTTATTCGCTGGGCCGCTTCGACGCGGCTTATCTGGCGCGCGGCCCGCTGGCGCTGGTGTACCGCGAGGACGAGCTGATCGCCTTCGCCAGCCTGATGCCCGGTTACGGCGCACAGGGTGTCGCCGCCATCGACCTGATGCGGCACCTGCCCGACGCACCACGCGGCAGCATGGACCTGGTGTTCGCGCACGCGCTGAACTGGGCCAAGCAGCAGGGCTACGCGTCCTTCAGCCTGGGCATGGCGCCGCTGTCCAACGTCGGCACCACGCCCTACGCGCGGCTCAACGAGCGCCTGGCCGCGCTGGCCTTCCGCCACGGCAACCGCTTCTACAATTACCAGGGCGTGCGCCGCTACAAGGAAAAATTCCGCCCCGAGTGGGTCGGCGCGTATCTGGCCTATCCACGCGGCCTGTGGGTGCCGGCACTGCTCACCGACATCGCCGCGCTGGTCGCCGGCGGCTACCGGCGCATGCTGCTGCCCTGACCCGCCCGCCCTACTTCGGCAGCGCCTGCAGGATCACCTGGCCGAGGCGCGCGTAATCGCCTTCGTAGTGGTGGCCGCCCGGCAGGGTGATCAGCCGCGCCATGTGGCGTTCGGCCAGACTGTCGCAATAGGTCTTGTGGCCCTCGCTTTGGCCGGACAGGCAGATCACCGGAATCCTGGTGCGCGCGATTTCCGGATCCAGCGGCACGTTGAACTCGTGCTGCGTGGTGCCGAACCAGTCGCCGATGTGGATGTCGAACCAGCCTTCGGGATCCGGCGAGACCAGCACCTCGGCATCGACGTGCTGCTTGAGTTCCGCCGGCAGCAGGTTGTACACCACCGGCACCACGCCGGCACCGAACGAGTAACCCATCAGCGTGTAGCGCGCGTCGGGATAGCGCGCGGTATAGGCGGCGAGGATGCGCGCCAGCGCCTGCGCGGTTTCGGTGGGTGTCTTCTTGTGCCAGAAGTATTCCAGCGAACTGAGGCCAACCACGCGCACGCCATGCATGGACAGCACCTTGGCCACGCCCTTGTCCAGCCCGGCCCAGCCGCCGTCACCGCTGAACATGATCACCACGCGGCCATCCGGCTTGCCGACCGGTGCGATCTCGGTCAGCGGCAGATCGTCGAGCTTGTCGGCGAAGGCGCCGGCGCTGAGCGTCGGCTTGCGCACCAGTGCGTCGAGTTCGGCAGCCAGCAGCGCACCATCGGCCGGTGCGCGCTGCGCGCGCCCGAAGGCCACGGGTGGACCGATTTCATGCGCGCCGGGGCTGCCCGCGGCCAGCCACGGCAGCGGCAGGGGTTTCACCGGGGTGAATCCGAACGCCTTGCCCTGCGCCACGGTGGCGTTGCCGGCGTCGCCCTTGCACAGCGGTTTGCGCAGGGTGAAGCGACCGTCCCAGCCCAGCGTGGCCATGCCGGCGAAAGTGCCCGCCGGCGCCTGCACGCCCAGCGCGTAGGTGAAGTCGGCGCCGCCGTCGAAGCCGACGATGAACGGCCGCAGGTAGACCGGCAGCTTGAGCGTCTTCTGCATCCAGTGCGACAGCTCCTCGACATGCCCGGCCGGGTAGCTGCACTTGCCCTTGAGCGCTTCCAGCGTTTTCAGATAGCGCGGCAGATCGACACCGATCACCAGGCTGCCGGCCTGCTGCAGGCCGGTGGCGTAGCGCGCCTCGTTGACGCCCCAGCCGGAGGCGCGCGAGAACACGATCAGCGCACGCCGCGGCGTGCCCATCGGCTGATACACGCGCACCGGGCCGAACAGCCCGTAGTTGATGATGTGCGCGCCATAGGTAGCGTCGGCGATGGGCGGCTGCTGCGCGGCCTGCACGCGCGGCGGCGTGGCAATGCCAGCGATCGACAGCATCAGGGCAACCAGCAACAGGGCGAAACGGGGCTTGCGCATGATCGGACTCGACAGGATTTTCATGGAGGTCAATGGGTGCGGCTGCCAGCGGACGCCAGGGCGTCCTCCAACGCATCGGGATCACTGGGCAACGCCATGGTCAGCACCTCGGCGCCGTGCGCGGTGACCACGACATCATCCTCGATGCGGATGCCGATGCCGCGATAACGCGCCGGGGCGTTGCGCTCATCGGGCGCGATATACAGCCCCGGTTCGACCGTGAGCACCATGCCGGGTTCCAGCAGGCGCGGCTCGCCGTGGATGCGGTAATCACCGGCGTCGTGCACATCCAGCCCCAGCCAATGCCCGGTCTTGTGCGGAAAATATCGCCGGTAGACGCCGCTGGCCAGCGCCTGCGCAGGCGTGCCCTTGAGCAGGCCCAGCGCGCACAGGCCGGCGATGAGCACCTCGCGCGCGGCCTGATGAAAAGCCTCCCAGCTTTGCCCGGGACGGATCCGCGCCAGCGCCGCGCACTGCGCGTCCAGCACCAGTTGATAAAGCGCGCGTTGCGGCGCACTGAAATGCCCGCTCACCGGCAGCGTGCGGGTGATGTCCGAGGCATAGCCCTGCCATTCGGCGCCGCCATCCAGCAGCAGCAGCTCACCCGCGCGCAGCGGCGCGTCGTTACGCGCGTAGTGCAGCACGCAGGCATTGCGCCCGCCGGCGACGATCGGCGGATAACTGGGCTGCGCGCCCGCGTGGCGCAGCGCATGCACGAAATCGGCCTCGATGGCGAACTCGGTCGCGCCCGGCACCAGCGCCGCCCACGCGACACGGTGCGCCTCCATGCCGAGGTTGGCCGCATGGCGCAGCAGGCCCAACTCGGCCGGCGACTTGAACAGGCGCAGCTCGTGCAGCAGGTGGCCCAGTGCCAGCATTTCCTGCGGCGCCTGCGCCGCGCCCGGCATGGCGCGCAAGCGCCGCAGCCAGGCCAGCAGCTGCGCGTCAAACGCAGCCTCGCGACCGAAGTGGCAATACAAGCGCGCGCGGCCTTCGAGCATGCCGGGCAGAATGTCGTCGATGTCGGCGATCGGAAACGCGTCATCCAGGCCCAGTTCGCGCACCGCGCCCTCCGGACCGCGCCAGGCGCCGTCCCAGCGTTCCTGCGCAGGCTCGCGCTCGCGGCAGAACAGCACGCTCTGTCCGGCCTGGCGACCCGGCAACAGCGCCAACACCGCGGCGGGCTCGTCGAACCCGCTGAGGTACAGGAAATCGGAATCCTGGCGATACGGCCACGCGGTATCGCCATTGCGCAGGCGCGGCGGCGCGGCGGCCAGCAGGATGGCGGCATCGGCACCGGCCATGCGCATCAGTTCGCGACGCCGGCGCGCGTATTCACGCACGCCGATCGAGCGCGGAGCACTCATGTCGAGGCGCGGTCCACGTCGACGCCCAACTCGGCATGCACCAGCATCACGCCGACGCGCACGAACTCGATCAGCTCGGTGAGTGCTTCCAGATCGCCGGCATCGTCGTCCAACATCACCGGGCCGGCACCAAGCTCGGCAAATGCACGCAGCACCTCGTCGACTTCCGCCGGCAGGCGCTGACCCGCGCCGACGCCGGCCAGACCCAAACCTTCCAGAAATCCGCGGCAGAAATCCACCAGTGCCACGGCCTGATCCGGCAGTGGCGCCTCACCCTCCGGCAGCAGTGGCACATAGCTCAGATCGGGATCGCCCAAGGCACGTTGCGTGTCCCTCATGCAAGCGCGTGCCAGGTCGCGCAGCGCATCTGCCGCGCTTCCGGCAACATCCTCCAATTGCGCGTCCAGCTCACGCATGGCTTGCTCCGGCGCCAGCGCGCTGGCCAGCGCGGTGATGCTGCCATGCAACTCGCTGGCGCTTACGGGCGCGCGCGCGGCGTTCAGGGCCTGGCTCAATGCCGGGTGGTCAGGGGCGGTGGTCATGCGGGGCAATATCCATCAGTGCGGTACGGATGTGTCATGGCGAGGCGCAGCGATCAGCCTAGCCGCTCGCATGCGGATTGCCTACACTCGCCGCAACGGGGCCCATCGGATCGTCATGTCGGCAGGTTTCACGCGCGCCTTGCACGCTCTGGCCTTCGCGCTGGGGTTGGGTACCCTGCTGCTGGCGCCGCGGGATCACGCGCAGGCGGCGGTACCGGTGCGGCACACGGTGGCGATCAGCCACTATTATTTCGAGCGCATCGGCGCCAACGACGGCTTGCAGCAATCCGGTGTCAGCAGCATTTACCAGGATGCCGAGGGTTTCATCTGGATTGCCGCGCCGTCCGGATTGTATCGCTTCGACGGTCATCACCTGCTGGCTTTTCTCGATGCTGCGCGCCGCCGCCATGGCAGCAGCGCGGCGGCGATCACCGGTATCGCCGGTGCCGGCGACGGACGCCTGTGGTTGTCGATGGGCGCACTGACCGATTCGACCAGACCCGGACTGCTGCTGTTTGATCCCGGCCATGGCTTGTTGCCGCTGCCGGCCGGGCTGCATGCGCCCGGCCCCGGGGCCACACTGCTGACAGTGCCAGGCGCGCGCCTGTTGATGGCGGGCCCGGCCGGCGTGAGCCTGTGGGACGGCCGCCAGTCACGCCTGCACGTTCTCTGGCAGGCACCCGCAGGTGCCGAAGGAGCGCATGCCTTGAGCACCTGCAGCGCCACGACGGCCTACGCGCTTGCCGATGGCAATTTGCTGCGCGTGAACGTGGTGCAGCCGGCCGTCACCGCGCTGGCGCTGCCCGACAACGTCAGCGGCAGTGGCCAGGCACTGCTGTGCACGCCGCGCGGTCAACTGCTGCTGGGTACCCGCGCGGGCCTGTTCGCGCAGACCGCCGACGGCTGGTCGCGGCTGTGGCCCGAGGTGGGCGCTGCGCCCGCGGGCGTGGGTGCGCTGGCCGAAGATGCCAGTGGCGCGTTGTGGATCGCGCCCGATGACGGCGGCCTGCTGCGCCTTGCCGGGGATCTGGTGCAGCGCGTGCCCGCGCGCCACGGCGTGCGCGGCGATCTGCCACCGGGTGTGTTGCGGCAATTGCTGATCAGCCGCGACGGAACCCTGTGGGCCATCGCCGGCATGGCAGGCGTGGTGCATACCGACCCGCGCGGTGCGCGCTTCCAGTCGGTCACCGTGCCGGACCGCAACGATCCCGAGGATCGCGCCAATTTCATCCGCGCCCTGGCGCCCGGTGGCGCCAGCAAGCTTTGGGTCGGCTCGCACGCCGGGCTGATGTTGTACGACGCGCGCTCGCAGACGCTGAACGATTACACCCCCCTGCTGCTGCCGGCACTGGCCGGCATCGCACCGCGAATACCGCCACTTACTGCATCCGCGGTGTCCGGACTGGCGGTGGAGGGCATCGTGCGCGAACCCCGCAGCGGCAAACTCTGGCTGGCAACCAGCGCCGGCCTGCTGCAGTTCGATCCGGCCACCGGCGTGACTCAGTTCGCCTATGCCAGCGACCCCGGCAACCCGGTGCCAGGGCAGTGGCTGTACACGGTCTGGCAGGCGCCCGACGGCACATTATGGTTGGCTGGTGCGGTGCGCGGCGTGGCACGCTGGCGCCCCGGCCTGGCCGCGCCGCAGTGGCTGCCACCCCCACCGGGCAATGCGCAGTTTCCGCATGCCTTCGGCTTCGCCACCGCCAACCAGGGCGGGGTATGGATCGCGACCAACGGTGACCTGCTGCTGTGGCAACACGATCGATTGCGGGCGTTCCGCCACCAGCCAGGACAAGCCGACAGCCTCAGCAATAACGAGGTGATCAGCCTGGCGCGCGGCGCCGGCGGCACGCTGTGGGTCGGCACGGGTGACGGCCTTGATCGCCTGCTGGGCGTGCGCGGTGGACAGGCGCGCTTCCAGCACTATGGCTTGCGCCAGGGATTGCCGGACAACGTGATCTACTGCCTGGTCGAGCAACCCCATGGCACGCTGTGGATTGGCACCAATCTCGGCATCGCCGCGCTGGACACCGCCAGCGGCCGCATCGTGCGCTACGGCCAGCGCGACGGTATCAACGGCATGGAATCCAATGCCGGCACCTGCGCGCGCATGGATGACGGCAGCATTGCGTTTGGCGGTCCCGAGGGTTTCGCCATCGGCGCGGCTCTGCGCAAGCAGCCCGACGCGCCCGACAACGTGCAGTTGACTGCGCTGCGCGTTGGTGACGAGGGCGAGCGTGTGCCGCCGCGCGCTGGCAGCCTGCGCGTGGCGCTAGGCCAGCCGGTGCGCATCCGCTTCGCCAGCCTCGACTACCGCCACCCCGCGGCGGGCCTGTACCGCTACCGTTTGCTCGGCCGCAGCACCCGCTGGAGCGCGCCGGCGCCAACGCGCGGGGTGTCCTACGCCGACCTCGACGCCGGCCGCTACACCTTCGAGGTCGCCGCCAGCACCGGCGCCGGGGCCATGATCGCGCCGCCCGCGCGTTTGTCCCTGAGCGTCGTGCCGCCGTGGTGGGACAGTCCGGCCATGCGCGCGCTGTATGCGTTGCTGGCCGGCGGTGTCGTGCTGCTGCTGATCGGCATGACCTGGAACCGGCGCCGTACCGAGCGCCGCTATCGACTGGACAGTGCCGCGCGCGAGGAGCGCCTGAAGCTGGCGCTATGGGGATCCGGCGATGCGCTGTGGGAACTGGATTTGCAGCGCGGCGTGCTCAGCCGCATGGGAGATCTGCACTTGCTGGGCGGGCCGCGCGAGGACGTGCTCACCATCGAGGACTGGCGCCGCTACGCGGTGCATCCCGACGATCTGCCGCAGCTGGAGCAGAACCTCGCCGAGCATCTCGCCGGGCACACGCCGTTCTACGAATCCGAGCACCGCCTGCGCGGCGCCGACGGTCAATGGATATGGATTCGCGCGCGCGGCAAGATCAGTGAATCCGATGCCGAAGGCCACCCGCTGCGTGTCATCGGCACCTCGCGCGACATCAGCAGTGAGCTGGCGCGCGCGCGCGAACTCTCGATCTCGGATCTGGTGGTGCGTTCGATGGGTGAGGCGGTCGCGGTCACCGACGCAACGATGCACTTCGTTGCGGTCAACCCGGCGTTCACGCGCATGACCGGATACACCGCGCAGGATATCCTCGGGCGACCATCCAGCCTGCTCGACAGCCCGGACCAACCCGAGGCATTTCTGCAGGTACGCGCCAAACTCGAAAGCAGCGGCCACTTTCACGGCGAACTCTGGCAGCGCAAACGCGATGGCGAGCCCATCCTGTGCCGCATCGAGATCAACGAGATCCGCGATGGTCATGGTCAGCGCACGCACTTTGTCGCCGTGCTCACCGATGTCACCGCGCGCCGCCGCGCCGAGCAGGAATTGCACTATCTCGCCAACTACGATCCGTTGACCGGCCTGCCCAATCGCACCCTGCTCACCGAACGTCTCGGCGATGCCATTCTGCGCGCACGTCAGATGGGGCGCCTGGTGGCAGTGCTGTTCGTCGATCTGGACCGCTTCAAGCACGTCAATGACGCCCACGGTCACAACGTCGGCGACCGCGCGCTGCAGGCGGCCGGGCGCCGCCTGCGCGCGGGAGTGCGCGACGATGACACCGTGGCGCGTCTCGGCGGCGACGAGTTCACCGTGGTGCTGGAGCGCGTGGCGCAAACCAGCGATGCCGAGGATATCGCGCAAAAACTGCTGGAGATGTTCACCGAACCGATGGACCTCGGCGACGGGCGCGAAGCGCAGATTTCGCTGTCGATCGGCATCGCGCTTTATCCGACGCACGGCCAGGCGCCCACCGATCTGCTCAAGTACGCCGATATCGCCATGTACCGCGCCAAGGAACGCGGCCGCAATACGTTCGCTGTCTACACCGAGGCGCTGGACACCGAGGTGCGCCAGCGCGCCGATCTGATCGCGGCGCTGCAACGCGCGCTCAAACGCGAGGAACTGCACCTGGTCTATCAGCCCAAGCTGAGCCTGGCCGAAGATCGCATCACCGGCGTCGAGGCACTGCTGCGCTGGCACAGCGAGGAGTTCGGCAGCATCCCGCCGTCGCTGTTCATTCCGCTGGCCGAGGAAATCGGCCTGATCAGCACCATCGGCGAGTTCGTGATCGAACGCGCCTGCGCCGAACTGGCCACATGGTGCGCAACTGGACTCAAGGACGTGACCATGGCGGTCAATCTGTCCGCGGCACAGCTCGCGCGCGGTGACATCAGCAATTACCTGTTCGAGACACTGGCGCGCCACGCCATCGCCCCGGAACTACTGGAACTGGAGTTGACCGAGAGCATGCTGATGCAGGATCCGGAACGCGCGCGCGCGATTCTGGAGGCCATCAACAATGTCGGCGTCACCCTGGCCATCGACGACTTCGGTACCGGCTATTCATCACTGGCCTACCTGCAGCGCCTGCCGCTGGATACCCTCAAGATCGATCAGACCTTCGTCTCCAAACTCACCCTCAGTGTTGATGACGAAACCATCCTCAGCACCATCGTGCTGATGGCGCATGCGCTGGGACTGAACGTGGTGGCCGAGGGCGTGGAAACAACCGAGCAGCTCGAATACTTGCGCGAGAAGGATTGCGACGAAGTGCAGGGTTATCTGCTCGCGCAACCGATGCCCGGGCCGGCGTGCCTGGCGTTCATCCAGCAGCATCGCGCCCAGCGCGCGCTCGCGCACGATTGAGCGTCCCATCCGCCCGCGGTCAACCTGCTAAAGTCGCGCCATGCCACCCGCCGATCCGATCCGCGCCGAACTGGAATCCCTGCACGCGCTGGTTGAGCGCGCGTTGCGGCAACAACAGCGTCTGGCCGAGGAAAATCGCAGCCTGCGCCACAGCCAGGAACAACTCGCCAGCGACCGCGCCAATCTGGTCGCGCGCAACGATACGGCGCGCACGCGCATCGAAGCCATGATCCAGCGCCTGCGCGCGCTGGAACAGCCGCCGCAGGCCTGAAGCATGAGGACCGTTCGATGAGCATTGTCCCGGTCACCGTCCGCCTGCTCGACCGCGAGTTTCTGGTCAGCTGCACTGAGGAAGAACGCACCGGCCTTGCCGCCGCGGCCAATTTGCTCGATCTGAAAATGCGCGAACTGCGTGGTGCGACGCGCACCGTCGGTTTTGATCGCATCGCGGTGCTCGCGGCATTGAGCCTGACGCACGAGTTGGTTCAGTTGCGCGAGCGCCACGCCGAGCGCGAGCGCGAGCTGACCCACAGCCTCGGATTGCTGCGGCGCAAACTCGAAGCAGCATTGCCGGATAGCTGAATACGACGCGGCAAAACACCCAATTCCTGCCGGCACGGCCAGCAGCCTGCCGGACTTTGTTTGGCCGGACTGCTAGAATGCCGACCGCGTTCCCTGCGGTGTCCGACAGCACGCTATTAGCATTTGCCTTGCTCCTGTTGAACGACCCCGGGTCGGCAAAATGGCTTCCCTATGTGCATGTCCGCCACGCGCGGAAAGCCTGAACGGTCGCCTGAGCCCTCCCACCTGATCCCTGGGATCAAGGTCGCCTGGCGGGCACCGGCACCGCGGAGAACGCACCCTTGCCTTCCATCCCCACCGAAAATCCCGACGCGCGCCAGGCCCTGCGCAATCTCATGCGCGCACGCCGCGCCGCGCTACCCGCGCGCCAACGCCTGGATGCCGGCAACGCGCTCGCGCAGCAGCTCGCGTTGCTGCCGATCCTGGAATCCACGCAAACGCTGGCCGGCTATTTTGCCTGTACCGGCGAGCTGCCTTTGCACGAAGTGCCGGGGCTGTGCCGCGCGCGCGGTATCGACTATCTGCTGCCGGTGCTGGGACGTGGCCGCAGCCTGCGCTTCGCGCGTTGGCAGACCGGCGCCAGCCTGCTCGGCAATCGCTACGGAATCCCCGAACCCGATGTCGCCGAGAGCGAATTGTTGTCGCCCGCACACCTCGACCTCGTGCTGGTACCACTGCTGGCCTTCGCGCGCAGCGGCATGCGCCTCGGCAGCGGTGGTGGCTTTTACGATGCCAGTTTTGCCATGCTGCAGCGTGTGCGGCGCCCGGCACGTCCGTGGTTGTGCGGCGTGGCCTATGCTTTCCAGGAAGTCGACCATGCTCATCCGGCCCTGCAGGCGCAGCCCTGGGACGTGCGCCTCGATGCCGTGCTGACCGATCGCGAAACCATCCTCTGTGCGCAGGATCCGGCATGCACTACTGGCTGATGAAATCCGAACCCGGGACGTTTTCGATCGACGCTCTCGCGCGCAAAGGCAGCGAGCCTTGGGACGGCGTGCGCAATTATCAGGCGCGCAACTTCATGCGCGACGGCATGCGCGTCGGTGACGGCGTGCTGTTCTACCACTCCAACTGCGCCGTACCCGGCGTGGCCGGGCTGGCCGAGGTCGCCAGCGCCGCCTATCCCGATCCCAGCCAGTTCCAGCCGCGCAATCCACACTACGACCCCGACAGCCCGCGCGATGCGCCGCGTTGGTGGCTGGTGGACGTACGCTTCGTGCGCAAGCTTGACCAGATCATCGCGCTGGACACCTTGAAGGCCGACGCACGTCTGGGCGATTTCGCCCTCACCCGCCGCGGCAACCGCCTGTCGGTGCTGCCGGTCAGCGCCGCGCAATGGCGCATCATCCTCAGCCACGAGAAGGACTCCGCATGACGACTGCCGCCACCGATCCCAACGCAGGCAAGCGCGCCGCCGCCGAGGCCGCGCTCAAGGAAGTGCAGGACGACAGCGTCGTCGGCGTCGGCACCGGCTCGACGGTGCGCTTTTTCATCGAGGGTCTGGCGCGCATGCGCGCGCGCATCGAGGGCGCGGTATCCAGCTCCGAACAGTCCAGCGCGCTGCTGCGCGCGGCCGGCATCCCGGTGCTGGACCTGAACGCGGTCGGTCCGATTCCGCTGTACGTGGATGGCGCCGACGAGTGCGACCCCTGGCGACGCCTGATCAAGGGCGGCGGCGCAGCGCTGACGCGCGAGAAGATCGTCGCCGAGGCCGCGCAGCGTTTCGTGTGCATCATCGATCCGAGCAAGCGCGTCGAGGTGCTGGGCCGCTTCCCATTGCCGGTCGAGGTGATCCCGATGGCGCGCAGTCTGGTGGCGCGCGCGCTGGTGCAACTGGGCGGTCAGCCGGTGTGGCGCGATGGCACCACCACCGACAACGGCAACTGGATTCTGGATGTGCACGGGCTGCGCATCACCGATCCCGTGGGGCTGGAGCGCGAGATCAACCAGATCCCCGGCGTGGTCAGCGTCGGCCTGTTCGCGCGGCGTCCGGCCGACGTGGTGCTGATCGGTGCCACGCCGATGGCCGATCCGCCGCGCTGAGCGGCGGCGGGCGGCACGATCAAGTCAGCGCGGCGGCGGCGCCTCGGCCAGCAAAGGCGGGACATGCCCGCCGGGCGGTAGCGCGGTGGCCGCCAGCTTGGCGTTGCCTTGCAGCAGATTGATTTCGTCACCGAGGATGTGCGCGGCTTCGATCAGCATGGTGTCGGGTATGTCGCGCTTGCGCTCGCGCGCCAGATCGACGTGCAGCGGACGCTCGTTGGGCTGCAAGCCATCATCGCGGGTGCTGGCCGCGTGCGCAGGCTCGGCAACCGCAGCCGATGCCGCATGCACCGGTGCACTGACCGTGCCCGCATGCGCCGGCCCCTTGGTGGCAGCTTCGATGGCCTTATCGCGCGCGCGGAACTGATCCTGCAGCGCATCCTGCGCCTTGCGTTCGCGCTCGCGCACGGCGTAGTTCAGCGAGATGGTCTTTTCCGCCTGAAGCTTGCGCACCGCGGCCAGCTCCTCAAGCATCAACTGCCACGCGGGAGACTTGGCCACGCGCGCGTCGTGTTCCGTGAGCAAGGTCGGAATCAGCGGCTGCAAATCGGCGACCGGCTTGTAGTCGGCCGGCTTGATCTGGCTCCAAGGCAACGGGTTGGGGTTGCTGGACTCGCCGAAATCCTTGGGGTTGATGGTCTGCGGGAACACGATGTTCGGGGTCACGCCCTTGAGCTGCGTGGAACCACCGTCGACGCGAAAGAACTCGGCGATGGTCATGTGCAGATCGCCGAGCTTGGCCTTGGGCTGGTCGGCCATGCGATCGAGATTGACCAGGTTCTGCACCGTGCCCTTGCCGTAGGTATTCTCGCCGATGATCAGCGCGCGGCCATAGTCCTGCATCGCCGCGGCGAAGATTTCCGAGGCCGAGGCAGAAGCGCGGTTGACCAGCACCGCCAGCGGTCCGTTCCACAGTCGCGTTTCTTTGCTGTCCTGCTCCTCGATCTGGCCGTTGCTGTCGCGCACCTGCACGATCGGACCCTTGCCGACAAACAAACCGGACAACTCGATGGCCTCGGTCAGCGAGCCGCCGCCGTTGTTGCGCAGGTCCATGACCACGCCATCGACCTTGTCCTTTTTCAGCTCGACCAGCAACTTGGCCACATCGCGCGTGGCGCTGCGGTAGTCGGGATCGCCGCGGCGGCGCGCGGCGAAGTCCTCGTAGAACGCAGGCAGCGAGATCACGCCGATGCGATACGCGTGACCGCGATCGTGCACGGTGATGATGGATTTCTTGGCAGCCTGTTCCTTCAGGGTCACCTTCTTGCGCACCAGGCTGAGAATCTCGTGCCTGGCATCAGGGCCCGCGTC
Source organism: Metallibacterium scheffleri (assembly GCF_002077135.1). Taxonomy (NCBI): domain Bacteria; kingdom Pseudomonadati; phylum Pseudomonadota; class Gammaproteobacteria; order Lysobacterales; family Rhodanobacteraceae; genus Metallibacterium; species Metallibacterium scheffleri. Next base: position 953,839 of record NZ_LDOS01000001.1, on the reverse strand, counting down.
GCCTGGAATGATCTCGAGGCGCACGGTGGTGTCCTTCTTGCCGCGGATCAGCGCGACCACGTCGTCCAGGCGCCAGCCGACCACATCGACCATCGGGCACGCGCTGCCCTGCCCGACACCGACAATGCGGTCACCCACCTGCAGGGGTGAACGCGAAGCCGGACCGCCGGGCAGAACCTGACGGATGGTGGTGTAGTCGCCTCGCCGCTCCAATTCGGCGCCGATGCCATCCAGCGACAGGTTCATGGAGATGTCGAAGTTTTCGCTGGCACGCGGACCGAAATAATTGGTGTGCGGATCGTTGGCCATCGCGTAGGCGTTGAGGAACATCGAGAACACATCCTCGCTGTCCAGCTCGCGCAGGCTGTCGAGGTAGTTCTGGTAGCGCTTGTCCAGCACCGTGCGGATGTCGGCGTCGTTCTTGCCGGCCAGCTTCAGGCGCAGCCAGTCGTTCATCACGCGCTCGCGCCAGATCGTATCCAGCGCGGCGGTATCGGCGGCCCAGGGTGCGTGCTCGCGGTCGATTTCGTAGCTGGCATGGGTGTTGAAATCGAAGCCGCCTTTCTTGATCAGCGCCTCGGCGTAGGCCACACGCGCGGCGACGCTCTTCTCGTAGACATTGAACATGGTGAACGGGCCGCTGAGGTCGCCGCTCCAGATGGCAGCGTCGAGGTGGCCCTCGATCGGCTTGAAGCTGGCCAGATCCTGCGCGGTGTAGAACAGCTTGTCCGGATCGAGCGCGTCGATATAGCCCTTGAACACGCGCTGCGCCATGCTGGCATCCAGCGGCAGCGCTTCATACGAGTAGCGCGTGAGCAGGCGCGCGGTGAGCTGGGTGACCTCGCTCTGCGTCGCGTTGGGCCGCAGCGGGCGCAATGCGCCCATGCCCTGATGCGCGCGCACAGGCAACTTGCATGCCGTGGACGTGACCGCCGCCGGAATGGGTGCAGCGCTGCTGGCGGGCACGGGAACGGCCAGGGCCGGTACCGCCGCGAACAGGGTGAAACTCAGGCCCAGCAGGGTGGGCAGCAAGCGCCGGATGCTCGGCATGGGTCAGTCGGCCTCGTGATAGCCGGCGGCATGGGCCTGCGCGTCGGCGTGATAGGAAGAACGCACCAGCGGCCCGCTGGCGACATGTTTGAAGCCCAGCGCCATGCCGGCTTCGTGCAAATCGTTGAACTCGTCCGGCGTCCAGTAGCGCAGCACCGGGTGATGGTGCGGCGATGGCTGCAGGTACTGGCCAATGGTGACCATGTCCACGTCATGCAGGCGTAAATCCGCCAGCGTGCCGAGCACCTGCGCGCGGGTTTCACCCAGTCCCAGCATGATCCCGCTCTTGGTCGGGATGTCCGGATGCTGCGCCTTGAACTGCCTGAGCAGGTCCAGCGACCACGGGTAATCGGCGCCCGGACGCACCTCGCGGTACAGATCGGGCACGGTCTCGAGGTTGTGGTTGAACACGTCCGGCGGCGCCTCGGCCAATGCCGCCAGCGCGCGTTGCATGCGCCCCTTGCCACGGAAATCCGGGGTCAGGATCTCGATCTGCAGGCTCGGGCTGGCCGCGCGCGCAGCGCGGATGCAGGCGGCGAAGTGCGCGGCGCCACCATCCGGCAGGTCATCGCGATCGACCGAGGTGATCACCACGTAGCGCAGACCCATGTCGGCGATGCTGGCGGCCAGACGCGCCGGCTCCTGTGCGTCCGGCGGTTTCGGGCGGCCGTGGGCGACATCGCAGAACGAGCAGCGTCGCGTACACACCTCGCCGAGAACCATGAAGGTGGCCGTGCCCTTGTTGAAGCACTCGTGGATGTTGGGGCACGAGGCTTCCTCGCACACCGTCACCAGCGCGCTCGCGCGCAGGCGCGACTTGAGCCGCTGCACGGCGTTGCCTTGCGGCAGGCGCACGCGGATCCACGCCGGTTTGCGCAGCGTCTGCGCGGGCGCGAACGCGGCACGGTTGGCGGCGATCTTGTCCGCGCCGATCAGGGCCTGGCCTTCGACCAGGCCGGATTCGACGCGCACGGGGATGATTTTTTCGTTCATGGCTCGACAGATTCCGGCGCGATGGCCGGCTCGGGCAGGATGGGGGAGGCCGCGCACGGACGCAAGCCAAACTGGTGGCCTAGTTGCTCGATCAATACATCCTCGACTGCTTCGATCGAACCGGGACCGCCCAGATCGGCTACCTGGGTCACCGCCAGGCCGGCATAACCGCAGGGGTTGATGCGCCGGAACGGTTCCAGGTCCATGGCGACGTTGAACGCCAGGCCGTGAAACGTGCAGCCGCGGCGCACGCGCAGGCCCAGCGCGCCGATTTTGGCATCGGCCACGTACACCCCGGGCGCGCCGGCGCGGCGCGCGGCGTAGATGTTCCAGGTGTCCAGGGTATCGATGATGGCTTGCTCGATGCGCTGCACCAGCTCGCGCACGCCGATGCCGAGACGGCGCAGATCCAGCAGCGGATAAGCGACGATTTGTCCGGGGCCGTGGTAAGTCACCTGGCCGCCGCGTTCGACCGCGATCACCGGGATCTCGCCCGGTGCCAGCACATGCTCCATGCGCCCGGCCTGCCCGAGGGTGAACACCGGCTCGTGCTGCAACACCCACAGTTCGTCCGTGCTGGCGGGCCCGCGTGCATCGGTGAACGCGCGCATGGCATGCCACACCGGCGCATAGGGACGGCGTCCGAGACGGCGGACAAGAAGGTTTTGCTCACTCATGGGCTGATTCGCCCCGCTGCGGCCGCGGCGAATTCATCATTGTAATGGCTGCCGGTCATCACCGCGCGTGCAGGGCGTCATAGCGTGTAGCGGATGTCCGGATCGGCGCGCAGCACCGCGTGCGCGCGCTCGTAGTCGTCGCGCGCGGCGGCCACGAAACGCACGCGCACGGCCACATACCGCCCACCGCCAGAGACGCGCACGTCGAGCGAATCATCGATCACCCGCAGACCGGCCTCGTGGCGCAGCAGGCTGGGCACGCGCGCCTCCAGTCCCAGACCGGCGCGGCCCATGGCGGCGATCTCGAACTCGCCGGGAAAGCTGAAACCCGTGCCCGGCAGCAGCGCGCAGTCTGGCGGCAGGCTCATGGCTTGGCTGCGGATGGCGGCAACGCCGGCACGGCGGGCCTAGCCTTGTCGCCCGCCCACCACAGCCGCAAGCTGTCCCAGGTGCGGCCGAAGAAACCGGCCTCGGGCACCGCTTTCAAGGCCACCAGCGGCGCCTGCGCCAGCACCTTGCCATCCAGACTGACGCTGAGCGTGCCGATGCGCTGACCCTGCTTGAACGGCGCGATCAGCGTCGCCGGAATGTCCATGCTGGCCTTCAGGTCCGCGTAGTGCCCGCGCGGAAGGGTCACCGCGACTGCCTGCGTCACGCCCACCGGCAGCGTGCCGCTGGCACCCTTCCATACCACCGGAGTGGCCAGCGCCTGGTTGGGCTTGTACAGCGTACGCGTGGTGAAAAAGCGGAAACCGTAATTGAACAGCGCCTCGTCCTGGTTGGCCGCGTCGCTGAGGCTTTTGGTTTTCATCACCACACCGATCAGACGCTGGCCGTTGCGCTCGGCCGAGGCCACCAGACAAAACCCCGCCTCGGCGGTGCTGCCGGTCTTCAATCCGTCCACCGACGGATCGCGCCACAGCAGCATGTTGCGGTTCCACTGCTTGATGCCGTCGATGGTGACGTGTGGAATCTTGTACACGTAGTAATACTGCGGAAAATCGTGGATCAGCGCGCGCGCCAGCAAGGCCAGATCGTAAGCCGTGACGTACAGATCCGGCTTCGGGTAACCATCAGCGTCGGAGTAGTGCGTATTCTTCATGCCCAGGCGCTGCGCATAGGCATTCATCAACTGCACGAACGCGCCTTCGGTGCCGGCGACATGCTCGGCCAGGGCGATGGCGGCATCATTGCCGGACTGCACGATCATGCCCTTGTACACCTCGGACAAGGGGTAATAGTGATGCAGCTTGAGGAAGCTGGTGGAGCCGTCGGTACCGGCGCCGCCCTTGGCCCAAGCGTGATCGCTGATGTAGACCTTGTCGTTCCAGTGCACCTTGCCCGAAGCCAGCGCGGCGTCGACCACGTAGGCGGTCATCAGCTTGGTCAGCGAGGCCGGCGGCAGGCGCATGTGCATGTCGTGGTGCGCGATCAACTGCCCGGTCTGATAGTCCATCAGCACGTAGGAAATGGCATCCAGTGCCGGCGGCGGCGGAGTGGGCATCTGCGGCATGGCCACGGTGGGCCGCGGCGGCATCGGCAGCGCCGCGCCGGGCACAGGCTGCTGCGCCTGCGTGGCGGTGACCATGACCAGCAGGACAGCGGCCAGCAGGGCGGGAACGGCGCGTTTGCATTTCATCGACATGGGAACTCAGTGGGAAGGCAGCGGTTCATCGATACGCAGCACGGGCAGACCGAGCAGGATCAGACGGGGGGTCACGGCGGCGGCGGCGGCACTGTGCAGCGGGCCGACGCGCACGAACCACAGCGATTGTCCATCGAATGTGATGGTGCGTATGTTCGCATCGTTCAGTTGATTGTCGCGCAGAAGCTGAAGAACGCGTTCAGCGTCTGCTTGAACGGTGAACACGCCAACCTGCAGATAGATCACCTGCGCACTACGCGGCGCTTGCATTGCCGGCAGGGACGCCGCGGGCGCGGGACCCGGCATCGGCAGGGGCGGCGCGGGTACTGATGCAGGCGGCGTGGGGGCAGGCGCGACCGATGCCGGCGACGCAGGTGGCGGAGGCGGCGCGGTCGCGGCCCATCCCGCTGCGGGGCAGCTCAATGCGCGCACCTGCGCCGGATCGTTGGCGTCGATGGCCTGCACGCGCACCGGCGCGGTGCCGCTGCACCAGACCCCGAGCCGCAGCGCCGCGAGGTAGGACAGGTCGATGATGCGCCCGTGCACGAACGGCCCGCGATCGTTGACGCGCACGATGACGCACTTGCCATTGTCCAGATTGGTCACGCGCACGAAGGTCGGCAGCGGCAGCACCTTGCTGGCCGCGGTGTACTTGTACAAATCGTAGTGCTCCAGATTCGAGGTCAGCTTGCCCTGCGAGCGCTGGCCGTACCACGACGCGATCCCGGTCTGATCGTAGCCGCGCGCACTGGACAGCACGTGATAGGTACGCCCGAACACCTGGTAGCTGGAGCGGTTGCCGTAACGTGACGGCGGCTCGGGCACCGGCGTCGGCATCGGGATGGCAGCCAGATTCGCCGGCATCGCACCCCCCACGCAGTGCGTCGGCAGCGGCGGCGGCCGCGATGGCGCTGAAGCGCAACCGGCCAGCAGCAGCACGCCGGCCAGCAGCGCGACCGCAGCGACCACGTGGCGCCTCATTGCGTGGCCGCACCCTGCGCGATGTCATCGGCCAATTGCGTTACCGCCAGCGCATACATCGCGCTGGTGTTGTAGCGCGTGATCACCTGGAAATTGGTGAAGGTGATCCAGTATTCGGGGCCATCCCGACCCTGCAGGGTGAGCAGCGTGGCCGGCGTTCGCTGCGCGATGCCGGCGGCGCCGGTGTAGCCGCGCGCGGCCAGCCCGGCGACCGTGTGGATCGGCGCGCTGCCCTCGATCGGTGGCGCCTGCGCGGCGGCCGCGGCCCGCGCGCGCACGGCGATGGGCGCATCGCGCTGCCAGCCGTGTTGCGCCAGATAATTCGCGGTGCTGGCGAGGATGTCGGGCAGCGAGCCCCACAGGTCCACGGGGCCGCCGGCATCGACGCTGACGCCATAGCGCGCGAAGCTCGATGGCATGAACTGGCACCAGCCCATCGCACCCGCGTAAGAGCCGCGCAGTTCGGCGCGCGGACCGGGGAGCGCGCCGCGCGGCAGGCTCAGGAACACGCCCAGTTCCTTCTGGAAAAAGGCCGCGCGCGGCGGATAGTGGAAGGCCAGCGTATACAGCGCGTCGAGTACACGGTAACCGCCGGTCTGACGGCCGTAGTAGGTCTCCACGCCGAGGATCGCCACCAGGATCTGCGGCGGCACGCCGTAGCGGTCGGCGATGCGATCGACCCGCTCGCGGTGCGCCCGGTAAAACGCGATGCCGGCATCGATACGCGCCTGGCCGAGAAAAATCGGCCGGTAGTCCTTCCAGGGCTTCGCCTCGGCCGGGCGCTGCATCGCCGCGATGATCGAGGGCTGCACGCGCGCCTCGGCCAGCAGTTGCTCGATGTGCGTACGCTCCAGATCGGGGTGCTGACGCAGCAATTGCGCGACGAAATCCTGCACGTCGGGTGCGACGGCCGGAACGACACCAGCGACCGCCGCGGGCATCACGCTGGCGGCGCGCGCGGCAGCAGCAGCCGGCGCTGCTTGTGCAGGGGGCGTGGGCGCTGGCCGCGGCTGCGCCACGCAACCCGCACACAGCACGGCACAGGCCAGCAGGAAAACACGAGTCGGCATCAGCATCAGCGGCGCGTCGCAGGCGTGGCGGCAGCGGTCAGCGTAGCATGCGCGCATGGCCTGCCCGCAGGCGCGGCGCGTGCCTGCCGGCGGCGCCATGCCCGGTTATTGGTTGAGTTTGCGATGCGCATGGATCGACATCAGCACGCCGAATCCGGTCAGCAGACTCACCGCCGAAGTGCCGCCGTAGCTGACCAGCGGCAAAGGTACGCCGACCACGGGCAACAGCCCGGTGATCATGCCGCCGTTGACCATCACGTACACGAAAAAGCTCATCGCCAACGCGCCGCTCAGCAGTCGCGCATAGGTATCGCGCGCATTGACCGCGATCCACAGACTGCGGCCGATGATGAACAGGTATAGCGCCAGCAGCAGGAGCACGCCGACCAGGCCGAACTCCTCGCCCACCACGGCGTAGATGAAATCGGTGGTGTGCTCGGGCAGAAACTGCAACTGCGCCTGGGTACCGCGCATGAAACCCTTGCCGAGCACGCCACCGGAACCTACCGCGATCTCGGACTGAATGACGTGCCAGCCGGTACCCAGTGGATCGGACTCGGGATTGAACAAGGTCAGCACGCGCTCGCGCTGGTAGTCGTGCATGAAATGCCAGGCCACCGGCAGCATCAGCAGGACGACGCCCAGGATCAGGCCGATGCGACGCAGCGACAGCCCGGCCAGGAACAGCACGAAAGCACCCGCCGCCACGACCAGCAGCGCGGTACCCAGATCGGGCTGCAGGGCGATCAATCCTGCCGGCAGCGCGATCAGCAGCAGCACCACGCCCAGATCGCGCCAACTCGGCGGCAGCGGACGCTGTGCCAGATACCAGGCCGCCATCATCGGCGTGGTCAGCTTGAGCAACTCCGAGGGTTGAAAGCGGACGATGCCCAGGTTGAGCCAGCGATCGGCGCCGCGGCCCTCGCCCAGCAGCAGCACCAGCACCAGCAGGACAACGCTCAACACGTACAGCGCCGGCGACCAGTGCCGGAACTGCGTCGGCGAAATGCGCGAAACCACGTACAGCAGCATGAAGCCCAGCACGAAACGCGCCGCCTGCGCGCCGATCGTGCGCCAAGCCAGATCCGCGGCGCTGGACAGGAAGAACAAGCCCATGCCGGCCAGCAACAGCAACGCGATCAGCAGCGGCACATCCAGCCGCGGCCGCGTCAGCAGACGGCGCAGGAAAACCTCGATGCGCAGCACGCTATGGTTCATGGCGCCCCGCCCACCACGGTCGCTGCGGCGCGGTTGAGCACGCTGCCGGCGTGGGGCAGATCCGCCGCCGGTGGCACCGGCGCGCTGCTGGCCGCGCTCGCAGGCGCGCTCAACGGCGCCCACGGCGGCAGGATGTCCCCCGGCAACGGCGTATCCGGCAAATGGCGCAAGCGCGCCCAGGCATCGAACATGTCGCGCACGATGGGCGCGGCATCGCGACCGCCCCAGGCGGCGCGTTCCAGAATCGCCACCCCGGCCACGCGCGGATCACTGGCCGGAGTAAACCCGATGAACAAGGCGCGATGGCGCAACGCCAACTGGTGGTTGGTGCGCGTGGTATCCCAAACATGCGAGGTGCGCGAAAAGATCTCGGCGGTACCGGTCTTGCCGGCGATGCGATAGGGGAAACCCACGTCCAGACCGCGCGCCGTGCCGCGTGCGCCTTCGACCACCTTGACCATGCCCTCCATCACCGCTTGCCAGTCGGCGCGGCGCGCGATCACTGGCGGGCCAGGCGGCGGCAGCACGACCGGTTTGATTGGCGCGCCGCTGCCATCCTGCGTGGCCAGAAGCAAGTGCAGGCGATGGGGCTGGCCGAAATCGGCCAGCGTCGACAACGCGTTGGCCAACTGCAGCGGCGTGACTTGCCAGTAACCCTGGCCGATCCCCGAGATGACCGTATCGCCCAGATACCAGGGTCGGTGCAGCGTCTTTGCCTTCCATGCGCGCGAGGGCAGCACGCCACTGGCCTCGTGCGGCAGGTCGATGCCGCTGGGCTGGCCGAAGCCGAACTTGGCCATGAAGGCAGTCAAACGGTTGATGCCCATGTCATAGGCGAGTTTGTAAAAGTAGGTGTTGACCGACATCTCGATGGCCTGCGTCAGATCCACCACGCCGAAACCGCCGGGTACATCATCGCGATAACCACGCGTCCCGGGTGGCAACCCGGGGATGTACCACTCACCAACCGAGTCCACGGTGTACTGCGGCGTGCGCAGCCCCAGCTCCAGCCCGGCCACGGCCAGGAATGGCTTGACCGTCGAGCCCGGCAGGTAGGTGCCATCGGTGACACGGTTGAGCAGCGGATGATGCGGGTCATCCAGCAGCGCCTGGTAATTGGCTTCGCTGATGCCACCGACGAACAGGTTGGGGTCGTAGCTGGGCGAACTGGCCAGCGCCAGCACCTGGCCATTGCGCGGGTCCACCGCCACCGCCGCGCCCGCGCGCCCGCGCAACCCCGCATAGGCGGCATTTTGCAGTTGCATGTCCAGGGTCAGGTAGAGATTCTGCCCCGGCCGCGGCGGCACACGCTCGAGCACGCGCACCGGGCGCTGATCGGCGTTGACTTCGACCAGCTCGTAGCCGGGCACACCACGCAGCAGCTTCTCGTACTCGCGCTCGATGCCGGACTTGCCGATCTGGCTCATGTCGGCGTAGGGCGTGCCCTGCAGTTTTTCCGCCTCGCGCTGATCGATGCTGCCGACATAGCCCACCACCGAGGCGGTCAACGCGCCCTCGGGATAGTAGCGGCGCAGGTAAGGCGCGATCTCGACCCCGGGGAAACGCCAGCGATTGATGGCGAAGCGCGCGATCTCGTCCTCGCTGAGGCGATTGCGCAATGGCACGCTTTGAAAACTGCGCCGCTCCTTCAACGCCTGCCCGAAGCGGCGCAGATCATCGCCGGACAATGGCACCACCGTGGCCAGCGACTTGAGCAGCGCCTGCATGTCGTGCACCTGATCGGGTACGACCTCGAGTCGGAAAGCAGGCACGTTTTCGGCCAGCACCACGCCATTGCGGTCGAAGATCATGCCGCGCGGAGGCGACAGGAAACGCACGTGGATGCTGTTGTCGTTGGCGCGCGTCACGAACTCATCGTGACGCACCACCTGCAGCCAGAAAAAGCGCACGCCCAGTCCGACCAGCGCCAGCAGGATCAGGGCCATACTGAACCACGCGCGCCGGGTGAACTGGCGCTGCTCCTCGCCACTGTTGCGCAATGCTGGACGCGGCTTGCGCTTCATGACTCACGTGTGCGCGATCGCGCGCGCAGGGCATCCAGCAGCAGAAACACGAACGGCCACAGCGCGGCACCGACCAGTGGCGCGGCCCAGGTCAGCAGCGGCAGCATCGGCAAACCGGCGAACGCGCGGATCAGCCAGCGCAGCAAACTGTCGTTGAGCAGCAGCAACAGCACCGCCGCCGACTGCTGCACCACCGGGAAAAAACGCAATCGCGCGCGAAAGCGCTGCGCCAGAAACACGATGATCACCAGGCGCAGCGCCTGATCACCGAGCAGCGCCCCAGCCAGAACATCGGCCGCCAGGCCCGTGATGAATGCCGTGCCCAGTCCCACCCGATCCGGCGCCTCCAGCACCCAGTAAATCAGTACCAGCGCCGGCCACCACGGCCGCAGCGGCAGCAACGCCACGGGCAACGGCAGCAACATCAGCAACAGGCTCAACACCAGGCTGAGGTAACAGATCCAGCGCTGCCAATCGTTGCGCATCATCGCCGTGTCCCTGCATGCGCGGTCTTCCGCGGCGGTGCCGCGCCAACCTGGCCGGCAGATGCCGGCCCGATCAGGCTGGAGGGCGGCCCGGCGTCGCTGGCCGGCGCCGGCGGACCCATTGGCTCGGCGAGATCACGCAGCAGCAATACCTGATCGCTGCGATTCAGTCGCGCCGCCGGTCGCGCCTCGGCGCGCAGATAACTGCCCGAGCGATCCGCCGCGATCGACACCACGGTGGCCGCCGGAAATCCCGCCGGGAAACGTCCGCCGAGGCCCGACGTCAGCAGACTGTCGCCGACCTTGATGTCGGCATTGATCGGCAAGTCGGGCAGACTGAGCCCATCGCCCGAACCGCTGCCATACGCCACCGCGCGCACGCCACTGCGTGCATCGATCACCGGCAGTGCGCTGCTGGGATCGGTCACCAGCATCAGCACCGCAGTATTCGGCAACACCTCGATCACCTGGCCCATCACGCCATGCGCATCGACCGCGGCCTGCCCCACCCGTACTCCTTCCCGTGCACCGCGATTGAGCACCAGACGCCGTCGATAAGGATCAAGATCGATATCGATCACACGCGCCAACTGGCCTTGCATGCGCAGGGAATCGGCGGCATCCAGCAAACGCTTGAGCTGATCGTTCTGCCGCACCAGCGCCTGCATGCGCGCGATGCGCACGTTGGCCAGCAGCAACGCGTCGCGCAATTTGCGGTTTTCGCTGCGCAGGCTGGACTGCGCGGCGAGGTTCTCGCGCAGGTCGCCCAGCCAGCGCGCCGGCGCGCCGGCCAGGCGCCAGGCCGGTTCCACCGCCAGCGCCGCCGCATTGCGCACACGCGGCAGCCAGTCGTTGCGGTGATCGAGCATCATCAGCGCCACCGCCAGCAGCAGATAGCCGGCCAGACGCAGCGTGCCGCCTGGCGAAGCCGCAAACAAACTGGTCGAACCGTCGCGCGACAGCGCCATGAGCCGCGCCGCCTCCGCGCTTATTCGTAGGTGAAGAAGTCGCTGCCGTGCTGGTCGATCAACTCCAACGCGCGTCCGCCGCCACGGGCGACGCAGGTCAGCGGATCGTCGGCCACATGCACATGCAGGCCGGTTTCCTTGGCGATGAGTTTGTCCAGATCACGCAGCAGCGCACCGCCACCGGTGAGCACGATGCCGCGTTCGGCCACGTCCGAACACAACTCGGGCGGGGTTTGTTCCAGCGCCGATTTGACCGCTGCGACGATGCCCTGCAACGGCTCGTGCAATGCGTCCAGCACGTCGTTGGAGTTGAGCGTGAACATGCGCGGCACACCCTCGGCCAGGTTGCGTCCGGACACCTCGAGCTCCTTGATCTCGGACTGCGGATAGGCGCAGCCCAGCTCGAACTTGATGCGCTCGGCGGTGGCATCGCCGATCAGCGTGCCGCGCGTGCGGCGCACGAAATTGACGATGGCCTCGTCGAAGCGATCGCCGCCGATGCGCACCGACTGCGAGTAGACGATGCCATTGAGCGCGATCACCGCCACCTCGGAAGTGCCGCCGCCGACGTCCAACACCATCGAGCCGCGCGCCTCGTGTACCGGCAGGCCGGCGCCGATCGCCGCGGCCATCGGCTCCTCGATCAGGAACACATCGCGTGCACCGGCGCCCTCGGCCGATTCCTTGATCGCGCGGCGTTCGACCTGGGTCGAACCACAGGGCACGCAGACCAGCACGCGCGGGCTGGGACGCAGGAACCGGGTGCGGTGCACCTGCTTGATGAAGTGCTGCAGCATCGCCTCGGTCATGGTGAAGTCGGCGATCACGCCGTCCTTCATCGGGCGCACGGTGATGATGTTGCCAGGCGTGCGCCCGAGCATGTGCTTGGCCTCGGAACCCACCGCCGCGACCGTACGCGGGCCACCGCGTGCACGATCCTGGCGCATGGCAACGACCGAAGGCTCGTTGAGCACGATGCCCTCGCCGCGCACGTAGATCAGGGTATTGGCGGTGCCCAGGTCGATCGAGAGGTCGTTGGAAAAGAACCCGCGGAATTTCTTGAACATGCGCGCGTTTCCGGCCGATAGCGGAAAGGGAAGCCCTGCAGTTTAGGCCCACGCCCCACCTCCGGCAAGGACAAAGGCGTTAAAAAACCCTTTGCGGACGCGGTATTGCCAGCGTCCTCGTCGCATGGTCGCGCGGCCGCGTTACCATCGCCGGCTGTTATGACTTGCCGGAATCCCGATGCCTGCGCTGATCTGCGGTTCGCTTGCCTATGACACCATCATGGTGTTCCAGGACCAGTTCAAGAACCACATCCTGCCGGACAAAGTGCATATCCTGAATGTGTCATTTCTGGTGCCGCGCATGCGGCGCGAATTCGGCGGCTGCGCCGGCAACATTGCCTACAACCTCAAATTGCTTGGCGGTGAGCCGATCCCGATGGCCGCGGTCGGCCAGGATTTCGGCCCCTATCGCAAGCATTTCGAGGCCTGCGGCATCCGTCTCGACCAGGTGCGCGAGATCGATGATCTGTTCACCGCGCAGGCGTTCATCACCACTGATCTGGACGACAACCAGATCACCGCGTTTCATCCGGGCGCGATGATGCGCTCGGTCGAAGCCCACGTGCGCGACGTGCCCGGGGTGAGTTTCGGCATCGTCGCGCCGGACACGCGCGAGGCCATGCTGCAGCATGCGCGCGAATTCGCCGAGCGCGATGTGCCTTTCATCTTTGATCCCGGCCAGGCGCTGCCGCTGTTCAACGGTGCCGAGTTCCGCGCTTTCATCGAACAGGCGCAGTACGTCACCGTCAACGACTACGAGTCGCAACTGTTGCAGCAGCACACCGGCTGGAACGAGCAGCAGATCGCCACGCGCGTGCGCGCCTACATCGTGACGCACGGGCCGCGCGGCTCGCTCATCCACACGCGCAAGGGCAGTGTCGAGATTCCGCCGGCGCACGAGCGTCGCATCACCGACCCCACCGGCTGCGGCGATGCCTATCGCGCCGGGCTGATTTTCGGCCTCATGCGCGACTGCGATTGGGCCACTGCCGGACGCATGGCTTCGCTGATGGGCGCGCTGAAGATCGAATACCCGGGCACGCAAAACCAGCGTTTCGGCTACGCCGAGTTCGCCGAGCAGTTCCGGCAGCAGTTCGGCTACGCGCTGGATTGATGATGCCGCGCGGCCTGCGCGAAGGAATCCGGATGCTGACGTCAAGGCACGCCGTTGCTGCTGTGCACGTGCGTCAATACAGCACGCGGAAACGCAGGGTGTGCGGCACGGCGCGGATCGCATCCAGCAGTGACGGTGAGTAGTCGCGGTCGACGTCGGTGATTACATAGCCGACCTCGGCATCGGTCTTCAGATACTGGCCGAGGATATTGGCGCCGTGCGCGCTCAGCGCTTCGTTGATGCGCGCCAGCACGCCGGGCTGGTTGGCGTGCAGATGCACGAAGCGGTGCGCCTGTTCCTGTGGCGGCAGACGCAGCGGCGGCAGGTTGACCACGCCCTCGGTACTACCGCTGTCGATGTAGTCGATCAGGCGCTGGCCGACATAGCGGCCGATGTCGGCCTGCGCCTCCAGCGTGCTGCCGCCGATGTGCGGGGTCAGCAGCAAGCGCGGGTTCTCGCGCAGCGGATGGGCGAAGGCATCGCCGTTGCGCACGGGTTCCTCGGGGAACACATCCAGCGCCGCGCCGCGCAAGTGGCCCGAATCCAGCGCGGCCTTGAGCGCATCGAGGTCGACCACGTGCCCGCGCGCGAGGTTGAGGAACACGCTGCCCGCGCGCATGGCGGCGAACTCGGCGGCGCCGAACAGGTTGCGGTTGGATGCGCGCCCGTCCACGTGCACGCTGACCGCATCGCACTCGGCCAGCAGCGCGTGCAGGCCGGGCATGCGCTGCGCAGTGCCCAGCGCCAGACGCTCGGCCAGGTCGTGGTAGAGCACGCGCATGCCGCAGGCTTCGGCCAACACCGATAGCTGCATGCCGATGTTGCCGTAGCCGACGATGCCGAGTGTCTTGCCGCGCACTTCGCGCGCCGCGCCCACGGATTTGTCCCACACGCCCTGATCCATCTGCCGCAACTTCTCCGGCAGGCCGCGCAGCAGCAGGATGATCTCGGCGATGGCCAGCTCCACCACCGAGCGCGTGTTGCTGTAGGGCGCGTTGAACACGGCGATGCCGCGCCCGCGCGCGGCATCCAGATCGATCTGGTTGGTGCCGATGCAGAATGCGCCCACCGCGACCAGGCGCCTGGCCTGTGCCAAGGCCTTGGCGGTGAGCCGCGTCTTCGAGCGCAGGCCGAGCACGGCCACCTCGCCGATGCGCGCACACAGCGCCGCCTCATCCAGCGCGCCAGCCACGGTCTCGACGCTGTAGCCGGCGCGGGTGAACGCCTCCACCGCACTGGCGTGGATGTTTTCCAGCAACAGCACCTTGAGCCGGTTCTTGGGATAGGAATGCGCGCCACGCAGGCCAAGGTCGAACAGTACCTCGTCGAAATTCGGTGCCTCGTGTGCGGCGCGCGCCAGCACCGGTGCGCGGCGCACGTGCTCGGTATAGGCGTAGAAACGCTGCGCGAGGCCGGCCTCGGCCACTTCCAGATCGCTCCAGCCATCGCCGACCAGCACCACGGGCGCAGGCAGAGCGAGCGCGCGCACCAGCGCAACCTTGCCGCCGGCGTGCGCCAGCGGATTGCCTTCGACGCAACCCAGCAGCTGGCCTTGCGCATCGAATCGCAAACAATTGGCGTGCACATGGTCAGCGCGCAGACCGAGGCCTTCGATCACCGGCACAATGAGTTCCTCGAAGCCGCCGCTGAGCACGTGGATGCGTCCGGCGTTGGCCGCGAGAAATGCGCGATTGGCCAGGAACGAGGCGCTGAGCGCCTGCCGCAACCGTGCCACGATGGCCGGCAATTGCTCGCGGCGCAGGTCCAGCAGCCCCAGGCGCTCGCGCAGTCCAGCGCCGAAATCCATGCGCCCCTCCATCGCCGCGAGGGTGATCTCGCGGATGCGCGCGCGCTTGGCCACAGCATCCGCATCGTTGGCCAGACACTCCGCGGCCATCACCTCCAGCGACTCGGCACTGATCAGGGTACTGTCGAAGTCGAGCAGAAAAGTGTAGGACATGGCGGGGCTCCGGCAGGCAAAGCCCGCACCCTAGCGCAACCGATGTCGCGGCGCAGCATGAGATACGGAAGGCGTTTCCGCCCGCGGTTACCAAGCGTTACATCCCGCAACGCCGCGCGCCGCGCGCACCGGGCCATGGCGCCTAGAGTGAATGCCTGCCGCCGACGCCACCCCTGTGTCGCGTCCTCCCCCCTCCGGCCGCACACCGTCGGCGGCATCTTTTCCCGCTTCCTACTGGAGACACATCATGCAACTGCGCACATCGAAACTCACACTCGCATTGAGCGCGCTGCTGGCACTGGGCCTGGTCAGCGCCGGCGGTTATGCCCTCGCGGCGCCGCCAGCACCGGGCATGCAAGGTCCTGGCATGGCCGCCGCTCAAGGCCAATGGGGCCATGGCGCCTGGGCCCACGGCAAGCCCGGCCACGGCCGCGGCATGCAGGGCTGGATGCATCGGCCCGGCCCCGGCATGCAGGCGCGCTTTGCGGCCATGCGCGACATGCGCGTGCTGCAGCATTTGTATCTGGCGCAAGGACGACGTGGCGACGCCGAAGCCATGTATCACGACGTGCTGGCGCACACCCGGGACCCCGGCCTGCGCAATTTCGCCTATGGGCAACTGGCGCGTCTGCAGATGATGCCGACCGATACCGGAGCGGCCATCGCCACACTGCGCAAAGCACTCGACGAGAACCTGCAGCAGATCAAGCCGCCAGCGGCACCGGCATCCTGAGCCACATCCGCGCGACACGCGGCTGGCGCAGCAGCGTGCCGCGCGGCACCATCCACGACTTCCGCTGATTGAGTCCAGTCCGCCATGGCCGCCGCCCGCATCCTGCTCGCTGACGACGACCGCGAACTGTCAGAACTGCTGACGCGTTTTCTGGTGCGCGAGGGTTTCAGCGTCGAACCCGTGTTCGACGGCGAAGCCGCGCTGCGGCGCGCGCTCAGCGAGCCCTATGACGCGCTGGTACTGGACATCATGATGCCGGTTCGCTCCGGACTGGACGTACTGCGTGATCTGCGTGCCGCCACCACCCTGCCGGTGCTGATGCTGACCGCGCTGGGCGATGATGTGGACCGCATCCTCGGCCTGGAAATCGGTGCCGACGATTACCTCACCAAGCCCTGTAATCCGCACGAGCTGGCGGCACGCATTCGCGCCGTGCTGCGCCGCGCGCGGCGCGACGAGGGCGACAGTCCGCGCTTCGCCGACATGCATATCGGCGCGGTAGAGTTGCGCGTCGGACCGCGCACCGCGCTGCTGCATGGTCAAGCGCTCAATCTGACCACGTCCGAGTTCAACATCCTCGCGGTACTGATGCGCGAGGCCGGACGCGGCGTCAGCAAGGAGATGCTGGCCGAGGCTGCGCTGGGGCGCGCGCTGTCACCGTTCGATCGCAGCATCGACGTGCATATCTCGCGCCTGCGCCGCAAGCTGGGCAGCGCTGCGGACGGGCAATCGCGCGTCGCCACGCTGCATGGCTCGGGCTATCTGTTCCGACGCGTGAGCGAGTGACGTGGGCGGTCTTTACTGGCGCGTGTTCGGATTGTTCTGGCTGGCCCTGGTCATGGTCATGGTGGCCAGCGTCTGGATCACCTCGCGCGTGGTCGAGCGCGATCGCGAGATGCTGCCCAGCGCACACCAGCGCGCGCTGGCCGAGGATATCGCCGCGTCCGCCGCGCGCATGATCGGCAGCCACTCGATGCCCGAGGTGCAGCGCTGGCTGCGCACGCAAAGTGGTGGCCCGATCCGCGTGCGGATTCGCCCGCTGGCCGCCACGGCAACGCCGCATGCGCTGGCACTGCCGTCACCCATTCCGGGCTATGCCGCGCAGCGCACCGCCAGCGCCAGCGACGGTCGACGCTTTCTGGTAGACGTGCGCTGGGTGCGCCCGCCGCATCCACCCAGGCCGCCATTTCGCGCGTTCTGGCTCAGCTTCGTGCTGCTGGGTTTGCTGGTGAGCACCGTGGTGGCGCTGCTGCTGGCGCGGTACGTTGCGCTACCGCTCAAGCAGATCCGCGCCAGCGCGCGCCAATTCGCCGATGGCGATCTGGGCGCGCGTGTGGGCACGCTGCGCATGGGCCGCAGCCAGGAAATGGTGGCGCTGGGACGCGAGTTCGATCTGATGGCGGCGCGCATCGAACGCCTGATCCTGGACCACCGCCGCCTGATCGGCGATGTCGCCCACGAGCTGCGTTCGCCACTGGCGCGCATGGGCGTGGCGCTGGAACTGGGCCGTGGTGAAACCGAGGCCGATGAACGCGAGGCCAGCGCGGCACGCATCGCGCGCGAATTGGGGCGCATGGACCGGCTGATCGGCCAGGCACTGGATCTGTCGCGCCTGGAAAGCGGTGCGCACGGCGCGGCGGAAACCGGCGACTTCGGCGCGATCGTGACGGCACGGGTAGGCGACGCGCGCTTTGAAGCCAGCCAGCGCAAGCTGGATATCTCCCTGAACACACCGCCACCGCTGCCCGTCCACGGCGAGTTGGACCTGATCGCCAGCGCGGTGGAAAACGTGCTGCGCAATGCGCTGCGCTTCGCGCCCGAGGGCAGCACCGTCGAGGTGCAATTGACGCAAAGCGATCATGTTCACGGCCCTGCACGGGCGCTGCTGGCCATTCGCGATCGCGGCCCCGGGGTGCCCGAGTCGGACCTGGCGCATATCTTCGAGCCGTTTTATCGCAGCGCCGATACGCGCCAGCAATCCGGCTCCGGCAGCGGGCTGGGCTTGGCCATCGCGCGCAGCAGCATCTTGCGCGCCGGCGGCAGCATCAGCGCGCGCAACCGCGTCGGTGGCGGGCTGGAGCTGCTCATCGAACTGCCGTTGGCACGGACTTGAATCGACGCGGCAGTGCCCGGGCGACGGCGTGCTGTTGCGCTGGTCAAGACACCACTATCAATGGGCATTCAACAAGATGGATTTCCCAGCGAGCAGTGCTCCGATCGTTTGGCGCGTCTATCCCCGCGCACGCGGCGGGAAGCGCTTCTTATTGACAGCAAGCTGGTCATCCAGTGACTTCAGGCAGCGAAGCTGGCGCGCATTTTCTTCAGTGCACTGGCCTCGATCTGGCGGATGCGCTCGGCGGACACGCCGTATTCATCGGCCAGATCCTGCAGTGTTACCTTGCTGGCGTCATCCAGCCAGCGCCGGCGGATGATGTCCTGCGCGCGCGCATCCAGTTGCGTCATGGCGTTGCGCAAGCTGTCCAGATCACGATCTTCCTGATCGGCCTCGGCCACCGCGCGATAAGGATCGGCGGAGTGGTCTTCCAGATACGCGGCAGGGGACGGTGGTGCGTCGTCATCGGCATCGCCGGGGGCATCGAACGCCACGTCGTAATTGCTCAACCGCGCTTCCATTTCCAGCACGGTGGCCTCGGGCACACCCAGATCCTTGGCCACGGTACGCACTTCCTCGGCGTTCAACCAGCCCAGGCGTTTCTTGCTCTTGCGCAGGTTGAAGAACAGCTTGCGCTGCGCCTTGGTGGTGGCCACCTTGACGATGCGCCAGTTGCGCAGGATGTATTCGTGCATTTCGGCGCGGATCCAGTGCACGGCGAAGCTGACCAGACGCACCCCCATGTCCGGGTCGAAGCGCTTGACCGCCTTCATCAGGCCGATGTTGCCTTCCTGCACCAGATCACCCAGGGGCAGGCCGTAACCGGAATAGCCACGCGCCACGTGCACCACGAAGCGCAGATGCGCCACGACCAGTGCCTTGGCGGCATCGAGATTGCCTTGGTCGCGGAATTCGCGCGCCAATTGCTGCTCGTCCTCGACGCTGAGCATGGGAATGCGATGCACGGCGCCGATATAAGCATCAAGACTGCCCACCGGACTCGGCAAGGTCCAGGAACGCTTCGCCAGAGATTGACTCATGCGCTGATCCTCCATTTGGAAGCAATTTTAGCACTCGTTCATCGAGAGTGCTAAGGACGTAGACGGCTACCCGCAGCACGAGGTTTCCATCTGTTCAAACATGTACTGTACTGAATAGTACAGCAAATCGAGCCAAGGCGCTGTGACGGCACTTGCGGCACGCGGTCGCGGCCCACAGGAGCCGTTCAGGGGCTCAAGGCGGAGCACGCCGGCAGCGTCCAATCCAGCGGCGCAGCGCCGCGGCCGAGCTGATAGGCGTGGCACTGCGAAAAATGCGCGCAGCCAATGAACCCGCGGTGCGCCGACAGCGGCGAGGGATGCGGCGCCTTGAGCACTTTGTGGCGGCGCGCATCCACCAGCGCCCCCTTGGCCTGTGCGTAGCTGCCCCAGAGCATGAACACCAGGCCCTCGCGGCGTTCATTGAGCAGCGCCACAATGCGATCGGTGAATCCCTCCCAGCCCCTGCCCTGATGCGATCCGGCGCGTCCAGCCTCGACCGTCAGCACCGCGTTCAGCAGCAGCACGCCGCGCGCAGCCCAGGGCAGCAGGCACCCGTGATCCGGCGGGACGAAGCCCACATCGCGCTTGAGTTCGGCGTAGATGTTGACCAACGATGGCGGTATCGGCACACCAGGCCGCACCGAAAAACACAGCCCATGCGCCTGGCCGGGGCCGTGGTAAGGATCTTGACCAAGGATCACCACGCGCACGCGCTCGAATGGCGTGTGATCCAGCGCGCTGAAAATCTCCGCGCCGGGCGGATAGATCACTTTCCCGGCAGCCTTTTCGGCACGCAGGAAGGCCGCCAGGGCCAGCATCTCCGGGCGCTGAAAATAATCGCCCAGTTGCGCCTTCCAGCTCGCTTCGAGACGCGGCTCAGGCACGCTCAGGCCACCCCGGTGCGCTGGCGCAAGTGCTGCGACACACGCAACTGGAACAACAACTTGGTGATCAGCAGGCGCTCCTCGATGGGCTTTTGCACCAGATCGTTGGCGCCGGCTTTGAGCAGCGCGGCCTGGTTGCGCGCATTGTCATCGCCGGTCATCACCAGAATGGGCAAACGGCCCTTGCCGTAGCCGAACTCGCCGCGCACCCGCGCGATCAGATCCGCGCCGGACAGCGCACCCTTGAGGTTGACGTCGGTCAGCACGACATCGGCGCCGATGCGACCTTGCGCATGCGCGGTTTCCAGCAGTGCCAGCGCGTCCTCGGCGCTGATCGAGTGCAACACGGTAAGGCCGCATTTTTCCATCATGCGCCGCGTCGCCAGGGCCACCACGCGGCTGTCCTCGACGTAGAGCACCGCGCCGCTGGCCTTCTGCTCGGCGCGCACATAGCCGCGGATGAACGCGGCCAGGGCCGGAAAGCCCAGCGCCTTGTCGAAATAATCGGTGACGTCCTCGCCCAGCGCGCGCGCCTCCAGGCGTTCGGTGACATCGCCGGACACCACCACGATCGGCATGTACGCCTGCTGCACCTGCTGGCGCAGCGCGCGCGCCAGTTCCATGCCGTCCATGTCAGGCAGGCGCAAGGCCGTGGTCACGAAATCCACCGGCGCGCCAAGTACGGCCTGCAGCGCCTCGGCGCCACTGTCGCAGGACACCATGCTGACGCCAGGCAATTCCTTGAGCAGCAGTTGTTCGATCATGCGCCGCACCACGCGCGAGCCATCGACGACCATGACGCGCGGGGTGTCGCTCGGCAGGTGGCGGGCAATGCCGGTATGCATGCGGTTCTCGATCAATTGGGCGCGCCGGCGGCGAGATGACGCGCACTAGCCACCCGCGCGCCGAGCCAGCCCAGCATAGCCGCGCAGGCCAGCAGCACAACCAGCGGGGTCGCACGCAGCGCCGCGAAGCCCAGCCGCCCACCCCAAGAGGCATCGAGCTGCGCCGCCGGCGCTGCCAGCGCCAGCTCCAGCAGCAGCACCACGATCACTGCCACGGCACCGCTGAGCAGCCCCAGCCAGAACCCTGCATACAGATAGGGGCGGCGTACGAACGCCGCGCTGGCGCCGACCAGTTGCAACACGTGGATTTCATCGACACGGCTCTGGATGTCGCTGCGCACGCTGGCGCCGACGACCAGCACCGCGGCCAGCGCCAGTAGCGCACCCAGCACCTGCATCACGCGCCGGCCGAACCCGGTCAGCGCGTCCATGCGCGCACGCAGTGGGCCCTGATCCTGCACCAGCGCCACCGCGCTGTTGCCACGCAAGCGTGTCGCCAGCGCGCGCACCGCGGCGGGCGCAGCGGTAGCACGCGGACGCAGCACTAGCACCCACGGCAAGGGATTGTCCGGCAACGCCGCCAGCGCCGGACCAAAGCCCTGCAGCGCAGCCAGCTCGGACAGACCCGCGGCTGGGGATTTCAGTGTGACCGCGGCCACCGCGGGATCGGCGCGCAGCGTACGCGCCAAAGCCTCGGCCTGCGCCTGGGTTTGATCCTGCTTGAGGAACACGTTGAGTGCCTGCTGCGTGCCGAGTGCCTGACCCAGGCGATCGAGATTGATCTGCACCAGATAAAAACTCAGCGGCAGGGCCAGCGCCAGCCCCATCACCGCCACGGTCAGCGCGGTGCCCAACGGACGCTCGCGCAGGCGCAGCAGGCTTTGCCCCAGTGCCCAGCGGTGCGCGCGCCACCAGCGCGCCGGCGCGCCGCGTCGCGTCGCCGCCTGCTCGCGTGAATTCATGCGGCCACCTCGGTGGCGGGCACATCATCGACCAGGCGCCCGTGATCGAGCACCAGCACGCGCTTGCGGATGCGCTTGATCAGGACCAGATCATGCGTGGCCACCAGCACCGTGGTGCCGATCGCCTGAAACTCGGCGAACAGGCCCATGATCTCCACCGCCAGTTGCGGATCAAGATTGCCGGTGGGCTCGTCCGCCAGCAACACCGCCGGACGCGCGACGATGGCGCGCGCGATGCCGACGCGCTGCTGCTCGCCGGTGGACAAGCGCACCGGCAGGCGCTGTTCCATGCCGCCCAGTCCCACCTTCTCCAGTGCCGCGCGCGCGCGCTTTGCGCGCTCCTCGGCGGGTATGCCGGCTACCACTAGCGGCAACTCGACATTGGCTTGCACGCTGCGATCGAGCAGCAGGTGGTGATCCTGAAACACCATGCCGATCATGCGCCGGTGCTGGGCGATGCCACGCTGGCGCATTTGCGCCAGATTGCGTCCGGCCACGGTGACCGCGCCGTGGCTGGGGCGTTCCAGCAGGCCGATCAGCTTGAGCAGGGTGCTTTTGCCCGCGCCCGAATGGCCGGTGACAAAGGCCATCTCGGCTGGCGCCAGGGCAAAGCTCAGCGCTTCGAGCGCATTGGCGTTCCCCGGGTAGCGCTTGCTGACCTGTTCGAATCGGATCACGGGCTCAACGTCTCGCACGAGGCCGCAAAGCATACGGCATTGCGCGGCGGCGCCTGGCAGCTTGTCGAACTTTGCCCGGCCGCGCTGCGAATCCGTCGGCGCGGTCCCTCTCCGCCGCTTCTTGGCCCATGGAACCACCATGCGCCAGCGCAGCGTCGAAAATCCCGCGCACATCCAAATCCTCGCCGCGACCAGCTAAAGCCAGAAAGGCTGCTAGAGCTGACCGTGCGCAGACCTCGAGGAATGCTCGAGGTAAGCTCAGCGCTTGCGGAACAGCCGTGCGATGCGGCGCAGGAATCCCGGCTTGGGCGCATGCACGTGCGCCGCGCCTGGCTCACCGGAATGCGCAGCGGTGCGCGGCTCGTGGCGACGCATCGCGGGCACATGCGTACTGGCGGCACTGGGTGCGGCGGCAGCAACCGCAGCCTTGCTGGCCTCGACCTCGTGGCGGCGACCGCGACCACCACGGCGGCGGCGCTTGCGCGGCATCGCGTCACCCGCGACTGCGCCCGCTGCGGCCGCAGCCACGGGCGCCGGGGCTACGACAAGGGGCGTGGGCGCGATGGAACTTTCCGGCTTGGCGACACGCGGCGCGGCGCGCTGCTCGACGCTGCGTTCGGCGCGGCGCGGCGTGCTGCTGCGCGGCCCGCGTTGGCGCGTGCGTGGTGTACTGTTCTTGGTTGCGACGCCGACCCCGGCTGCGTCAGCCTCGCCCTCGGCATCGTCGCCGGCATGCGCGGCCATCTGCGCGGCGCTGCGGCGCGGCTTGGGCGCGATCAGCAATTCCGGCGACACCGTGGCGACAGGAATCTTCTGGCCGATGTAGGTCTCGATATCGGGCAGCGACACCGCGTACAAATCGCAGGCGAAGCTGACTGCATCGCCCGCGGCACCCAGACGCGCGGTGCGGCCGATGCGGTGCACATAATCCTCGGCGTCCTGCGGCAGGTCGTAATTGAAGACGTGGCTGACGCCCTCGATGTGCAAACCGCGCGCGGCCACATCGGTGGCAACCAGCGCCTCCAACTGGCCTTGCTGGAAACGCGCCAGCAGCTTTTCGCGCTTCTTCTGCGGCACGTCGCCGGACAGCGTGCCGGCGAGGATGCCCTGGCGCTGCAGACGCTCGGTCACGCGCTCGGCGGCGATCTTGGTGTTGACGAACACGATGCTGCGCGATGTATCGGCCTGCTGCAGCAGGTTCAGCAGCAGCGGGATTTTTTCTTCCTTGGCCGGAAAGTACACGCGCTGGCGCACGCGATCAGCGGTGATATGTTCGCTCTCCACCGCGAGTTTTTCCGGCTCGTTCATGTGCTCGTAGGCCAGTTCCAGCACGCGCTGGCTGAGCGTGGCCGAGAACAGCATGCTCTGGCGCTGCTCGCGCGGCGGCAGGCGGCGGAACAGGAAATAGATATCCTTGATGAAGCCCAGATCGAACATGCGATCGGCTTCGTCGACCACCATCGCATCGACGGCGCGCAGGGTGAATACCTGCTGCTTGAAGTAATCAATCAGACGTCCGGGCGTGGCGATGATCACGTCACAACCCGATTTCAGCAGCTCGCGCTGGCGGTCGTAATCGGTGCCGCCGTAGATCAATGCCAGACGCAGGCCGGTATGGCGGCCAATGGCGCGGGCGTCTTTTTCGATCTGGATGGCCAACTCGCGCGTCGGCGCCAGGATCAGCGCGCGCGGGTCTTCGGGCCGGCGCTCGGCCAGCGCCGGGCGCGTCAGCAGGCGGTTGAACACCGCGACCAGGAATGCCGCGGTCTTGCCAGTACCGGTTTGCGCCTGACCAGCGACATCACGTCCGGTCAACGCCACTGGCAGAGTCAGCGCCTGGATCGGCGTGCAGCGGGTGAAGCCGCAATCGGCCAGACCCTGCGCCAACGTGGGATGCAGATCGAACTGCTCGAAGAATGTATCAGTTAGGACTTGATCGGCCATGATCTGAACAATGAATGCGCGCGGGGACCGCCTTGAATCGCGCCCCGGATTGCGCTGGAATGGCGGCCTTCAGCCGCCTGCTGCTGGCCACGCAGGACGCGCGGCGCGGCGCAGTGTAGCCCAACGGCGGCATGAAAGCCGCTCAGGCATGATAATCCAGACACGCATGCTGTTCGCATGCACGCCGTGCGGGTTGAATTCCGCGCTGGCACCGCCATAGCGGTTGCAACATCTCGACACGCAATTCATCACCGCGCGCGCGCGCTTTTGTTTCATCACCCCTCCGGAGATTCCAGGTGAGCGACAACATCACCCACGTGACCGATAGCGATTTCGACGCCCAGGTCTTGCACGCCGCCACGCCCGTGCTGGTCGACTTCTGGGCGACGTGGTGCGGCCCCTGCCGCGCGATTGCCCCGACGCTCGAAGACATCGCCGCCGAGTATCAAGGCCGCATCAAGGTGGCCAAGGTCGACGTGGACAACAACCAGAAAACCGCCATCGCCTACAACATTCGCAGTATCCCGACGCTGATGCTGTTCAAGGACGGCAAGGTCGCCGGCACGCAGATGGGTGCGGTGCCCAAGTCGGCCATCGCCAAGTTCGTCGAGCAGGCGCTGTAACGCGCATTGGCAACAACGCGGCGGCGGCGGTGCGTGTACGGTATTGCCAATGCCTGGATGGACGCAGCGCGGCATGGGTGCTAGATTGGCTTCGCCTTGCGCGGCGAACCGCTGCGCCTTGCGCCTTGGGCGCACATTCTCCTTTTTCTCTTTCTCCCCGGCCCGCGAGGCCCGTTCGTGTCCGATACTGACGCCAAGACCCCCGACGAGGCCACGCGCCCGTCCGCGACTCCGGTCGCAGCCAATCCTTCCTCACCCGGCCCCGATGCCAGTGCGCCCGACAATGCGTCCGGCGCATCCGGTGCAGCGCCGCGCGAGGCGCGCGACAACAATCGTGATCGCCGCCATCGGCGCAATCGCAACGATCGTGAGCGCACCCGCAACTCGGGCGGCCGTGCACCCGGACCCGGTTTGCCGCGCGATGATTTCGACGAGGACGCCGAAGACAACACGCCGCGCGATCCGTCGCGGCTGATCAACCTCACCGAGCTGAAACGCAAACCCGCCGCCGCGCTGCTGGACTTCGCCGAAACCCTTGGCGTGCACGAGGGCGTGGCCCGCGCGCGCAAGCAGGATGTCATCTTCAACATCCTCAAGGCGCATGCGCGCAGCGGCGGCAGCATCTGGAGCGAAGGCGTGCTGGAGATCATGCAGGACGGCTACGGCTTCCTGCGCTCGGCCGACGAGTCCTACCTGGCCGGCCCCGACGATGTGTACGTGAGCCCCAGCCAGATCCGCCGCTACAACCTGCGCACCGGCGACTACATCACCGGCTTGGTGCGCCACCCGCGCGAAGGCGAGCGCTACTTCGCGCTGTCCAAGGTCGACGACATCAACGGCGAGCCGACCGAGGCGTCGAAGAACAAGTTCCTGTTCGAGAACCTCACCCCGCTGTTCCCGCGCAAGGCGTTCAAGCTCGAACGCGGCAACGGCTCCAGCGAGGACATCACCGGCCGTATCCTTGACCTGATCGCACCCGTCGGCAAGGGCCAGCGCGGCCTGATCGTGTCGCCGCCCAAGGCCGGCAAGACCATGATGCTGCAGAACGTGGCCCAGGCCATCGTGCACAACCACCCCGAGGCGCACCTGATCATCCTGCTGATCGACGAGCGTCCCGAGGAAGTCACCGAGATGCAACGCAGCGTGCGCGCCGAGGTGATCAGCTCGACCTTCGACGAGCCGGCCGTGCGCCACGTACAGGTCGCCGAGATGGTGATTGAGCGCGCCAAGCGCCTGGTCGAACACAAGAAGGACGTGGTCATCCTGCTCGACTCCATCACCCGCCTCGCGCGCGCCTACAACACCGTGGTGCCCAGCTCCGGCAAGGTGCTCACCGGCGGCGTCGATGCCAACGCGCTGCAACGGCCCAAGCGCTTCTTCGGTGCCGCGCGCAACGTCGAGGAGGGCGGCTCGCTGACCATCCTCGCCACCGCGCTGATCGACACCGGCAGCAAGATGGACGAGGTGATCTACGAGGAGTTCAAGGGTACCGGCAACGCCGAGATCCACCTCGACCGCCGCATCGGCGAGAAGCGCGTCTACCCGGCGATCAACATCAACCGCTCCGGCACGCGCCGCGAGGAACTGCTGATCGATGCCGACCTGCTGCAGAAGGTGTGGATCCTGCGCAAGCTGCTGCACCCGATGGACGAACTCGCGGCGATGGAGTTCATGCTCGAGAAGATGAAGAACACCAAGACCAACGACGAGTTCTTCGGCGCGATGAAGCGCGGCTGAGGCCGCGCATCCGCGGCTGCGCACGTCTCATCCCGCGTGCAACTCGGTTGCGACCAGTGGCTCCACTCGGCGAGCTTCTCCCTGTTCCCGCGCCAAACGCTCGGCGCGTCGGCACTCGCGCTGCAGATAATGATGCGCGATGCCGCGCCACTGGTAGGCCTGGCCGGCATTGGCGATGCCGAAGTGCTCGCGGATCGCGGCCACGGTCGGCGGCCCGCTGGGTTGACACGACCAACGGAACGGCGCGGCCTCCCTGGCCACTGCGGCTTGCGCCTGCAATGGCGCCGCACTCAGCGCGATCGCACTGAGCAACAGTGACGGCAGCAGTGTGTTTTTCATGGCGCTTCTCCACAAGCAGGACATGCACAGCGCGGCTGGAGCGCGGCCGGTGCGCCGCGTGCCCAGCCGCAACCACCAGCCAGTCCTGCGCATCAGTTACCCGACATCGCCACGACCGGTGGCGACGGATCGCGCACTGCCGCCATCGCCACCGTCTGTTGATGCGCAGTGCCCAAACGCGCCGCCAACTCGGGACTGATCCAGTCCGGCAGTCGCACGCGGCCTTCCTGCACCGCCTTGCGCAATTTGCGTTCGGACAGCGAATAGGTCATGAATTCGGGGAAGGCTGACGCATGGCCCAGCAGCATCTGCACCTGGCGCACGTGCAATCCCGACGCTTTGGCGATGGCATGCAGATCATCCTGCCCGCCGGCTTGCGCAAACGCGCCACCGCTCAGCAGCAGGGCCAGTGCGCCCGCCAGTACTTTCGCTTGAACTTGCATGATGGTGTCTCCTGTCGTGGGCGCCTGCGGGGCGCTGGCCGTGGAACTCCGCGGTTCCGAACGCCGCTGCGGTCATCTCCGGATGACATGACCTCGCTCGGCGCAGGTACGACCTTAGGCGGGTGCGGCCTGACGTTCTTGGGGATGGACACTCATTTTTGGCGCGCGCGGCACCTATTTTTCAGACGCCGAGGCGCTCGCGCCGGCCGCCTGCAGCAGCCAAGGCTCACCGTGCAGTCGCAGCAGCAACTCGGCGCGGTTGTCGACGCCGTACTTGGCGTAGACGCTGGCGATGTGGTGCTCGATGGTGCGCGGCGAGCGCGAGAGCTGCCGCGCGATCGCCTGATTGCCATGACCCGCGCAGAGCAGCTGGAGCACCTGCGCCTCGCGTCGCGTCAGCCCCAGCGGATGCGCGCGCGCGACGCTGTACGGTCCGCGCCGCGGGCGTGGCAGCGCGGATTCGACACCGCGTTCACGCGCCAGCCGGCGCAGGCAATCGATCAGCGCCTGCGCGCCGGTGGGCTGCAGCAGATGCATGGCGCGCAGCAGGGCTTCGCCCGCGCCCGCGCCGCGCACCTGCATGAGTGCGATTGCGGCCTCGCATGGCATGCCCAGTTGCAGCCAAGCCGCGGCCGCCGCCGCCATGTCACCACGCAACTCGGCGGCCCACGGCTCGGCGTGGGGGCGGTCTGCCAGCATGGCCAGTGGCATCTGCAACCGCCGGCGCCACACGGCCATCTCGCCGTATTCCCAAGGGTCGAGTCGCGCATCAATGGTCGCTTCCAGGGCCGAAAGTTGCGCGGCGCATGCTTCTGTGTCCTGCGCCAGCCATGCGGCTTCGATCAAGGCCAGGCGCGGCGGCACCGTGCGCTGCGGCTCGGCCATGGGCAGCGCTTGGTGCAGCGCCTCGTGCAGCACATCCGTTCCGCTGCCCTCACCGAGCCTTACCTGCGCCCTGCCCAGTACATACATGGCCGGCAGGCGCTCGACCACACTCAGCGTCGTCTTCGCGAGAATGCATCGCGCCATGGTCTCGGCTTCGTGCAGCCGCCCCTCTTCCAGGCGCAGTCGTGCCTGGCATCCGATCAGATAGTGGATCCAGACTTCCAGGTCATGACGGCGATCGAACGCGATGCCCTCCGCAAGCACGCGCTCGGCCTGGGCAAAATCCTTGCACTCCACCGCATGCTCGCCGAGATTGGTATACGCACGCGCGGCGTGCTCGTGATACCCGTGCATCAACGCCAACTGCAAACTGTGTTCGAGCTTTGCCTGCCCCCCAGGGTCGCTGTTGGTATCCGACAATTGGGCAATGCCAATATTGTTGAGTGCATGCACGCGCGTTTCGATGTCGCCGACCTGCTCAGCCAGGGCGAGTGCGCGCGCTCCCCATTCAATGGCCAATGCGAAGCGATTGTGCAACATGTGCAATTGCGAACGCACGCTGTAGGCCATCGCCAGTTCGGCGCTGGCGGGCAACGCTTCCAGCTCGCGCACCGCCGCGTCGGCGTACGCCTCGGCCTGCCGCCCCTCACCGCGATACCAGTGCAGGCGCGACAGCCAGCGCAGGTTGTGCCCCACCTTGTCGGCACGCCCGAGCCCACGCCACAACGCGATAGCCTGGTGCCGCGCCGCGATCACCGCGTCGTCGATGCACGCCGACAGCCCAGCTTCATAGGCCCAGTCCTGATAAAGCTGGGCGGCCAATGCCGCAGGTGCCTGCGCCACGAAACGCAGGGCCATCTGCAGTTGCTGCGCCGCCTGTCGATGCGCGCCCAGTGCCGCCGCCTCGGCGGCGGCGCGCGGCGCCAGCGCCAATACACGTTGGACATCCGCGGCCGCGCCGGCGTGATGCGCCAACTGCGCCAGGGACGCATGAACCATCGGCGCGTGCCGCTCGAGCAGGGCCAGCACATGCGCATGCAGGTGGCGCTGCTCCTCGGGCGCCAGTTGCGCCAGCACCGCCTGGCGTGCCAGCTCGTGCCGAAACGCCAGCGCGCCCGCTGCATCGCGCACCAGGATGCCGCGCGCGATGCAGCGCTCGGCCGCGGCCACATCCTCGGCGCGCAGCGCGGTCCACAGCGCACGCTCCACGGCGCCTGGAACCACGCTGATCAGATCGAGCATCCAGCGCTCCTGCGCATCCAGTCGCGCCAGCCGCGCCCACACCGCATCGCGCACGGTGACCGGCAACGCGGCTCCGGCAATGTCTGACGCCGCCAGCACTTCGGTCACGAAAAACGGATTGCCGGCGGTGACGCGATGCAACGCGTCGCCATCGCCACCAACCTGCTGCGCCAACATGGCGACCGCGGCAGCGGAAAGCGGCGCCAGATCGATGCGCGACAGCGCGGCCGCGGGGAGATCACCGGGCAGACGCGCCAAGGGGTGATCGGGTGCCACCTCGTCGCTGCGCAGGCTCAGGATCAGCAGCGCCGGCAGCGCCGGCAGGCGGCGCCCCAGGTAGCGGATCAGATCGAGCGTGGCCGCATCAGCCCAGTGCACGTCCTCGAAAATCAGCACGCTCGGCGCCGGCGCATGCTGCAGACTCTCGAGCAGCCTGGCGAAGACGCGCGGCGGCGGCGCACCCGCGTCGATCAGCGCCGCCAGCTCACCGTCCAGCAGCGTCGCCATGTCCTGCAGCGGCCCCAGCGGACGCGGCGCGGACAACGGCTCGCAGTAGCCCCACAGCACGCGCCGCGCGCGATGCTGCTGCGCGAATGCGCGCAACAGCTCGGTTTTGCCGATGCCCGCCTCGCCCATCACCATCACGGTGCCGCCCTGCCCCTCCGCGGCGCGCCGGGCGAGACGCGTCAATTCCATCAACGGGCCTTCGCGCTCCAGCAGCATGATGTCCCCATTCGCGTATTACGGAATGAATACATACTGCACGATGCGGCAGCATAGCGCCGCATCGGCGCTGCCGCGAGGCTGCGCCGGGCGCCGCGCCTGCTAGCATCGCCGCCTTGCGCGTGTATCAGGCACGCAACAGCATCCGGAGTCACCATGCGCTGGATCCAGGCCCTCACCCGCCACAAGAGCATCACGCAGTTGCAGCAGGAAGCCGGCTCGCGCGGCGATCTGCGCCGCGTGCTGGGCATCTGGCAGCTCACCGCGATCGGCATCGGCGGCATCATCGGCGTGGGCATCTTCGTACTGGCCGGACAGCAGGCGGCGGTCAACGCCGGGCCGGCGATCTTCATCTCGTTCCTGATCGCCGGCGTGGCCAGCGCGGCGGCGGCGCTGTGCTACGCCGAGTTCGCCGGGCTGATTCCGGTGACCGGCAGCGCCTACACCTACGGCTACGCGGTGCTCGGCGAGTTCGTGGCCTGGATCATCGGCTGGGATCTGCTGCTGGAGTACGCGTTGATCGTGGCGGTGGTGGCGATCGGCTGGTCGGGCTACGTGCAGGCGCTGCTGGGCGCGGCCGGCGTGCATCTGCCGGACTGGGCGCAGGGCGCGGTGAGCAACGACACCCTGGCGTATTACTGGGACCGCGCGGCGATGTGGGTGGGTTTCACCATCGACCATCCGGCGCCGGCGCCGCACGGCGGCCATGTGTTCAACCTGATCGCGGCACTGGTGTCGCTGGGCATCGCCGGATTGCTGACCATCGGCACGGAGTGGGGCGCGCGGTTCAACACGGCGGTGGTGGCGATCAAGGTCATCGGCGTGGCGCTGGTGATCGTGGCCGGCATCTATTACGTGAACCCGGCCAACTGGCATCCGTTCGTGCCGCCGCGCGTGGTGGTCGATGGCGTCGGCCACTTCGGCTGGCAGGGCGTGCTGGCCGCGGCCAGCGTGGTGTTTTTCGCGGTGTTCGGCTACGACACGCTGACCACCGCAGCCGAGGAATCACGCGATCCGCAACGCGATCTGCCGCGCGCGGTGCTGCTCAGCCTGGGCATCTCGATGGCTTTGTATCTGGCGATTTCGCTGGTGCTCACGGGCATGGTGCCTTACCCCGAGCTCAACAGCGACGCGCCGGTGGCCAGCGCGTTCGCCGCGGTGGGCGCGCACTGGGTGATGGTGGCGATTTCGATCGCCGCCGTCGCCGGCATCACCAGCGTGCTGTTCGCCTTCATGCTGGCCGCGGCGCGCATCTGGTTCGCGCTGGCGCGCGACGGCCTGCTGCCCGGATGGTTCGCCAAGCCGCATCCGCGCTGGCATACACCGTACCGGCCAACACTGATCCTGGGTGCGGGAACGGCGCTACTGGCGGGTTTCCTGCCGATCGGCGAGCTGGCCGAAATGGTCAACATCGGCACGCTCAGCGCATTCATCATCATCTGCACCGCGATCATCGTGCTGCGCGTGCGCCAACCCGATCTGCCGCGTCGTTTCCGCACGCCGTGGGTGCCCTGGGTGCCGCTGATCGGCATCGCGTTTTCCATTGCGCTGATCTGGGGGCTGCAGGCGGTGACCTACTGGCGCTTCATCATCTGGATGCTGATCGGATTCTGGATTTATTTCGGCTACGGCATACGCCACAGCGCGCTGGCGGACGCACGCTAGCCGTCGCCAGGGACGCGAAGATCGCCGGGGAAACCCGGAACGGCGCAGACGTGCGGCGCAAACGGGACTTCGGGCGGCCATGCAATCAATCCTCGCGTCTTGGCGTCCTGCGCGAACCCCGGCACTGGATGGTGCTCAGCTCACCACCTCGACGCGGTTGCGCCCGTTGCGCTTGGCCGCCGACAGCGCCTGATCGGCGCGTGCCAACAGGGGTTCGAGGCCGGTTTCGTCCTGGCGCGCGGCGGCACCCACGCTGATGCTGAGCGCGCGCCCCTGGCTGCGCTCTGCCGCCACCGCATGGCGCAGACGCTCGCCGGCGAGGCGTGCGGCGGCCAGCTCCAGTCCGGGCAGCAGTACCGCGAACTCTTCGCCACCGATGCGCCCGATCAGATCGTCGCCGCGCAGGTTCTCGCGCAGGATGCGGCCCATGCTCGCCAGCGCGGCATCGCCGGCGGCGTGGCCATGCGCGTCGTTGAGCTGCTTGAAGTGGTCGGCGTCCACGTACAGCACCGCCAGCGGCGCGCCACGATCGATGGCCGCGACCAGCAGATGTCGCGCATCTTCCAGAAAGCGCGCGCGCGTAGCCACGCCGGTCAGCTGGTCGACATCAGCGCGCAGGCGCAATTGCCGCTCGAGTTCCAGATGCTGGCGGATCAGGCGCACCTGGTAACCATTGAGCACCGCAGCCACGACCAGCGCGATCACCATGTAGTTCAGATACTGGAACAGCTCCCAGCGTCCTGCTGGTTCCAGCACCAGCAGCGGCAACGGCCCGAGCAGGGCGCAAATCACCGCGGCGGCAACGAAGTAGCGGCGCTTGAGCCAGATCGGACTCGCCGCGATCGGTACCACGACATAGGCCGGCAGGATCCACGCCAGTCCCTCGGGGCGCGCGTAACCGTTGAGGAAGATGCCGAGTTCGAGCCAGGACAACGCGGCCAAGCCCAGGGCGCCGTAATGACGCGGCGCGCGGTGCACCTGCCCGAGCACGACCAACAATACCAGTGGCAGGCCAGGCGCCAGACGCAGCCAGAACGGCACCCCGGAGTGCCCGGTGATCTGTCCGCCCAGCACAAAACTCAGATAACCACCCAGGGCGGTCCACAGCAAGGCACGCACCACCGGACCAAGGCGGCGTTCGAGCGCCTGCTCGAATGCGCTCGCTGCGAGCATCGGCGCCGGCGGATCGTTGCTGGCAGGTGGAGGGCTGGTGCGCACGTGGAGGTTCGCTTGGATTGGATTCGAGTCGGGGGTGGTCCAGCAAGTCGTGAGCCACGGCCGCAGCCTGTTGCAATCATTGACACGGCGCCCGCGCGAATGTGACGCGCATCGCATCGATCGGTCAATTGTCGTATCCGGCAATCTTCTCCGTGACACATCGTTGCCTGCACAAGGCACGGTTGGGGCCGCTGCTGATCACGTGCCTGCCGCTGGCGGTCCACGCGCAAGGACCGATCACGCCGCATGCCGAAGCGCGGACAATGGCCGCGTCACTACGTTGGCCCATGAATCCGCGGACAGAATCGAGGCGCTTGATGCCGTCGCGCCATACGGCCGGCGGCCTGCATGACCCGCACCTCGAGCGCATCAAGGGCACAACGGACACCCTCGACCGGATCCTCAGCCCGCTGCGTTGACACCGGGGCATGGCATCGCGCGCAGCGTGACGGGAGCGTGTGTCTCGACCCGCCGCGGTGCGCGCGCCATACTCGCGCGCCCCGGATGCATCGGCCACGCCGCATGACGCTCGTCACATTCATCGCCTGGCTGACCGTGATGGTGTTCGACACCGGCGGCCAGCTCGCCTTCAAGGCTGCCGCCAATCGGGGCGGCGGCGATGGCATGGCGCACTGGCGCGCGATGGCAGGCGAGCCGTGGCTGTGGCTGGGCCTGCTCTCGTTCATCGCCGAGTTCGTGGCGTGGCTGGCGTTTCTGTCGCTGGTGCCGCTGGCTGAGGGCGTGCTGCTGGCCACGCTCAACATGGTCACCATCATGCTCGGCGGACGCTGGCTGTTTGGTGAAAAGCTGACTCCGCGACGACTGCTGGGCGTGGGTCTGATCGCCGCCGGCGTGATCCTGGTAGGTGTCGGATGAAACCGCGCTGGCGTTTCTATCTGATCGGGTTTCTGGTACTGATGGGCTTCGACACGCTCTCGCAACTGTGCTTCAAACTGGCTGCCCTGCATGCCGAGCCCTTCGCCGCGGATCCCGCCTGGCTGCTGCGCGTGGCCGGCTCGCCGTGGGTGTACGGCGCCATCGCCGGTTATCTCGGCGCCTTCGTCACCTACATGAGCCTGCTCAAGCACGCGCCGGTGGGGCCGGCGTTCGCCGCGTCGCATCTGAATGTGGTCAGTGTATTGATTCTCTCGGCGTGGTTGCTGCACGAGCGCCTGAGCCTGCCGGAACTGGGCGGTGCCGTGTTGATCGTGCTGGGCATCCTGGTGCTGGCCAGCGCCGAACAGCACGACGGGCGTGCGCCGGGAGATGCGTAAGCGCTGCGCGCGAGGGCCGGATGGGTGGCGCGCGGCACCGGATGAAAGAATGCAGACAACGATGAGCCCGATCGACCCGCGCACGCATGACGAGCTGCCGCCTACCGCCGGCCTGCCGGCGCGGCTGCGCGATTTCCTGCCGCCGTGGCGTGGCGGTTTTGCCGCGCAGGCCGCGGCATGGCTCGACACCGACTGGGCGCTGCTGACCTGCTCGGGCACCGCCGCGCTGTGGATCGCTCTGGACGCATTGAAGACGCTGGCGCCCGAACGCCACAGCGTGGTGATTCCTGCCTACACCTGCCCATTGGTGGCTGAGGCCGTGCTGCGCGCCGGACTGCGGCCGCGACTGTGCGATACCGCGCCCGGGCATTTCGATCTCGACACGCAGGCACTGGCCGGCTTGTGCGACGCGGACACGCTGGCCGTGCTGCCCACGCATATGGGCGGGCGCGTGGTGGATGTCGGCGCCGCGCAGACCATCGCCGCGCGCGTGGGCGCGTTCGTGATCGAGGACGCCGCCCAGGCGTTTGGCGCACGTGCGCCCACGTCAACCGGGGCACTCGCCAGCGTCGGGTTGCGCGGCGATGTCGGCTTCTTCAGCTACTCGGTGGGCAAGGGGCTGACGCTCTACGAAGGCGGGCTGCTGATCGCGCGCGACGCGCGCGTGCGCGCGGCGCTGGAGCTCAGCGAGCGCCGTCTGGTGCATGGCGGCGCGGGCTGGAATCTGCGCCGCGCGATCGAGCTGCTGGGCTACGCCCTGCTATACCGGCCACGCACGCTTGGATTGGTCTATGGAGCGCCGCTGCGACGCGCACTGGATCGCGACGACGTGATCGCGGCGGTGGGTGACCGTCCGCGCCACGATATTCCGCTGCATCGCGTGGGTCGGCTGCGGCAAAGCGTCGGGCGACGCGAACTGGCGCGCTATCGCGCCCATCTGGCGGTGGGTCATGCCCATGCCGCCGCGCGGGCCGCGGCGCTGGCCGCGCTGCCCGGTGTGCGCGTGATGCGCGATATGCCCGGCGCGATCGGCGTATGGCCCTACCTGCTGCTGGAACTGCCCGATGTGGCCACGCGCGACGCCGCACTGCGCCTGCTGTGGCGACGCGGCCTGGGCGTGACGCGCCTGTTCGCGCATGCACTGCCGGATTACCCGCAACTGCGCGGCCGCATCGAATCAGCGGCGCTGCCCCACGCGCGTGCATTTGCCGCGCGCACCCTTACCCTGGGCAACAGCGCGTGGCTTGACGACATGCGATTCGAGATCGTGCGCACGACGCTGCAAGGCGTGCTGGCGCAAACTGGATGCGCGCAGCGCGACTGCCATGGTGCCGCCAGCGCGGGTCACGGAACCCCTGCAGCCAGCGCCAGTCCAAGCCAGGCAAGCGCAGAGTCAGGCGGCGGCGGATAAACTAAGCCTATCAAATCTTGCGGTTTCGTAATGTTGCGACCCGGCTCCAGTCAGGATCGCAATGGCACAGTAGCTACTGGATCTTCCCCACACCTTACCTTCGCGATGCCCAAACAAGTCGACTATTTGCTGCCCGGCGGACGCCACGGCGTATTGCTGATCCATGGTCTCACCGGCACCCCGGCGGAGATGCGTTTCGTGGCCAAGGGCCTCAACCGCCGCGGCTACACGGTGTACGCCATGCAATTGGCTGGACACTGCGGCAGCGTCGAGGATCTGCTCGCCACCGGCTGGCGCGACTGGGCCGCCAGCGTGCGCGAAGCCGCCGCCAAGCTGGGCGCGCAGGTGGACAAGCTGTTCCTCGGCGGCCTGTCGATGGGCGCGCTGCTGGCGCTGAACTACGCGTTGGAGCAACCCGATTCGGTGCATGGCCTGGCACTGTACGGCACCACGTTCCGCTATGACGGCTGGGCGGTGCCGGCCATTGCCAAGCTCTCGTTCCTGCTGCCCTGGGTGGTGCCGCTGGGCATCGGCCGCAAGCGCAGCTTCACCGAGGTTTTCCCCTACGGCCTGCGTGACGAGCGCATGCGCAACCGCATCGTCGGCGCCATGTTCGGCGAGGACTCCAGCGCCGCCGGCCTGCCCGGCAACCCGTGGCCCTCGCTGGCGGAGTTGTATCGTCTGGCGCGGCATGTGCGCGCGCGCCTGCCGCAGATCCACACCCCGGCGCTGGTGGTGCACGCCACCGAAGATGACGTGGCCAGCCTGCGCAACGCGCGCGTGGTGATGGATCATCTCGCCGGTCCCAGCGAGTTGCTGGAACTGCCCGAGAGTTATCACATGGTCACCCTGGACGGTGAGCGCGAACGCGTCATCGAGGGTTCGGCGGGGTTCTTCCAGCGCGTGCTGCGCGGCGAGTCCACACAGCACGCCGGGATGCCGTTGCAACACCTGCGCGCGGTCGGCGCCGACTGAAAAGCCATGCGCTCCGGTATGCTTCAGGGCAGCGCCGGCAGCCCGCCGCGCACCTGGTCAGGAGTATCCGTCTCATGAGCGACAACGTCGCCGACACCATCTTCGACATCATCGCCAAGGAAGCGAACATCGAGCGCGGCAAGATCACGCTGGAATCGACCCTCAAGGATCTCGAAATCCAGTCACTCGACGCAGTGCAGATCCTGTTCGAGATCGAGGATCACTTCAAGATCACCATGCCGGATCGCGACCCCAATTTCGATACCGAATCGGTCAAGGGCCTGGTCGATACCGTGCACAAGCTGCTCGCCGCGCAGGCCGCCACGCCACCGCCCAGCAACGGCTGAGGCGACCATGCGCAGAGTCGTCATCACCGGCCAGGGCGCGGTCACGCCTCTCGGCGCGGATGCTGCGGCCACATGGCAGGCGCTCGCCGCCGGCCGCTCCGCGATCGCGCCGCTGCAATCGGTGCCGCGCGAAGGTCTGCGCGCCGGCAATGCCGCCGAGGTACGCGATTTCGATCCGCTGCGGCACTTCGACGAAAAGCGCCTGGTCCTGCTCGATCGCGTCAGCCAGTTCGCGCTGGTGGCCGCGCGCGAGGCCGTCGCCCAGGCCGGCCTCGAATTCCGCACCAGCGGCATGGGCGCGCGCGCGGGCTGCATCATCGGCACCGGCGCCGGCGGCGAACTGACGCATGACGCAGCCTCGCAGCGCCTGTATGCCGAGGGCAACCCGCGTCTGCATCCGCTGACCATCGTGCGCGCGATGTACAACGCACCGGCCAGCCAGATCAGCATGGAATTCGGACTCACTGGGCCGGCGTTCGCGGTATCCAGCGCCTGCGCCTCCAGCAACCATGCGCTGGCCCAGGCGCTGGGTGCGATCCGCTCCGGCCAGGCCGACATCATGCTCGCCGGAGGCACCGAAGCCTGCCTGTCGCAAGGCACCCTGCGCGCATGGGAAGCCATGCGCGTGCTTTCCGACGACACCTGCCGGCCGTTCTGCAAGCAGCGCCGCGGACTGGTGCTGGGCGAAGGCGCGGCGGTGTTCGTGCTGGAGGAATACGCGCATGCGCGCGCACGCGGCGCGCCGATCCTGGCCGAATTCGCCGGCGCCGGCATGAGCAGCGATGCCGGCGACATCGTGTTCCCCAAGGTCGAAGGCGCCGCCAGCGCCATGCGCAATGCGCTGGCCGACGCCGGCCTCGCAGCGCAGGACATCGGCTACATCAACGCGCACGGCACCGGCACCCCGGCCAACGACCCCACCGAGACGCAGGCCATCCACGCCGTGTTCGGTGAACACGCGCGCACGCTCATGGTGAGCTCAACCAAGTCCATGCACGGCCACGCTCTGGGCGCGGCCGGCGCGCTGGAGCTGATCGCCGTGATCGGCGCGCTGCGCGCGGGCGTGATCCCGCCCACGGTCAACTTTCTCGACGCCGACCCGGCCTGCGATCTCGACTACGTGCCCAACCAGGCGCGTACGCAGCGTATCGGTGCCGCGCTCAGCAATTCGTTCGCCTTCGGCGGTCTCAACGCGGTGCTGGCCCTGAAGCGCGCGGACTGAGTGCATTCGAAACGGCAAGACTCTTCGGTGAACGGCCAGATTGCTGGGGCTCGTCATCCCGGCACAAGTTGCGCGTCATCCCCGCGCAAGATGGCCAGATCGCTTGGGCTCGCCATCCCCGCGAAGGAACGTCATCCCCCGAATGCTTGTGTCGGGGACGGGGATCCAGCAGCTTTCAGTGCACAACAAAGGCACTGGATGACCCGCTTCGCTGTTGAGAAACGCTTCCCGCGTGCGCGGGGATGACGACAGCTGGGTGTTGCCCGGATTTCCGACTCCAGAGCAGGAAGCGCTTCCTGCGCCTGCCTTCGCCGAGAGCAGGATTGGCGCGGGAATGACGGCCTGATCATTCTCGATACTGGATCGCGATCGCGCAGGATTTGCCCTGCGCGCAACCGCGCCGCGCTCAGTAGGCAAACTCGCGGAACACCGGGTCCACGCTGCCGCCCCAGGCGCCGTGGAACAGTTCCAGCTTGCGCTCGGCCGGGGTCTGGTTGGCCAGCGCGAATTCGATCAGCGGTTCGATGAAGTGCGCTTCGTCGGCGCCTTTGCCGTTGCGGCGCGCGCGCCGCTGCAGGCCGGCCCGCGCGATTTGCAATGCCTGCAACGCCAGTTCGCGCACGCTGGCCTTGCGGAACGCCAGTTTCAGCGCCTGCCGCGGCACGCCATCGCGCAGTGCGTGGCGCTCGGCCAGGCTGAAATCCTTGACCAGATCCCAGGCCGCATCCAGCGCCGTGCCGTCGTACAGCAGCCCCACCCAGAACGCCGGCAGCGCGCACAGGCGATTCCACGGGCCGCCGTCGGCGCCGCGCATCTCCAGATATTTCTTCAGCCGCACCTCGGGGAAGGCCGTGGTCAGGTGATCGGCGAAATCGCGCAAGGTCGGCAACGCGCCGGGCAGATCGGGCAGCTTGCCGGCGAGGAAATCACGGAAGCTCTGCCCGGCCAGATCGATGTAGCGCCCGTCGCGGTAACTGAAATACATCGGCACATCGAGCAGGTAATCGACATAGCGCTCGTAGCCGAAACCGTCGGCGAACACGAAGTCGAGCATGCCGGTGCGATCGGGGTCGGTGTCGGTCCACACCTGCGAGCGGAACGACTGGAAACCGTTGGGCTTGCCCTCGGTGAACGGCGAGTCGGCGAACAGCGCGGTGGCGATGGGTTGCAGCGCCAGTGCCACGCGGAACTTCTTCACCATGTCCGCCTCGGAGGCGAAATCCAGGTTCACCTGCACGGTGCAGGTGCGGGTCATCATGTCCAGGCCCAGGTTGCCCTTCAGCGGCATGTAGCGGCGCATGATCGCGTAGCGGCCCTTGGGCATCCACGGCATTTCGTCGCGGCGCCACTTGGGCTGGAAGCCCATGCCGAGAAAACCCATGCCCATGGGTTCGGCGATGCCGCGCACTTCCTCCAGGTGCTCGTTGACCTCGCAGCAGGTCTCGTGGATGTCGCGCAGCGGCGCGCCGGAGAGTTCGAGTTGTCCCGCAGGTTCCAGCGTGATCGACGCAGCGTCGCGCAGCAGGGCCACCGGCAGATCGCCCTCGCGCACGATGTCCCAGCGGTGGCGCGCGGCGATGCCTTCGAGCAGCGCGCGGATGCCGCGCTCGCCAGCATACGGCGGCGGCCTGAGGCCATCGATATAGAACCCGAACTTCTCGTGCTCGGTGCCGATGCGCCAGTCGTCGCCGGGCTTCTCGCCGCTGGCGATGTAGTCCACGAGCATGCGCGGATCGGTGATGGGCGTGTCGGGCGCGATGCTGGGGATGGACATGCTGCGGCCTCGAACAGTCGGGCATGGAGATATGGGGCGCCAGCGTCGCTTTGCAAGCGTTTCGCAAGCTTTCAGCGCGGCACGGCGTAGGCGCGCGCGTCGCTGCGCCAGTCGGGCGTGGCGCGGATCGCCGGCAGCACGTCTGCGGGCGTCGGCACACGCTGCCACATCGCCGCGTGCTCGGGGTTCATGAAGCGCGCATCGATGAGCCGCTCGAGATACGCGGTCAGCGGCGCGAACAGGCCATCGGTATCCAGCAGCACGATGGGTTTGAAGTACAGCCCAAGGCGCTTGAGCGTGATCGCCTCGAACAATTCCTCCAGCGTGCCGCAGCCGCCGGGCAGCGCGACCACGGCATCGGACTCGGACAACAGACGGTGCTTGCGCTCGCGCATGTCCTCGACGTACTGCATGTTGAAGGTGCCATTGCCGCCTGCCGGCGTGCCCGGACCCGCGCGCCAGCCGGCGCTGCCCTGCTCCATGCGCAGACCCTGCGCGTCCAGCGGCGCGGCGTGCGCCTTGCCCGGCCAGCCCCATTCCAGATCGGCCATGAAGCGCGGCAGCACGCCGACGACCTCGCCGCCGCGACTGAGCGCGCCCGTCGCCAGGGCACCCATCGAGCCGGACGAACCGCCGCCATACACCACCGTGCAGCCACCCTCGGCGAGCAATTCACCCAGACGCTGCGCCGCCACGCGAAAACTTGCCGAGGCCGCGTCGCTGGAAGCGCAATACACACACACCCGCATGATTGATTCCTGCGTGGACGATCCTTGAGCTTGGCGCGCGCCGCGCATGCGTTCAACCCGATCGGCGGGCAAGCTCACGCGCTGAGTAATCTGATCGAGCGTGCCAGGCGGTACCGTGGGCACGCGGCAAGCATCGACTCAAGTCCATTCGTTGGGAAAAAAGCGCCGGCTGTGCGCCGGCGCTGAAGTGACACCACCTTGGTTCGATCAGGTCGCGGCTTGGCCGCGGTTGGATCAGATTCTGATGTGCACGCCCATCTGGAAGTAACGCCCGATAATGCCTTCCTGCTGGTAGGTCGGATTGTAGTTGAGCGCGGCGTAGTCGAGAGGGTCGAAGCCTGGGCCGCGATTCATCACGTTTTCGATGCCGCCAAACAGATCAATGTTATGCGTCAGGTGGTAGCTTCCGTTGAGGTTGATGTAGGTAAATGACGGCACGGTGCAACTTGCGGGCAGGTTGGCACCCGTGAGGGTTGTGGAGTCACACGCATAGTTTCCGCCGTTCGTATCAGGTGTGGTCATGTACAGATGGCTGACGTAGTAGATCGAAGCCGTCGCCGACCAACGTCCATTGGTGAGCGTGTTGGACCACGAGGCACGCCATTTCGGAGTGCCCGCACCCGAGGACAGGTTGTAGGGACCTTGCGTGCCCACGAATTGCAGGTAGCCTTGGCCGCGATTTTCCTTCCAAGTCAGAATATCCGTCGCATTGAAATCACTGATCCAACGCAGCCCGTAAGGCAAGTTGAAATGCGCGTGCAGGTTAACATCCACGCCTTTGGTCAGCACTGCGTACGCGTTGTAATATTGGCCAGCCACCGCGATGGGTCGCAACGGCGCGTTTGGGTACAACGGGTCCGGGTTGTCATAAACAATGGAGTAACCTGGCGGTACAGGCTGGCCACTGAAGTACGCGTTTATTGGGATGCCTGCATTAGGACCGGCAATGACGTTCCGCTCTTTGATCTGGTAGTAATCGATCGTAGCACTGAGGTTGGGCAGCGGCTGCAAGATCGTACCCAGCGTCCAGCTGGTGGACGTCGTGGGTTTGATATTGGGATTGGCAATAGATTCGATAGCGAGGGAATACGGCTGCACGTATATGTCGCCGTGGTGTGCTGCGATCATGGACGCCGGCAGTGGAGGCACTGTAATATATCCGACGTTTGCATTGTTCGTGACCGACTCGGCAAAGCTGGGCGCGCGAAAGCCCTTGGAGAAGGTGCCACGGAAGGCGATTTGTTTGAATGGTTGCCATTTGAAGCCGGCTGCCGGCGAGAAATTGCTACCGTAGTCGGAGTAATCATCAAAGCGCGCCGAAACGTTGGCAGTCAGAGAATGCAGCAAAGGCATCTGGAACTCGCCGTCCACCGCCCCAACATTATGCGAACCAATCGCGATCGTGTTGCCCAAGCCCAATGCCTGATTACCTGGATTGAGGGCCGGCTCATACTGAGCGTCATGGCGCACACTTGCACCCAAGCCTATCGAGCTGCGCCCGCCCGGCATGCGCCACAGGTGCCGCGACGCCGAAATCGAGAATTCAGCCAAATCCGTGGTGGCCGTACTTGCCAGCGTTGGCGACAAAGCAGCCAGCGTTGCTGGAGAATTGGATGCCGGGTTGACAAAGTTGTAAGCGCCGGTCTGAACATCGCTTTCCAATTGCGCAATATTCAAGAAGCCATAGAAATTCTCGGTCAACGAAGTGTGGTTGAGTACGGCGGCCGTGTTCCATCGCCACGCCCCGTAATAGCCATGCAAATCACCGACCAAGCGCATATTGTGATTGACGTAGTTGAAGCTGCCGAAGCCCGGCAGATCGCCGAAGGCGTAGTTTATCAGCGCGTACTGGCCCTGCGCCGCGAACGGATCGTTGGGATTAAGCTGACCATTGGTCAGCACCGGCGGCAGTGCGATGCTGGTGGTAGTGACTGGGGATGTATTCTGGATTTGCGCTGGTGCCGACTGATCTACTGTTTGAACCTGAACCAAACTGGCATTGATGTAGCCAGTAGTGTTGTCGTTGATCTTGAAGGTGACGCGGCCGTCAACGGCGTAACGGGTAATCTTCGGTGCCGCCTCGTTATATTGGCCTTGGAAGTTCTGCGTGCAATAGCTGCCTGTACCAGCGGTCGTGGTGGCCGTGGAACCCGGACCGCAAGGCCGCAGCGGTTGGTACAGACCGCCGGGGATCAGTTGGCCGGTTAGCAAATCGCCTGGCACACCGAGTGTGGCCGGTGCTACTGCGCCATAAATCGATCCCGAGCCCGGCGCTTGGCCGCCAATGCCATTGTTACCGCCGAGCGAGGACAAATTGTTGGTGTTGAACGGGAAGCCGCGCTGGCTCAGAAAAACCGGATTAATCTTCTGATACTCGATGTCGATGTACTCGTTGTGGCCATTGCGCTCCAGGCTACCGGCGCCAGCCATGAAGTTGGCGCGGGTCATGGTGCCGCCTCCCTGCTGCGAAGTGCCCATCTCACCGCTGGCTTCCACACCATGATAGGTGTGGTACATGATGATGTTGACGACACCACCGATCGCGGACGAACCATAGATCGACGAGGCGCTATCCTTCAGCACCTCGATGCGCTCGACTGCGTTCAGCGGAATCGAGTTGAGATCGGTGAACGAGCGCCGTCCGTCGTCATCAAGCGCGTAGGGCGCGGTGCGCTGGCCGTCGATCAGCACCAGGGTCGAGTCGGCTTTGAGGCCGCGCAGGGCCACACCTGATGCGCCCGCGGCGAAGCCGAGCGTGAACGCGTTCGGGATCGTGCCGCTGTTGTCAGCGCTGATCGAGCGCACGACTTGCGACACCGAGGTGAAACCGCTGCGCCGGATCTGCTGGGCGGTGATTATCTGCACCGGCGCCGGCGTCTCCACGTCGATCTGCGGAATCAGCGAGCCGGTGACCATGATGGTCTTCAGGCGTTCGACTTTTTTCGGTGGGGCCGGGCTGGTCGTATTGCTGGTGGTTTGCGCGAGCGCCGCGCCGGACGAGAGCGCCAGCGCCAGCCCGATGAAAAGCGAAAGCTTGTTGTGTGTGAGCTGCGGTTTCATGGGGTACCCCGTAGTGTGCAGTGACAATAGAAAGCGGCACGCACCTGTGGTGACGCGCCTGCCACGCGGGGATTCGGAAACATGGGCCGCGCTGCCTGCGCTGAATCCCGCGATCACACAAGGCTAACGCGCGTTTCACGCTGGCGAACCAGGGAGCCGGCAGCTGTATTGAAACAGTATGCGGGCCGACGTTAAGTCGCAATATTCAGCGCGGGCTGCCCCGGACCCGTGTGCGAACTGCTCTTGGGCCGCTGCGCTCAAGGCGCCGTGCCGGCCTGCGGCCTGACTGGATCCCCGCATCCGCGGGGATGACGACATCGAGTCATGCGCTCAAGGCACCGATCCGGCTGGCGCCATGCGCGGCACACGATCAGGCACGCCTTGCGCGTCGCAGGCGCCGAGCCGGCACAGTTCGGCTTTGAGTCGCGGCGTCTGCTGCGCGATCAGATGGAAGATGGCGTTCTGCTCGAACTCGCCGTGGAAGGCGCGCGC
Organism: Metallibacterium scheffleri; assembly: GCF_002077135.1. Classification (NCBI taxonomy): domain Bacteria; kingdom Pseudomonadati; phylum Pseudomonadota; class Gammaproteobacteria; order Lysobacterales; family Rhodanobacteraceae; genus Metallibacterium; species Metallibacterium scheffleri. The sequence continues at coordinate 909,210 of NZ_LDOS01000001.1, read as the reverse complement.
GCCGGGGCCGCGCGCCCAGATGCCGACATCCTCGCCGCCGTGGGTTTCATTCTTCAGCGGCACGCTGGCTTCCTGCAGATAATCGGGATCGCGGGTTTGCGCCGCGCCAAGCTGCGGACGCCCGTGCTCGATGTCCCGCGCCGCGCCGAAGAAATGCGGGAATCGCTTGGCGCCCTCGGGCTGGCGATCGCTGGCGCCGCTGTAACCGGGGCCATTGGCGAAACCCAGTGTGGTGTAGGGCTGGCCCAGCGCATCCAGCGCCGGGCCTGGGTTCTGCGGCACGTCGTTGCTGTCGGTGGCGCCGACCACCACGCCGAGGATGTCATTGCCGCGTCTGGGGTAACCGGCGAAGGTCAGCGTGTGGCTGTGATCGGCGGTGACCACGATCAAAGTGTCGCTGCCGGCGCTCAAGCGCACGGCCTCGGCCACCGCCTCGGCGAAGGCGCGGGTTTCGTCCAGCGCGCGAAAGGCGTTGCCGGCGTGCAGGGCGTGATCGATGCGCCCGCCTTCGACCATCAGGAAGTAGCCCTTGCGCTCGCGCTGCAGAATCGCGATGGCCTTGCCGGTCATCTGCGCCAGCGTGGGTTCGTCCAGCTGCATCTGCCGGCGGTCGTGGTCGTATTCGAGATGCGAGGGATTGAACAGGCCCAGCAGCCGCCGCGTGCGGCGCGGATCAACGGCGGCCAGTTCGCTGGCATTCCATACATAGCGGCTGTGCGGCAGCGCCAGCCATTCCGCGATCAGGTTGCGGCCGTCCAGACGCTGGCCGACCATGCCCGCGCGCTGCGGGTCCGGCTGGCCGGCGGGCATGAATTCGGTACGCCCGCCACCCAGCGCCACATCGAGCAGGCCGGCGCGCGCGTTGACGATGAGTTGCGCGGCGAAATCGGTACAGCCGGCGGCGCGCGCCGCGGGCGGCAGGTCGGCATCCACTTCCCAGTTGCGCTCGGGGTTATGGCCATAGGTTGCCGCCGGCGTGGCGTGGGTGATGCGCGTGGTGGTGACCACGCCGGTGGCCATGCCGGCGCGGCCGGCGAGATGCAGCGCCGTGACCAGCGCCGCACCCTGCGCGCTGGCGCAGTCGCCGCGACGTGCACGCTGGTCGATGCCGATGAAGCCGGCCCGGGTCTTCACTCCGGTCATGATCGCGGTCATGGTGCCAGCCGAATCAGGCGTCTGCTGGTTGGTTTCGTAGGTGCGGCTGAGCGCGGTGTAAGGAAACTGCTCGAAACTCAGTCGATGGCTCTCGCCATCCACGCCCAGTTTCTGCCCGGCATAGATATGCGCGGCGGCCACGGTGGTAAAGCCCATGCCATCGCCCAGAAACACGATGACGTTGCGCGCGCGCTGCGCACCGCCGGCCTCGCGTATGGCCTGCCGCGCAGCCTGTGCGCCCGCCGCGAACCAGCCTTGCGGGGTTTCCACACGTGCGCTGCGCGCGGGCGGCGCGGCGTTTGCCACGGTCGAATACAGCAGCACACCGCCCACTGCCAGCAGGCCGAGACCGATAGCCAGAGCAAGGCGCAGACGCGTCGACAATTGCATGGGGTCATCCGTGAATTCTTACGAATCGTAAGAGTATGCCCGCCAACGGACGACCGCCATATGACAGAAGTCGCCGAGGCCGCGTTCAGCGCGCGATGAAAATGCGCGCCGGGCAGTTGCCGCGGCGCCCGGCCATGAAGCTCGCGGGTTCCGGGAATTGCGCGAGGCGGTCGCTGCGGATCGTCATCCACGCCTGCACCAGCACGTCCTCGCGTCGCGCGCCGGGCCGGCGCCCGCAACGCAGCTCCAGCGCCACACTCGAAGTGAGCTTGAAGCTGTGCTGAAACGCCTGGAGCAATGCGGCGCGGCTGACCGTGCGGCCGCGCTGCGCGCGCATCCACGCGGTGAAGGCATTGGCGTTGACGGCATCCAGCAGCTGCAACGCCCGGGTGAAGAATGGCGCCGGCTGAAAACCCAGGCATTGCGCATGCTTGAAGTATTCGTGACGATCCAGGCACGTGGCCGCGGCCGGCATCGCCACCGACAAGCGCGCATGCAGGCGCGCCGGCAGGTGCAGCGGCGCGTTGCTGCACGAGCGTTGTGGAATAGCGTGGTCCGGCCGGTACCAGTAGCAGCCGTAGCGCCACCAGGTGGGATCGGGCATGTGCCGCGCCTGCAGCTCGACCGGCGTGCTGGCCCACAGGCCGTGCAGGCTCCACTGCCGGCTGCGCACAGCGCCGGGCGCACGCGTGGCGCAATCCGGGCCGGCCAGTTCGTCATGCGCGAGACAGGCGCCCGGTTCCCACAGCAGGGCAAAGGTGTAGTGGCCAAAACGCAGGCCCGGCTTGCCGTTGGGCGCGGGATTGAACGCAGGTGCGGCGGCGGAGTCATCGGCATGCGCGGGCACCGCGCCGAACAGCGGCAGGCCCGTCAACAGCGCGGCGAGCATGAGGACGCGGAACTGGGGTGGCAGGCGCATCGAAGGCTCCGAAGACAAGGTGATCGGGCGCGCAAGGTAGCGCAAAACCGTGACGCCATCTCCGCGTCTTTGCCATCCCCGCGCCGACACATGGAGGCGACGGATTGCAGGCAAGCACCTATAAACTGCGCGCATGGCCAAATCCCGTCCCCCGCGCCGTCAGCCGGTGATCGCGCATGCCGCGCAGCGCACGCGGCGCAACGGCGGCACGTCGACGCCGCGCCCGGCCGACGCCTCGGCGCGCTCGACGCGTGTACTCGACACGCTGTTGCGCGCGCTGCCCGCGCGCTGGCGCGACCCGGCACGCGACTATCTGGTGCTGATGCGCATGGACCGCCCGATCGGCGCGCTGCTGCTGCTGTGGCCAACGTGGTGGGCGCTGTGGCTGGCGGCCAAGGGCACGCCGCCGCTGGGCATCTGGATCATCTTCACCGTCGGTGTGTTCCTGATGCGCGCGGCCGGTTGCGCGATCAACGACTACGCCGACCGCACGCTCGATCCGCAAGTGGCACGCACCGCAGGTCGCCCGATCGCCTGCGGACGCATCGCGCCCAGGCGTGCGCTGCGCCTGTTCGTCGTGCTGCTGGCGCTGGCGTTTCTGCTGATACTGCTGACCAACCGACTGACCATCGAACTCAGCTTCGCCGGTGCCGCGCTGGCCGTGCTGTATCCATTCACCAAGCGCTGGACCAGCCTGCCGCAGGTGGTGCTGGGCGCTGCTTTCGGCTGGGCGATTCCGATGGCTTTCGCCGCGGTGCAGGGCACGGTGCCGGCGCTGGGCTGGCTGCTGTTCCTGGCCAATATCCTGTGGAGCACGATCTACGACACCGAGTACGCCATGGTCGATCGCGATGACGACATCAAGGCCGGCGCGCGCTCCACCGCGATCCTGTTCGGCGACGCCGACCTGCCCATCCTCGGCGTGCTGATCGCGGGTTTCGCGCTGACCCTGGTGATGATCGGCACGCGCGCGGCGCTGGCGTGGCCGTGGTACGCCGGCATCGCGCTGGCGCTGGCGCAATTCGGCTGGCAACTGTGGATGATGCGCGCGCGCGTGCCTGCGCAATGCCTGCGCGCATTCCGCCAGAACAACTGGCTGGGCATGACCCTGTGGGCGGGGCTGGTGCTGGCACTGGCGCTGCATTGACGCGATGATGCCGCGCCATCGCACTCTCCGGGCCTGCCCGTGATCGGACGCATCCGCCGTTACTTCAACGACCTCGAGGATCGCCAGCGCATCGCCATCGCGCTGGCCAAGGGCGCGCGCATGGCCGCGCGCCGCATCGATCCGGGCGATCCCGCGAGCTGGGAGTTCGCGGCCTTCAGCCAGAACGGCGAGGACGGCGTGCTCGATGTGCTGCGCAGCCAGTTGCGCGAGTGCAACCGGACGTTCCTTGAGATCGGTGCCAGCGACGGCATCGACAACAACACGGCGTGGCTGGCGATCGCCGAAAAATACGGCGGGCTGATGATCGAGGGCGATGCGCGCAAGTCGGCGCGCGCGCGGCGCCTGTTGCCCGGCTATGCGCTGGCCATCGACTGCGTGGCGATGTTCGTCACCCGCGCCAGCGCGACGGACATCGCCGCGCGCGCGCTGCATGCCGACCCGGACGTGTGCTCGCTGGACATCGACGGCAACGATTACCACATCGCCGCCGCGCTGCTCGATGCCGGCTTGCGGCCCAAGATCTGGGTGGTCGAGTACAACGCCGCGTTCGGCCCCGAGCGCCGCGTCAGCGTCGTCTATGACGACGCCTTCGACTTCACCGCCGCGCATCCAAGCCAGCTTTACTACGGCGTGTCCATCGCCGGCTGGCGCGCGTTGTTCGCGCAGCGCGGCTACCGCTTCGTCAGCGTCGAGCGCAACGGCGTCAACGCGTTCTTCGTCGACCCGGCCTGCTTCGCGCCGGCGTTTCTTGATGGCATCCGCGGCCTCGACTACGCCGAAAACCGCTTCCAGTTGCACAAGTTTCGCGCGCCGTGGAGCGAACAATTCCAGCGTATCGCCGACCTGCCGCTGATCGAGATCTGACGCGCGTACTCAGCGTGCGACCGGCGCGCGCGCCAGCGCCCACACATCCACGCGCGCAACGCCGGCACGGCGCAGCACGCGCGCGCACTCGGCCAGCGTGGCGCCGGTGGTGAGCACGTCATCGAGCACGGCCACATGGGCGGGCGGCGCGTAACCCGTCGCCAGCGCAAAAGCGCCACGCACGTTGCGCCGCCGTGCGACGCGATCCAGCTCGGTTTGCGCGGCGGTGGCGCGCGTGCGCCGCAAGGCGCGCGCATGCACGGGAATCTGCAGCGCCCGACCCAGCGCGCGCGCCAGCTCCAGCGCCTGGTTATAGCCGCGCCGGCGCAGCCGCGAGACATGCAGCGGCACCGGAATCAGCGCGCCGGGCAGCGCGCTCGGTGGCGCCTGCGCCAGCCACTGGGCGGCCAATGCACGCCCGGCGGCGAGATCACCGCCAAACTTGAAGCGCGCCTCCAGCACATCCAGCGGCCAGGCGTAACGCAACGGCACCCACGCAACATCCCACGGCGGGGGATGTCTGAGGCAGCGTCCGCACAGCGGCGCCGGCATTGGCAAGGGTTCGGCGCAGCGCGCGCAACAGCTTGCGTTGCGCGGCAGCTCGGCGCGGCACGCCGCGCACAGGCCAGCGTCGTCCGCCGCCGCGCCGCACAGCAGACAACGCGGCGGCATCAACAGGTGTTCGGCGCGGCGCAATCCGTCAACCGCGCGCGTCAGTACTCGGTTGACAGACATGGGCTCCCCTCGCAGACTCGCCGCCACTGTATCGCGGAGCCTGGGCATGGCCGAATTGCGCCACGAGTGGACACGCGCCGAGGTATTGGCGCTGTTCGAGCTGCCATTCAACGATCTGCTGGCGCGTGCGCATGCGACGCATCGCGCGCATCACGATGCCAACGCGGTGCAGGTGTCCACGCTGCTGTCGATCAAGACCGGCGGCTGTCCCGAGGATTGCGCGTATTGCCCGCAGGCTGCGCGCTACGACACCGGCGTGCAGGCGCACAAGCTGATGTCGGTCGAAGCCGTGCTGGAACGCGCGCGCGCGGCCAAGGCCGCCGGCGCCAGCCGCTTCTGCATGGGCGCAGCGTGGCGCGCGCCCAAGGACCGCGAAGTGGCGCAGGTGGCTGCAATTGTCTCTGCGGTGAAGGCGCTGGGCTTGGAAACCTGCGCCACGCTGGGCATGCTCAGCGGCACGCAGGCGCACACGCTGAAATCGGCGGGGCTGGACTACTACAACCACAACCTCGACAGCGCGCCGGAGTTCTACGGCGAGATCATCCACACGCGCCAGTACCAGGACCGCCTCGACACGCTCGAACAGGTGCGCGCCGCCGGCATGAAGACCTGTTGCGGCGGCATCGTCGGCATGGGCGAGACGCGCGCGCAGCGCGCCGGCCTGCTGCAGGTGCTGGCCACCCTGCCCGAGCCGCCGCACTCGGTGCCGATCAACCAGCTGGTGCAGGTTCCGGGCACGCCGCTGGACGGCACCGCGGCGCTGGACCCATTCGAGTTCGTGCGCACGATCGCCGTGGCGCGCATCCTGATGCCCGCCTCGATGGTGCGGCTGTCGGCCGGTCGCGCCGGAATGAGCGACGAGCTGCAGGCATTGTGTTTTTTCGCCGGCGCCAATTCGATCTTCTACGGCGAGAAACTGCTGACTACCGGCAACCCCGACGTGACCCACGACCAGGCCTTGTTCGCGCGACTCGGCCTGCATGCGTTGCCTGGCGACACCGAAGGCCACGTTGGCGAGCACGCGCACATCGATCTCGACGCCGAACCGGTCTGCCGCGCCGGCGCATGCGGCTGCGGCGCAGCGGCCTGAAGCCGCGCGCCGCGAGCACGACGATGCGCGCCGACTTGCTGCAGCGCGCGGCCGCGCGCCAGCAGGCGCGCGCCGAGGCCGGCCTGCTGCGCCGCCTGCGCAGCGTCACTGCAACGACCGCGCCGTGGATCGTGCTCGACGGCCGCCGCCTGCTGTCGTTCGCCAGCAACGACTACCTCGGCCTGGCCGGACACGCGCAGGTGCGCGAGGCGCTGTGCAGCGCCGCTGCACGCTGGGGCGTCGGCGCCACCGCCGCACACCTGCTCGGCGGGCACCGCGCGCCGCACGCCGAACTCGAGGCCGCGCTGGCGGCGTGGACCGGGCGCGAGCGCGCACTGCTGTTCGCCACCGGCTACATGGCCAACCTTGGCGTGCTCGATGCGCTGCTGCAATCCGGCGATGTGTGCGTGCAGGACAAACTCAACCACGCCAGCCTGCTCGATGGCGCGCGCCTGTGCGGCGCCGAGCTGCGCCGCTATCCGCATGGCGATGTCGATGCCGCCGCGCGCCAGCTCGCGGCGTGCCCGCACGCCGCCGCGCTGCTGGCCAGCGACGGTGTATTCAGCATGGACGGCGACGTGGCGCCGCTGGCGCGACTCGCGGCGCTGGCGCAGCAGCAAAACGCCACGCTGCTGATCGACGACGCGCACGGTCTGGGCGTGCGCGGCGCACAGGGTGCCGGCAGCGTGGCGCAGGCCGGGCTGGATGCACGCCAGGTACCGATTCTGATGGCGACCCTGGGCAAGGCGCTGGGCACGCAGGGCGCCTTCGTCGCCGGCGACGCTGTGCTGATCGATGCGCTGACGCAATTCGCGCGCGCGCATGTGTATTCCACCGCGCCACCGCCGGCACTGGCCGCGGCGACGCTGGCCGCGTTGCGCCTGGCGCAACAGGGCGAGCACCTGCGCGCGCGGTTGCAGGCGCGGATCGCGCAACTGCGCAGCGGCGCGGCCGCGCTGGGTCTGCATCTGCTGCCATCGGACACGCCGATCCAGCCGCTGTGGCTGGGCAGCGCCGTGACCGCGCAGGACTGGTCGAGCGCGCTCGAAGCGCGGGGATTCCACGTGCCGGCGATCCGCCCGCCGACCGTGGCGCAAGGTCAGGCGCGGCTGCGCATCGCGTTGTCGGCGGCGCACGGCGAAAGCGATGTCGAACGTCTGCTGGATGCACTCGGCGCGTTGCGGCAGCATCATGCGCAACCCGCGCCGGATGCCGGCGCATGAGCCGTACTTTCCCGCATGAGTGATATGTCCATCGCCACCAGCGGCCGGGGTCCGACACCGCTGGTGCTGATCCACGGCTGGGCCATGCACGGCGGCATCTTCGCGCCGCTGCTCGATGCACTGGCCGACGACTTCACCGCGTACGCGGTGGACCTGCCCGGCCACGGCCACGCGCGCGACAGCACGCTGCCACTGCAGCCGGATGCGGTGTGCACCGCGCTGCGCACGCGCGTGCCGACCGGTGCGGTCTGGCTGGGCTGGTCGCTGGGCGGCCTGTTCGCGCTGGCCGCGGCGCGCGATGCCGTGCTGGCCCCGCGCGCGCTGGCGCTGCTGTCGTCCACGCCGCGTTTCGTGCAGGCGCCGGACTGGCCGCAGGCCATGCCGCTGGCCGAATTCGACGCCTTCGCGCTGGCGCTGGTCGCCGACTACCGCGCCACGGTCAACCGCTTCCTGACATTGGAAGTGCTGGGCGATGTCGGCGCGCAAGCCGATCTGCGCAGCCTGCGCCAAAGCGTGTTCGCGCGCGGCGAACCCGACCCCGCGCACTTGCGCGCAGGGCTGGATCTGCTGGCGCGCAGCGACCTGCGCGGCGCGCTGCCCGCGCTGGCGCAGCCGGCGCTGTGGCTGGCCGGGCGCCGTGATCGGCTGGTGCCGCCGGGCGCGCAGCGCGCGGCGGCGGCATTGATGCCGCACGCCACGTTCGTGGAACTGGCGCACGCCGCGCACGCCGGCTTCATCGGCCACGCGGGTGAAGTCGCGGCGGCGCTGCGCGCGCTGGCGGAGCGCGCCGCATGAGCGAACGCTTCGATCTGGATGCGCGCCAGGTACGCCGCGCGTTCGCGCGCGCGGCTTCGATCTACGAGCAGCACGACGCGCTGCAGCGCGAAGTGGGTGCGCGACTGCGCGAACAATTGGGCCTTCTCGATGCGTCGCCACGGCGCATCCTCGATCTCGGCGCCGGCACGGGTCTCGGTGCCGCGGCGCTGGCGCGGCATTATCCCGGCGCGCACGTCGTCGCGCTGGACCTGGCCCTGCCCATGCTGCGCGCCGCGCGCCGTCATGCCGGGTTGCGCGGCCGTCGCTATGCGCGCGTGGCCGGTGATGCGCTGCAGCTTCCATTCGCCGATGGCGTGTTCGACTTGCTGTACTCGAACCTGTGCATCCAGTGGCTCGCCGATCCGCGTCCGCTGTTCCTCGAGCTGCTGCGCGTGCTGCGCCCCGGCGGATTGCTGCTGCTGTCCAGCTTCGGTCCGGACACGCTGCGTGAGCTGCGCGCCGCCTGGGCCGCGGCCGATGGCACGCACCCGCACGTCTCGCGCTTTCTGGACATGCACGACCTGGGCGACGCCGCGCTGGCCGCCGGCCTGCGCGATCCGGTGCTGGGCTGCGAACACCTGACGCTGACCTACGCCGATGTCGGCAGCCTGCTGCGCGAACTGAAAGGCCTCGGCGCCACCAACGCCGACGCCGGACGTGCGCGCGGCCTCACCGGCAAATCGCGCCTGGCGCGCATGCAGGCGGCCTATCCGCGGCAAGCGGACGGCCGCATCGCCTCGAGCTGGGAGATCGTGTACCTGCACGGCCACGCGCCGCGCGAAGGCGAACCGCGGCGCACGCCGCAAGGTCAGGAAGCCACGTTTTCGCTGGCCGCGCTACGCACGCTGCGCCAGGACAACACTGGCGGCATGCACCCTGCGGCCAGCCGGCATGAAGTGGCGCGCGACGCTGCTGCGTGGCGGCGCGATTTGCCGCCGCGCGCGCCCGCCAGATAGGCTTGCTGCACTGTGGCAGGGGCCACAAGGGGAAAGCTATGGACGATCGCAGCGCACTGGTTCGCGACCTCAGCCTGCCGCTGGCCAGCGGCAAGGGCTGGGTCAAGTTCGTGGGCATCATCAACATCATCGTCGGGGCGTTTTACGCACTCAGCATCATTGGCCTGATCTTTGCCTGGATTCCGATCTGGATGGGCGTGCTGCTGGTGCAATCCGGCAGCGCCATCGAGCGCGCGCAGATGGCCGGCGATGAGTCCGCGCTGCGCATGGCGCTGGACAAGCTGCGCGTGTATTTCATCATCCAGGGCGTGCTGTTCATCATCAGCCTGGCATTGATGGTGCTCGGCTTCGTGATGTTTTTCGGCGTGCTGATGGCGGCGATTGCCAACCACAACATCTACGGCATGTAGCATGCACTGCATGCCCCGGTGCCCCGCGCAACAGCTTGGAGCGGCGGGGCATGGTGCATCACACCATGCGCTTGAGCGTATCGTCACCGCGAAAGCTGTGGTGCCACAGCGCCGCGGCGATGTGCAGGCCGATCACCCAGTAGAAAATGTCGCCGAGATCCTCATGGATCTCCTTGATGCTGTGCCCCAGCGCCAGATGATCGGGCGCGATGAACAACGGAATCGCCAGGCCAAACGGCAGGTTGATCGCGTGACCACCCAGTTCGACAGCGGCGATGCCCAGCAGCGGCTGCACGATCAGGAACGCATACAGCAGCACGTGCGTGAGCTGCCCGGGCACATGCAGGTGACGCGGCAGCGCCGGCGTGATCGCGGGCGTGCCGCGGCGCACGCGCAGCATCAGCCGCGGCCAGATCAGCAGCAGTACCGCGAGACCCGCCGCGAAATGCGCTTGCAGCATCTGCGCACGCGCGGCATCGCCACGCGGCAGCCAGCCCTTGATGTTGATGAATGCGTAGGCCAGCGCCACGCAAGCGAACACCAGCCAGTGCAGTGTGCGCTGGGCACGCGAATAGCGCGCACGCGCTGCTTGTTCCGGCACAGGCTGTCCCGCCACGGGGTCCATCGATGCCATGCGCAAATGCTCCAGGTCGAAAGCGCGCCAGCGTAACAGCGCGCGCGCGCCGTCCGCACAGCCGCACGACTACCCGCGCCTTACCGTTTGGTAAGGCACCGGATCACGTCATTGCTGCGCGTAACGTTGCCATGCCGGCAGGCGCGCGGCGGCATCGCTGCTGCGCAGCGGATTGATGTCCAGCCCGCCGCGACGGGTGAAGCGCGCGAAGACCGTCAAGGCCACGCAAGCACCATGCTGCATCAGGTCCAGCCAGATGCGTTCGACGCACTGCTCGTGGAATGCCGCGTGCTCGCGGTAGCTGACCAGATACGCCAGCAGCGCCGCGTGATCGAGCGCGGGCCCGGCGTAGTCGACCACCACGGTGGCCCAATCCGGTTGCCCGGTGACCGGGCAATTGGAGCGGAACAGCGCGCTGTGCAGGGTTTCATGCACGCGCCCCGCCGACGCGCGGCGCAGCAGTTGCGGCTGCGGCGGACCATAACTCGCCGGCGCGATCTGCAACTCATCCAGCGCCTCGCCGGGCGCGGCATGCAGGCGCAACCGCCCCCACACCGCGGACTCCAGCAGCGCCACCTGGACCGTGTCGCCGGCCGCGACTGCGAGATCCTGCGCGATGCGCGCGCGCACCGCATCCGCGTCGGCCATGCGTTCGCCGGCATAACCGTTGAGGTACAGCTTCAGCGATTTCGATTCGATCAATCGCGCCGACGCCGCGGACACGCGCAACTCGGCCAGTGCCTGTACCGGCTTGCCGTGCACATCCAGCCACGACAATTCGTAGCAGCCCCACAAATCCTCGCCGTGAAACGGCAACGGCGCATGCGGCGCGAGGCCAAGGTCGGCGCGCATCGCGGCGCGCGGGATCGGCGCCAGCACGGCGGCATCGACACGGCGTGGCCAGGCGGCAACCGGCTTGCCCAGCGCGGTGGGTTCGTAGGGATTCATGACCAGCGACAGGTGCGGCGCCCGATTGCGCCCGCGCATTGTAGGTGACGCGCCGGCACGACGCGGAGCTCAGTCGTCGGCTTGCGCATCCGCGAACGGCACCGGGCGCGCGAAGTGATACCCCTGCATCTGCTCGCAACCGCGCGCGGCCAGCCAGCGCCACTGCGCCTCGGTTTCGACACCCTCGGCAACCACGCTCAGGCCAAGATTGTGGGCGAGCTGGATGATCGATGCGCAGATCAGCGCATCGTCGCGGTCAGTGAGCACGTCGCTGACGAATGAGCGGTCGATCTTGAGCTTGTCCACCGGAAACCGGTGCAGATAGCCGAGACTGGAATAGCCGGTGCCGAAGTCGTCGATGACGATGCCCAGGCCCAATTGCTTGAGTTGCTGCAGGGTCGCCTCGGCCTTGCCCGGATCGGCCATCAGCGCGCTCTCGGTGATTTCGAGTTCCAGCAATGCCGGTTCGGCGCCGCTGACCGCCAGCGCGTCGCGCACCTCGCCCACTAAATCGCCCAGCATCAATTGCTGCGTGGAGACATTCAGCGCCACCTTGCAGCCATGCGCCGCCATGCCCTGCAACTGATGCTGACGCCTGCAGGCCTCGTTCAATACCCAGCGCCCCACCGGCAGGATCAGACCAGACTCCTCCAGCAACGGCACCAGCACATCCGGGCTGCGCAGGCCATCGGGTCCGCGCGGCCAGCGCAGCAGCAGCTCGACGCCGACGATGGCGCCGCTGACGCCGTCGTGGATGGTCTGATAGTGCAGCGCCAGCTCGCGCCCGGGATCGCTGCCGCGCAAGCGCGAGATCACCGCCAGACGCTGCCGTGCCACGTCGTGCAAGTCCGCGCTGTAGGTCACGCTGCGGTTGCGACCCAGGCGTTTGGCCTCGTGCATGGCCGCGTCCGCCGAGCGCATCAGTGCTTCGCTGTTGTCGCCGTGCTCGGGCGCCAGCGCCACGCCGATGCTGCAATTGAGTTGCTGCAGCGTGCCCTGCACTTCGATGGGCTGGCGCACGCCATCGCTGATGCGCTCCAGCACATCCTGCAGTTGCGTGCTGGCCCGTGGCACCAGCGCCACGAACTCGTCGCCGCCCATGCGCGCCAGCAATATCGCATCGGGCAGCGCGCCGCGCAGGCGCGCGCCCAGCTTGCGCAGCAGCTCGTCGCCGCTGGCGTGACCCAGCGCGTCGTTGATCAACTTGAATTGATCCAGGCCCAGGTGCACCAGCGCCAGCGGCTCGCGCAGCAGCATTGCGTTGGCACCGAGCAGCAGCGCGCGGCGATTGGGCAAGCCGGTGAGCTCATCGCTCAGCGCCTGCTGCTGCAGGCGCTCCTCGGCGCGGCGCTCCTCGCTGATGTCCTGCTGAATGCCCACCCAGTGGCTGAGACCGTGCGCGTCGCGAACCGGCGCGATGCGCAGGCGATTCCAGAACAGGCTGCCGTCCTTGCGGTAATTGCGCACCACGACGCTGGCCGGATTGCCGTCGGCCAGTGCCTGATCCAGCTCGCGCAGCCCGGGCTGATCGGTGTCATCCCGATACAGGAAGCGCGCGTTGCGGCCGATGACGGTTTCCGCAGGATAACCGGTGATGCGCGTGAACGCGGGGTTGACGTAAACCAGCGGCAGGTCGGAACCGCGCGCATCGCTGATGACCACGCCATTCTCCGCGGCCTCGACCGCGCGCTGCAGCAACCGCGCCTCGGCTTCGGCGCGCACCTGGCGACTGATATCGCGCGCGACCATGTACCAGGTGTCGCTGCGCGCGCGCACGAACGCCAGCTCCAGCCAGATTTCCGGCATGCGCCCACGCAAGCGGCAATCGAACGCCTCGCTCGCGGCGCCCTGTGGCAGGTCCAGTACCGCCGCACGCATGCGCGTGCAGTGCGCATCCTCGATGTAGTCAGCCAGCGGCACGGTGGCGCTCTCCTCGGCAAGACCCAGCTGGCGGCGCAGCGCGGCATTGGCCTGGATGATGCTCATCCGCTCATCGAGGATGCCGAAGCCATCGGCGGACAGTCGGAAGAACGCCACGCGCTCCTGCTCGGCCGCGACCCGACGGCGCTCGGCACCCAGATCGCGCATCAGCACCTGCACGCCGCCGACCTCGCTGCCACGAAAATCGGCGATCTGCAGCTGCCCGTCGAATGTGCTGCCATCCAGGCGACGCACCCTGCATTCGAGTGTCTGGGTCGGCGTGACCGCAGGTGCCCGGCAAGCGGCTGCAGCGGCGGGCTCGAACAAGTCCTCCACGGTCATCGCGCCCAGGCTGTCGAGCGTATTGCCCTTCAACAGCAGTACTGCCGCGGTGTTGGCCATGCGCACGTGTCCATCCTGCAGCACCAGCAGCGGCACCGGCATCTGTTCGACCAGCACGCGATAGTTTTCCACGCGCTGTTGCAGCTCTCGCTGCGCGTTCGCCTCGCGGCTGCGGTCGTGCATGCCACCGACCATGCGCACGGCGTGGCCTGCCGCATCGCGCAGGATATAGCCGCGGTCGCGCACGTCGAGGAAACGGCCATCCATGTGCCGATAGCGATAATCCTCCTGCCACTGCTCCTGCTCGCCGCGCAGCGCCGCCGCGAAGCTGGACTCGACGCGGGCGCGGTCGTCGGCATGGATGCGCGCGGTCCAATCCGCGAGGTGCGGCGTGCCCATTGCGGCGTCGTAGCCGAACAAGGCGGTGTAGCCCTCGTTCCACCACAGCGTGCCGGCGACGATATCGAAGTCCCAGATGGCATCGTGCGATGCGCGCGCGACCAGGCGCAGGCGCGCTTCGCTGTACTCAAGCGCCGCGCGTGCCAGCTCGGCCGCGGTCACATCCAGCAGCATGACCATGCGCGCACTGTGGCCATCGAACAGGATGTCCTGGCCGAACACGCGACAGCGCAACGGCGCGGCGTCCTTGCGCTGCATGGCATACACGCCAACATCGGCGTGATCCGGACTGCTGCTGGCGATATGCCGCGCGAAGCGCGCGCGCTCTTCCATGGCCAGCATGTCGGAGGCGCGCAACGCCAGCATCTCGGTGCGCGTGTAGCCGGCCATTTCGATCGCCGCGTCATTGACCGCCAGGATGCTCAGCGTGTCGCGCGCATAAACCGCCATCGGCATCGGATTGCGATCGAACAGATAGCGGTATTGCGCCATCTGCTGCTGCTCGCGCCGACCCGCCTCGACCAGCGCGCTGACATCGCGCACGGTGCCGCGCATCACGCGCCGGCCATCGCTGCGCGTGTGCAGCTCGCCGTGCTCATCCAGGGTGCGTATGCCGCCATCGCCGCGCGCGATGCGATAGCGCACATCCAGCGCCGCTCCGGTGTGCAGGCTGTGCTCGCGCAGCGCGACCAGGCGCGGCTGGTCTTCGGGATGCACGCGGCGGATGAAATCGGCAAGGCTGCCGTCAAACGCGTCGCGATCGATGCCGAACAGCGCCAGGGTGGCGTCCGACCACACCAGATAGCCCAGCGCGATGTCGTATTCCCAGTAGCCGATGCCGGCCATCTTCTGCGCATCGACCAGGCGTTGCAGTTCGTGCGTCTGCGCGCGCAATCGCGCGCGTGCACGCAGCCACAGGCGCGACAGCCACAGGATCGCGAACGCGGCGAGCAGCAGTGCGCCGACGCTGGCAACGATGTCAGGCTTGGCCAGGTTCATGCGCGATGGCGTTGCCACGCGCCGCGCAGGTTCACGCCAATCGTCATGTGCAGGCCATGCGCGGACCGCAGCAAACGCACCGGCAGGCCATGATCGTGCATGCCATCTCCAGATCGCAGCGGCGGCGCATGCCGTCCCGATGGAATTTATACTCAATCAGTAGAAAACTGAACCCCTCGCCGCGACATGCGTTATTGCATCAACGCGCTGACAAGCACGATGTCGGCGAATGCAATGCCCATGCACGGCTACCCGCGCACCCAGCACGCAGGGCTTGCTGCATCGCATGCGGCGCGGCGATCACCGGCGCTGGCCGCAACGCTCCGCCAGGTCATCCATGACATTCATGTAGTTGATGTGGGCGTCGTAGGGTGATGCATAAGGGCTGAAGTATTGGTGCACATCGCCATCGCTGCGATGCTTGGTGGCCATGTAGTAGAAATGATCGCTGGTTTGCAGGCGCCGCCAGTCTTCCCGCAGCGTCGCCGCAACCGCGCCAGGCGCCTGTTGCAGCGCGCCGGCCATGGCATAGCAGCGCGCCAGCGCCACGCGCTGGATGGCATTGCCATTCCATGCGGAGGTATCGCGCTCCTGGTCGGCCCAGGACAACGGCTGTGGTACATCCAGACGTTCGGCATCCGCCGGCACGGCACACGCGGCCTGCGCTGGCGTGACGAAGCGAAAGCAGCCGCGCCGCAACAGCTCACCCGGCAGCGCATGCATGAAGTCGAAAATGCCGGTCGCGGCCCACTGGTGCTCACCGAAGGTTTCGTAATCCATGTACAGACCGAGGCAGCCGCCCGCCGCGACGTGCGCGTCGGCCTCGCCCTGCAGCCAGTCGGCATAACGCGCGGCGGTCAGTGGCCACGCGTTCCAGTGCCGGTCGGAAAACCGGAACGCGATGTCGTCGCTGAGCCGGTAGTGGCGCGGCAACGCCACCAGCCTGGGCGCGGTGGAAAATCGATACGCGCGCGTGGCGGCGCGTCCGTGCAGCACGCGCTCGGCACCTTCGATGCAGACGCTCTCGAAACCCATGCCCGCCACCTGCTCGAGCATGGCGTTGCAGGTGATCAGCTCGGTATTGCGAAAACCGCCGCCGCACGCGCCCAGCCAGCGCGCGCAGCTCGCCCGGTGCAGGCGCACCTGCGCGGCGAATTCATCGGCGTCATGCAGCGCGGCCAGACTGTGATGCGAGGTTTCGCCGAGCAGCTCGACCGCGCCGGTCGCCAGCAGCTCGCGAAACGACAGCAGCACGTGCGGCGCCCACAACGCCATCTGCTGCAGTGCCGTGGTGGTGATGGAAAAGCTCACGCGGAAATGCGGCGCATGCGTGCGGATCGCGTCCAGCAGCAGCGCGTTCATCGGCAGATAGCAGTGCTCGGCCACGCGGCGCAGGATGGCGGCATTGGCCGTATCGTCGAAGTAATCGTGCGCGCGGCCGATGTCCTTGTAGGTATAGCGGCGCAGGCGCCACGGCTGGTGCACCTGGAAGTAGATGCAGATGTCGAGGCTCATGGCCGCACGCCCGGCTGCGCCGCGAGGATCTCGGCGTAGGCCCTGCGGATGTTCCGCGCCGAGCGCGCCCACGACAGGCCCGCGAGCTGCGCGCGGCCATCATCGACCAGTTGCTGCGCCAGCTCGGGCCAGCGCAGCACGGCCAGCATCTGGTCGGCGAGCTTCTCGTGATCCCAGAAATCAGCCTGCAGACTGGGGCTGAGCACCTCGCGCACGCCCGATTGCCGCGACAGGATCACCGAGGTGCCGGCGCCCAGCGCCTCCAGCGCCACCAGTCCGAACGGCTCCGACACGCTGGGCATCACCAGCAGGCGCGCCTGGCCCAGCACGCGCGTGACTTCGCGGGCGCCCAGAAAGCCGCGAAATTCGACGTGTTCGCGCAGACCAAGATCCAGCGCCAGTTGCTGCAACTGCGCGCGCATGCCGCCATCACCGCACACCAGGAAGCGCGCATGCGGCGCATGCCGCGCCACTTCGGCAGCCGCGCGCAGGAAATGATCGGGGCCTTTCTGGAACGCCAGGCGCCCCAGAAACACCACCCACGGCGGCCGCTGCGCCATGGCCAGCGGCGCCCGCGCGAGCGGCGCGGGCACAGGCGCATCCGGCGCGTTGTAGATCACCTCGATCTTGTCGGCAGCGATGCCGTAGCGCTCGATCAGCACATCGCGCGTGTACTCGCTGACCGCGAACACGCGCGCGGCGCGCGTGCAGGCTTCACGCTCGATCGCCACGATGCGCGCATCGGCGCCAGCGCCGCTGCGATCGTATTCGGTGGAATGCAGGTGCACGCACAGCGGCCAGCCGCGCGCCGCGGCCAGCGCCAGCGCGGCGGGGAAACTCATCCAGTCGTGGGCATGGATCAGGTCCGCCTCGACAGCCATGCCCAGCGCGCGCACCCGCCGCGCATAGCGCTGCACCTCGCTGGCGAGGTCGCCGCCATACAGCGCTGCGTCGGCATCCACGCGATCGGCCGCCGCGGGCATGCGCGTGTGCGGCGCCGGCGCCAGCGCCGCATAGGGCCGCAGGCGCGCATCCACCGCCAGACGCTGCATGCGTGCCGGTGGCGGCATGGCCGCTGCACCTGGCGCGCGCGCGTGCCGCAACCATGCCGCGATACCCGCCACGCGCAAGCCCGGCGCCTGCACGGCACGGTCGTAGCGCGGCAGCACGAACAGCACCTGCACGCCGGCCTGCGCCAGACCACGCGCGATGCCCTGGCTGGCCTTGCCCAGACCCCCGGCGATGCGCGGCGGGTATTCCCAGCCGAGCATCAGTACCCGCAGCGGCGGGGCATGCAGCATCCTGTTCTCCATCCTCGTTGCGCCGCGGCGCCGGACGCCGTGGCACGGCCACGACCTGCGCGCTCAGCGCACCAGCGCGAGTTGCCAGTCGCGACCTTCCCAATCGCGCGCATCCAGGAAACGACGCGTGAATTCGATCGAGTCGTGCCCGCCCAGCGCCGCGCAATCCAGCAGCGCGCCGTGCATGCCAAGACCGCTGGGCGTGCTGGCGATATCGCGCACGTCCTGCCAGCCGTCGTGGCCGATGTGCAGCACGAACGACGCGTCACCTTCGATCAGGATCGGTCGCGCGGCGGCACATTGCGTGGCCGGCGCCTGCGGCCGCCACAGCTGCAGCTCGGGTTCGCGTGCGCGTGCGTAGCGCGCGACCACCGCGGCCAGCTGTTCGACGGGCGCGTGGTGCTGGATCGCCATGACCAGCTTGATCAGCTCGCCGTGCGCCCATACCAGCGGCATGGCGCTGCCCGTCGGGCGGCCTGGAAACAGCCCGCGCGCGGGAATGGCGTCGCTGTCCCAGACCTGCTCGGGCAGCATGCCGCCCAGGCTGGCCGAGGCGAGCATGGCATCGAGGTAGGGGCGCGCATCCGCGCCGGCCTGCGCGGCGAGCACGCCGCGCTCGCCGGCCAGCAACGGCCAGGCGCGGCCGACGCCGCTGCCGTCGAACGCGCGGCCATCGTGATGCTCGCCGTAACCGTCCTCGTTGTAGCGCCGGTAAAACGCGCCCGTGGGTGTTTGCACGCGCAGCAGCGCATCGACCAGGCGCGTGGTGTCGGCGATGCGCGGATCGTTGGCGGCGCGCAGGCCCAGGCGCACCAGGTACACGTATTCGAGGCCAAGCAGGTCGCGCGCAGCGACCACCACGCGGCCGCGATTCTTAAGTGCCACCTCGCTATGCTGCGCGTCCTGCCCGGGCGGCGCGATACGCACGTAGTGGCCGCGCGTGCCGTGTGCGCGGTCCAGCCCGGTGTCCTGCACGTAGACCCACGATTCCAGGCGCGTGTTCCAGTCGTCGGCCAGTTGCAGCGCGTAGCGCGCATCGCGCGCGTCGAGGAAACCGTGCGCGGCGCCGGCCACCAGCGCGGCGATGGCCGCGGCCAGGGTGAACGGATTGATGCCGGGATTTTCCTCCCAGCGGTCCTGCGGGCTGAACGGGCCGATGCGCGCGACGAAGCGCAGCGCGCGTCGCGCCATCGCCGTGGCCGCGGCGCGCTGGCCATCGAGCAATCCCAGCTCATCGAGCTTGGCCGCCAGCAGCACCGGCAGCGCAGCCTCGTCGAGCTGCACGCCGGTCCAGTACGCACGGCCATCGGTGTAGAAGTTCTGCGCCCAGTGGCCGTCGTCCTGCTGCGTGGCGATCAGGTAGGACAGCAGCGCGCGGGTTTCCTCGTGGTGCGCGCAGGCGAGCATGGCGAAACCGGCTTCGACCGCATCGCGCGCCCACACCAGGTGGTAGCCGCCCGGGTCATCGCGCGTATTGCCCCAGGGAATGCTGAGGCTGGCGATCAGCGCGCCAGGATGGTGACGGTCGTCGTGCACCTTGAGCACCATCGCCGCGCGGCGCACGGCAGCGCGCGCGGTCGCGTCCTTGATGTCGCATCGCAGGCCGCGTGACCACTGCTTCCAGCCTTCGATGAAACCATGCCGCGCCGACTCGTAGCCGTGCGCCAGCGACGCGCGCGCCAGCGTCTGCGCGCCTTCCAGCGTATTGGCGAAAGCCAGCGCCAATACGCCATGGCTGGCGTTCAACTCGCCCAGCAGCGCCACGTTGCCGTTGCTGGCGCTGGCATGTGTCCAGGTCATCGCAGCGTGCTGCTGGAAATCCTGCCAGCCGTCGGACACGCCCACGTAACCGGCACTGCCGCGCGCGAAGCCGGCGTCGGCCATCAGCATCAGCGCCTCGTTCTGCTTGAGCGCGGCCAGGCCCTGCGCCTGCACCAGCGCGGTGTTGTCGTGGCCGGAGCCACCCAGATGCGGCGCCAGCAGCGCGTACAGCCTGAGCCCCTCGCCGTGCAGGCGGTAGCGGATCAGCACCACGTCGCGCAGCGGATCGGCCAGCACCTCGAACTCGAGCTTGTAGCGCGCGTGCTCGTGTACCACTTTGGGCAACGGTACTTCCGGCTCCGGCGTGCTCAGCGTGTAGTGCTGCTCGCGCTTGACCTCGCTCCAGAAATCCGCGCCGGCAACGATGAAGCCGAGGTCGCGGATCTGCGGCTGGCTGCATGAAGGCCAGTACACCTCATCGAGGATGCCGTAGCCGAGCGTGAACCATACCCGCCCTGCGCCCAGCGCGGTGCCGACGATGTCCTTGGCGCTGCTGCTCCACGCCGGCGGCATACCCGGCCAGCCGGGCGCGTTCATGGCGTACCCGCGACGTCCGCCGTGGTCGCGGCGATGCTGCGCCAGCGCAGACCGGCGTCGAGCAGGCGCGCCTGCGTGGCCGGGCCTTCGCCTCCGGCGGGGTAGAAATCCGGGCTGCCGTGCTGCCAGGCACGCAGCACCGGATCGACGATGCGCCATGCCCATTCCACCTCGTCGAAGCGCAGGAAGTGCGCGCGTTCGCCGGCCAGCGCGTCGATCAGCAATTGCTCGTAGGCCGAAAAACCCGCATCGCCGGCATCCGCATACGGCGCGCTCAGCGTGACGCTGCGCCCTTCGAGCTTCAGCCCCGGGCGCTTGGCGGTCAGTTCCAGGTCCATGCGCTGCTCGGGCTTGATGCGCAGCACCAGCCAGTTCGAGTCGCCGGCCTGCACCAGCCCTGGCAACGGGCCGGCCGCGCGGCGGAATTGCACCGCGATCTCCGAGGTCTCGCCGGCCAGGCGCTTGCCGCTGCGCAGATAAAACGGCACGCCCTGCCAGCGCCAGTTGTCGATCTCGAGACGCAGCGCGGCGAAGGTTTCGGTGTTGGAAGCACGCGGGATGCCGGGCTCGCTGCGGTAGCCGGCCAGCTTGCTGCGCCCGCTGCGGCCGGCGCGGTACTGGCCGCGCACCGCGTGCGCGGCGAGATTGCGCGCGTCGATCGGCTTGACCGCGCGCAGCACCTCGACCTTGTGATCGCGCAGCACCTCGCCATCCCATGCCGACAACGGCTCCATCGCCGCCAGCGAGAACAACTGCATGAGGTGGTTCTGCAACATGTCACGCAGCGCGCCGGCCTTGTCGTAGTAGGCGGCACGGTGCTCGACGCCGAGGGTCTCGGCGTAGGTGATCTGCACCTGGGCGATGTGCTGCGCGTTCCACACCGGCTCCAGCAGGCGGTTGGCGAAACGCATCACCATGAGATTCTGCGTGGCCTCCTTGCCAAGGAAGTGGTCGATGCGCAGCACCTGCGCCTCGTCCCAGTGCGCGTGCATCTGCTTGCGCAGTTGCTCGGCGCTGGCCAGATCGGTGCCGAAGGGTTTCTCCACCACCAGCCGGCGCCAGCCGTTGCGCGGCGCCTGCGCGAAACCGGCCGCGCCCAGCGCCTGCGCGGCGGTGCCGAACAGCGGTGGTGGCAGCGCCAGGTAAAACAGCGTGCCGGGGCTGAGGTGTCCGGCGATGCGCGCCAGGTCCTCGGGCGTGAGCTGGCCGCTGATGTAGTCGAGCTGCCTGACGAACGCGGCGGCGCTGCGCGCGTCGTAGTCCTCGGAAAAATTGCGCAGGGCCTTGCCGATGTGGCTCTGGAAGCGCGCGCGCGACCACGGCTCCATGGCGTAACCGAGGATACGCAGATCCGCGGTCAGGTTCTCGCGGCGCAAGCGGTACAGCGCCGGCATCAGCAGGCGTTGGGTGAGATCGCCGGTGGCACCCAGAATCACCAGTGTCTGCGCGGCCATGGTCATTTGCCTCCGGCCGGTTTCTCCGCGTGACCGCCGAAGGCATGGCGCATCGCCGACATCACCTGGTTGGCGTACAGCGCGTTGCCGCGCGAGGAGAAGCGCGCGAACAGCGCCGCCGCCAGTTGCGTCGCCGGCACGCCCTCGTCGATGGCCGCCTGCAGCGTCCAGCGGCCCTCGCCGGAATCCGACACGCGCCCGGCGTAGGCTTTCAGCTCATCGTCCTGCAGCATTTCCTCGGCGGTGAGGTCGAGCAGCCACGAGCCGATCACCGTGCCACGGCGCCACAGCTCGGAGATTTCGCCAACCGGCAGGTCGTAACGGTAGTGCTCGGGATATTCCAGCGGCGTGGTTTCGGCATCGGATTCCTGCGCGGCGCGGCCGGCATTGGCGTGCTTGAGCACGTTGAAACCCTCGGCGTAGGCCGCCATGACCGCGTACTCGATGCCGTTGTGCACCATCTTCACGAAGTGCCCGGCGCCGTTGGGCCCGCAGTGCAGATAGCCCTGCTCGGCCATGTCCGGTTTGCCCTTGCGCCCGGCGGTGCGCGGCGCGGCGGCCACGCCTGGCGCCAGCGTGGCGAATACGGGTTCGAGCCGCTTGAAGGCGGGTTTGGGCCCGCCGATCATCAGGCAATAGCCGCGCTCGCGACCCCACACGCCGCCGCTGACGCCGACATCCATGGCATCGACGCCACGCTTGCGCAGGCGCTCGGCACGGCGCAGGTCCTCGGTGTAGTGCGAGTTGCCGCCGTCGATCACGCAATCACCCCTGGCCAGCAGCGGCAGCAACTCGTCGAGCACGCTGTCGACCACGCCGGCCGGCACCATCAGCCACACCGCGCGCGGCGTCGGCAGCGCGGTCACCAGTTCGCGCAGCGAAGCCGCGGCCGTGGCGCCCAGCTTGCGCAGCGCCGCGCGCGCCTTGGGGTTGGCGTCGTAGCCGACGCAGGAAATGCCGCCGTGATGCAGGCGCGCGGCCATGTTCAGGCCCATGCGGCCGAGGCCCACGAATCCCAGATGCAGCTTGCTGGTCCGTGCCGAAGTCTTGCTCATGCCAGATCCTCCCAGAGTCGGAAACCGCCGCTGAAGGCGTTGGCGTTGTCGCCGCGACGCACACCATCGGGCAGCTCATCCAGATGCTTGACGTTGCCGCCGCCGAGCACGATGTATTCGGGCCGCAGCCCCTTGCGCAGCAGCGCGATGATCTCGAACACGTTGTCGCGCCACTTCTTCCTGTGCTGCTCGCGGTACGCGTCGCTGACGTAGTACTCGTAGCTGCGCTTGCGATACGGCAGGTGCGCCAGCTCCATGGCCTCGACACGGCCATCGACGATCATCGCCGAACCGAGGCCGGTGCCCAGCCCGAGAAACAGCATGCGCCCGCCGGCGTAGCTGCCCAGCGCCTGCATGGCGGCGTCATTGAGCACGCGCACCGGGCAGGCAAAGGCCTGCTCGAAATCGAAATTCACCCAGCCCGTGCCGAGGTTGGCCGGCTCGTGCAGGATGCGCCCGTGCACCACCGGCGCCGGGAAGCCGACGCTGACGCGATCGAACGCCGCGCCGCGCAGCGCCTTGTGCAGATCCTTGAGCATCTGCTGCGGGGTCAGCGTGGGGCCGGAGACGATCTTGATCTCGCTGCGGTGCCCCTGGATCATGGCCTTGACGTGGCTGCCGCCGACATCCAGCACCAGGGTGTGATGGCCGTTGCGGCGCGGCGCAGCGTGACCGCGCGCCTGCCGGTACCACTGGATCGCCGCATTGGTGGAGGCATCGTGCTGCAGCCGCTTGCGCGGCGCTTCGATTTCGCCGGCCACGCGCAGCGCCAGCTGCTTGCCGAGTTCCACGCCCCACTGGTCGAATGGGTTGATGTCCCACACGCAGGCCTGGGTGAATACGCTGTGCTCGTACAACGCCACCAGGCTGCCCAGCGCAGCGGGGGTGAGCTTGTCGGCCAGCAACAGGCTGGAAGGACGATTGCCCTCGAACACCTTGTGCGGCACCAGCGCCGCCGGTGCGCCTTCGGCACGCACCTGCGCCGCGCTCTTGCCGAAAGCCAGCGCTTCGGCCTGTGCGAT
The DNA here is from genome assembly GCF_002077135.1 of Metallibacterium scheffleri. Lineage (NCBI taxonomy): Bacteria > Pseudomonadati > Pseudomonadota > Gammaproteobacteria > Lysobacterales > Rhodanobacteraceae > Metallibacterium > Metallibacterium scheffleri. The sequence goes on along the minus strand of NZ_LDOS01000001.1, from coordinate 885,537 downwards.
GACGTTGGCCAGCAGCAGATCCTGATGCCGGCCCAGCGGCTCCAGCGCGTGCGCGAATGCGATGAAGTCGCAGGGGATCAGGCGCGTGCCCTGGTGGATCAACTGGTAGAACGAATGCTGGCCATTGGTGCCGGGCTCGCCCCAGAACACGGCGCCGGTGGTGTAGTCCACGCGCTTGCCGTCGCGCCGCACCGACTTGCCGTTGGACTCCATGGTCAACTGCTGCAGGTAGGCCGGAAAGCGCTTGAGATATTGCGCGTAGGGCAGCACGGCCACGGTCTCGCTGCCGAAAAAATTGCCGTACCAGACGTTCAGCAGACCCATAATCACCGGCAGATTCTGCTCAAGCGGCGCCTGGCGGAAGTGTTCGTCCATGGCGTGGAAGCCGGCCAGCATGTCCATGAACGCCGGCGCGCCAATGGCGATCATCGTGGACAGGCCGATCGCGGAGTCCATCGAGTAGCGACCGCCCACCCAGTCCCAGAAGGCAAAGGCGTTCGCACGCGCGATGCCGAAGGCCTCGACCGCGTCGAGATTGGTGGACAGCGCCACGAAATGCCGCGCCACCGCGCGCTTGTCGCCACCGCATGAAGCCAGCAGCCAGTCGCGCGCGCTGTGCGCGTTGGTCATGGTCTCCAGCGTGGTGAAGGTCTTGGAAGCGACGATGAACAGCGTCTCGTCGGGGCGCAGGCCGCGCACGGCTTCCTGGAAATCGGTGCCGTCGATGTTGGACACGAAGCGCAGCGCTAGCCGACGATCGCCATACCAGCGCAGCGCCTCATGGGCCATCACCGGGCCCAGATCGGAGCCGCCGATGCCGATGTTGACGATGTTGCGGATCGGCCGGCCGCTGTGCCCGCGCCAGGCACCGCTGCGCACCGCGTCACTGAACGCGCGCATCTGCGCAAGCACGGCGTGCACCTCGGGCACCACGTTGACGCCATCGACCAGGATCACCGCGTCGGCCGGCGCGCGCAGCGCGGTGTGCAGCGCGGCGCGGTGTTCGGTGAAGTTGACCTTTTCGCCGCTGAACATGGCATCGCGGCGCGCTTCGAGCTGCACCGCGCGGGCCAGTTCAAACAAGGCGTCGAGGCTGGCCGCATCGATACGGTGCTTGGAGTAGTCCAGGCGCCAGCCGGCGGCTTCGCGCGTGTAGCGCTGCACGCGCCGCGGGTCCTGCTCGAACAGCGTGCGCAGATGCAGTTTGTCGAGGCGCGCGTGGTGTTTTTGCAGGGCTTGCCAGGGGTCGATGCGACGTGCGGTACTCATGCCGCCTTCCCCTTGCGCTGCGTGATGCTGTCCAGCAGCGAATGCCACGAGGCCACGAATGCGGCCGCACCCTCTTTTTGCAGGGTGTTCGCTACTGCTTCGACCTCGAAGCCCAGTTCGGCGAAGCGCGCCAGCAGCGGTGCGTACGCATCGCCGTGGGTGGCCATCGGGGTGTCGAGGCGACCGTGGTCGAGGGCGGCCCGCAGGGTTTTCTCCGGCATGGTGTTGATCGTCAGCGGGGCAACCAGGTTGTCCACGTACAGCGTGTCGCTGGCCTTGGGGTCCTTGCTGCCGGTGCTGGCCCACAGCAGCCGCTGCGGGCGCGCGCCGCGATTCATCAGGCGCTGCATGCGCGCCGAGGCCAGCACGTCCTGATAGTCGCGGTAGATCTGCGCGGCGACCGCCAGACCCAACTTGTTGCGCATCTCGGCAGGCACCTTGTCGGCCACCTTCACGTCCCAGCGGCTGATGAACACCGAGGCCACCGAGGCCACGTCCAGCGACAGGCCCGCGTCCATGCGGTGCTCGAGGCCGCGCAGGTAGGCAGCGGCGGCGGCGCGGTATTGGCGCGCGTCGAACAGCAGGGTGACGTTGACCGGCACGCCACGATGGATCAGCGTTTCGATGGCCTCGACACCGGCGTGCGTACCCGGAACCTTGATGAACAGATTGGGCCGCGCCGCGCGTTCGTGCAGTTGCACCGCTTGGGCGACGGTGGTGGCGGCATCGTCGGCGAGCAGCGGGGAAACCTCCAGCGACACCCAGCCGTCCGCGCCACTCGTGCGCGCATACACCGGCGCGAACACGTCGGCGGCGGCACGCAGGTCGTCGAGCGCCAGGTCGAAGAACACCGCTTCGGCGTTGCTGTCGCCAGCGGCGCGGATCGCCGCGTCGTAGTCGCTGCTGTTGCGGATGGCGTGCTCGAAGATGGTCGGATTGGAGGTGAGTCCGCTGATGCCGGCGTCCCTGAGATAGGCGGCGAGGCCACCCTGGCGCAGCAGCGCGCGGGTGATGTTGTCCAGCCAGAAACTCTGCCCGGCCTGGGCCAGTGCGGTACTGATCTCGTTCACGGCAATCTCTCCTGGATGATCGAATCGAATGGACCGCGTGGCGTTCAGCGACCGAGCAGGGCCAGCGCGCGCTGGCACACGTGGTCGACGGTGAAGCCGTATTCCTGCAGCAGCCGCGCCGCCGGCGCCGAGGCGCCGTAGCGATCCACCGCGAGCACCGCGCCGGCGTCGCCGACGTAGCGCGACCAGCCCTGCGCGACGCCCATTTCCACGGCCAGCCGCGCGCGCACGCCAGGCGGCAGCACCGCCGCGCGCACGGCTTGCGGCTGCGCCTCGAACAACTCCCAGCTGGGCATGGACACGCAGCGCGTGGCGATGCCTTGTGCTTCGAGGCGCTCGGCGGCGGCGACGATCAGGTGCACCTCGGAGCCGCTGGCGATGAGGATCAACTGCGGCGCGCCGGCGGTGGCCTCGCGCAGCACGTAGGCGCCCTGGCGCAGGCCGGCTGCACTCGCGTAGCGCGTGCGATCGAGCACCGGCAGATCCTGGCGTGTGAACACCAGCGCCACCGGCTGATCGCGCAGCGCCACGGCGGTGCGCCAGGCCTCGGCGCTTTCGTTGGCATCGCCGGGGCGGATCACGACCAGGCCCGGCACCGCGCGCAGGTTGGCCAGTTGTTCCACCGGCTCGTGCGTGGGCCCGTCCTCACCCACCGCGAGGCTGTCATGGGTGAACACGAACAGCGCGTGCAAGCGCATCAACGCGGCCAGGCGCAGCGGCGGACGCATGTAATCGGAGAAGATCAGGAAGGTCGCGGTGAACGGCAGCATCGCGCCATGCGCGGCCATGCCGTTGGCGATGGCGCCCATGGCATGCTCGCGCACGCCAAAGTGCAGATTGCGCCCGGCGTGGCTCCAGCCGGCCTTGTCCGAGCCTTGCAGGTCGGTGCCGGGATCGGCGGGCGGGTTGAAATCGCCCATGCCCAGCAGCGCGGTCTTGGTCGATGGATCCAGATCGGCGGAACCACCGAACAACTCGGGCAATTTCGCCGCCAGCGCGTTGAGCACCTTGCCCGAGGCGACACGCGTGGCGATGCCGCGCGCGTCCGCCGCGAACTGCGGCAGCGCGTCATCCCAGCCCGCCGGCAGCGTGCCGGCGATGCGGCGCTGGAGCTCGGCGCCCAGCTGCGGCTGCGCGGCGAGGTAAGCCGCGAAATCACGGTCCCACGCCACCTGTGACTCGCGACCGCGGGTCAGCGCCTGGCGCCAGGTCTGCAGCGCGACATCGGGAATCTCGAACGTCGGCTGCAGCGGCCAGCCCAGCGCCTGCTTGGTGCGGCGCACATCGTCCTCGCTCAGCGGCGCGCCATGCGCCTTGAAGCTGTCCTGCTCGGGCGAGCCGTAGCCAATATGCGTGCGCACCGCGATCAGCGAGGGCCGCGCGGTATCCGCATGCGCCGCCTGCAGCGCGGCGTCGATGGCGGCGAGGTCGTTGCCGTCCGCGACCTGCTGCACATGCCAGCCATAGGCCGCGAAGCGCGCCAGGCGATCCTCGCTGAAGCTGATGGCGGTGCCCGCTGCAAGCGTCACGTGGTTGTCGTCGTACAGGCAGATGAGCTTGCCCAGGCGCAGGTGTCCGGCCAGCGACGCGGCCTCGGCGGAGACGCCTTCCATCAGGTCGCCGTCACCGACGAGGGCATAGGTGTGGTGATCGATCGGCGTGTGTCCGTCGCGGTTGTAGCAGGCCGCCAGATGCGCCTCGGCGATGGCCATGCCGACAGCGTTGGCGATGCCCTGGCCGAGCGGTCCGGTGGTTACCTCGACACCGGGCGTGTGGCCGCGTTCGGGATGGCCTGGCGTCCTGCTGCCCCATTGCCGGAACTGCTTGAGATCCTCGAGACCGAGTGCGTAGCCGCTCAGATGCAGCAGGCCGTACAGCAGCGCCGAGCCATGGCCTGCCGAGAGCACGAAGCGGTCACGGTCGAACCAGTGCGGATCGGCAGGGTTGTGCTTGAGCCAGCGTGTCCACAGCACGTAAGCCATCGGTGCGGCGCCCAGCGGCATGCCGGGATGGCCGCTGTCGGCCTTTTGCACGGCATCGAGTGCCAGGAAACGCAGGGTGTTGATGCACAGTTGATCGATGACATCGGACATGGCGTACTCCATCACGCGCGACCGGATGCTGCGCTCGGAACGAGGCAATCAGGATCAATCGCAGGATCAATCGACAGTCGCAGAATTATTTTTGACACTCTGCGCACGCGATAGTTGCAAGCGCGTGACCGGCTCGTTCAGGCTCGCGTGTTGCGGGCGTGTCCATCACCCGCGCTCGATCCGAGGCTCTGTCCGACACACGGCGGCAATGCCGCGGCGTTGTCCATCCACGCTAACGCGTGGCCGCCGAACCGCGTGCCGGGGACGTTGGCGAGATGCGCCAAACCATCCCGGCGCGGGTCGCCTCAGAAGGCGGCATCGAAGACCACTTCGCCACTGACGCCGACCTGATACGAGGATACGCGGCGCTCGAAGAAATTGGTCAGCTCCTGCACGTCCTGCAGGTCCATGAAGGCGAACGGATTGGCGGTGCCGTATTGCGCCGCATAGCCCAGCTGGCGCAGGCGCTGGTCGGCCACATACTGCAGGTACTCGCGCATCTGCGCCGGCGCCAGACCCGCCACGCCGCCGGACAGCACATCGGCGGCGAACTGCGCTTCGCAGTCGATGGCCTCGGCCAGCATGGTGCGCACATCCGCTTCGAGTGTGGCATCGAACAGCTCGGGCTGCTCGCCGCGCACCGTGGCGATCACCTCGAAGGCGAAGGCCATGTGGCAGGACTCGTCGCGGAACACCCAGTTGGTGCCGCCGGCCAGGCCATGCAGCAGGCCGCGCGCGCGCAGGAAGTACACGTAGGCGAAAGCGGCGAAAAAAAACAGGCCCTCGATGCAGGTGGCGAAGCAGATCACGTTGAGCAGGAACTGGCGCCGCTGGGCCTGCGTATCCAGGCGCCGCAGGCCCTGCACCGAATCCATCCAGCGAAAGCAGAACGCGGCCTTGTGCGCGATCGAGGGAATGTTCTCGACCGCGGCAAAGGCGGCCTGGCGCGCCGGCGCATCGGGCAGATAGGTGTCCAGCAGGGTCAGGTAGAACTGCACGTGCAGCGCTTCCTCGTAGAGCTGGCGCGAGAGGTACATGCGCGCCTCGGGGGCGTTGATGTGCGTGTACAGATTCAGCACGAGGTTGTTGGAAACGATCGAGTCGCCGGTGGCGAAGAACGCCACCAGACGCTCGACCAGGTGGCGCTCGGCCGGGCTCATGCGCTGGCGCAGGTCGGTCACGTCGCTGGAAAAATCGACTTCCTCGACGCTCCAGGTGTTGCGGATCGCGGCGCGGTACATCTCGTAGAACGCCGGATAGCGCAGCGGCCGCAGGGTCAGCGCGAAGCCGGGATCGAGCAGGCGCGGCGCGGCGGCGGTGGCCGGCACGGACGTGATCGGCGACGTTGTCATCGGGACGGACTCATTGGCAGGCATCGCAGTGCTCCGGGTTTTCCAGCGAACAGGCCACGGCCTGGCTCGGCGCGTTGCTGCTCACCGTGGTCTGCGCGATGCGCGTGGCCGGGCGCGAACGCAGGTAGTAGGTGGTTTTGAGGCCGCGTTTCCACGCGTACATGTACATCGACGACATCTGCCCGAGGTTGGGCGTGGCCATGAACAGGTTGAGCGACTGGCTTTGGTCGACGTAAGCGCCACGCGCGGCGGCCAGCTCGATCAGCGCCTTCTGCGGCAGCTCCCACACCGTGCGGTAGACCTGCCGCAGCGGCTCGGGGATCTCGCCGATGGCCTGGATCGAACCCTCGGCGCGCTTGATCGCTTCGCGCATCGCCGGCGTCCACTGGCCAAGCTGCTTGAGCTCATCCACCAGGTAGCGGTTGATAACCAGGAAATCGCCGGACAGCGTCTCGCGCTTGAACAGGTTGCTCACCTGCGGCTCGATGCATTCGTAGCAGCCGGCGATCGAGGCGATGGTGGCGGTGGGTGCGATGGCGACGAGCAGGCTGTTGCGCAGACCGTGCGCGCGGATACGCGCGCGCAACGCGTCCCAGCGCGCGGGGTCGTGCGGCTGCGCCTCGGGCCAGTAGTCGAACTGCAGCTCGCCGCGTGCGGCCCGGGTGTCGGCGAAGGCCGCGTGCGCGCCAAGCTGCGCAGCCAGGTCGCACGACGTGTCCAGCGCATGGAAATAGATCTCCGCGCTGATGCGCATGGACAGCGCCAGCGCCGCGGCACTGTCGAACGGCAGGCGCAGCCTGAAAAAAACGTCCTGCAGACCCATCACGCCCAGGCCCACCGGACGCCAGCGCGCATTGCTGCGCTGGGTGCCGGGGATCGGGTAGTAGTTGAGATCGATCACGCGGTCGAGCTGACGCACCGCCAAACGCACGGTCACGGCCAACTTGTCGAAATCGAAACCATCCTCGCCCAGATGCCGGGCGAGGTTGATCGAGGCCAGGTTGCACACCGCGGTTTCGGCCTCGGTATTCACTTCGAGGATTTCGGTGCACAGGTTGGACAGATGCACCACGTTGCCGCTCACGGCGGTCTGGTTGCAGGTGGCGTTGCTGCGGTCCTTGAAGGTGAACCAGCCGTTGCCGGTCTCGGCCAAGGTCTTCAGCATGCGCGCGTACAGCGCGCGCGCCGGCAGGGTGCGCTTGGCCAGGCCACGCGCCTCGGCTTCCTCGTAGGCGCGGGTGAACGCCTCGCCCCACAGATCCACCAGTTGCGGTACCTGCTGCGGATCGAACAGCGACCACGCGGCGTCCTGTTCGACGCGCTGCATGAACAAGTCCGGGATCCAGTTGGCGAGGTTGAGGTTGTGCGTGCGCCGCGCCTCGTCGCCGGTGTTGTCGCGCAGCTCGAGGAAGTCCTCGATGTCGGCGTGCCACGGCTCCAGGTACACGCAGCACGCGCCCTTGCGGCGCCCGCCCTGATTGACCGCGGCCACCGAGGCATCCAGCGTCTTCAGCCACGGCACGATGCCGTTGGACTTGCCGTTGGTGCCGCGGATCAAGGATCCCTGCGCGCGCACGCGGCTGTAGCCGAGGCCGATGCCGCCGGCGAACTTGCTCAGCCGGGCGACGTCGCTGTAACGCGCGTAGATGCCTTCCAGCGAATCCTCGGGCGAGTCCAGCAGGTAGCACGAGGACATCTGCTCGTGCGTGGTGCCGGCGTTGAACAGGGTGGGCGAGCTGGGCAGGTAATCGAGATCAGCCAGCGCGCGATACAACTGCAGCGACTCGGCCATGTCGCCGCCACCCAGAGCGCAGGCGATGCGCATGAAAAAGTACTGCGGCGTCTCCAGCACCTGGCGCGTTTCCGGATGACGCAGCAGGTAACGGTCGTACAGCGTGCGCAGGCCGAAATACTCGAAGCGCGCGCTGGCGGCCACGTCGATGGCGTCGTCCAGCTTGCGCGCGTTGGCTGTGCTGAAGCCGCTCAACCGCGTGTTGATCAGGCCCAACTGCGCGCCGCGCGTGATGGCCTGCGAGAACGACTGGATGTCCTGCCCGCGCACCTCTTTCTCGATTACCTGCGCCAGCAGGCGTGCGGCAAGCTGGCCGTATTCAGGCTCCTCGGCGGTGAGCGCGGCGGCCGTGCGGATCGACAGTTCGTCCAGCTCGCGCGTGGTCGCGCCGTCGTACAAGCCGCCGATGGTCTTCAGCGCCACCTGCAGCGGCTCGACCGCGTGCAGGCCCTGCGCCGCGCGGGTTACCGCGCGCACGATCTTGCCGAGGTCTACAGCCTCGTGGGTGCCGTTGCGCTTGGTCACGCGCATGCCCGCCGGCGCGTGCGGCGGCGTGAGTGAAAATGTCTGAGCGGCCGTCTGCATGGCGGCGGTTTGCGTGTCCTGCAATTGCATGGGATTCCCCGACGGCAAAATGGGCATGACCTGCGCCCGCGCGCAGGGCCGTGGGTGGAACAACGGAGCACGATCGCAGCGGACGCTTGCGCGCCGCGTCTGCGACCGTCCTCCCCGCGGAGGCGGCCACCCGCACCGGCACCGCGAGCATCCCCGGTGGGCATCGCATAGCCTGCGACACGCACCGGGCCCGTGGCCCGATGTGTCGGCAGGTCTTCGGGCTCGCGGACGTGACGGCAGCGCCGTCGCCTACTGCCCGCCGCTTCCCGGGATGCGCATCCCAGTGCCTGGTGGCGGGGTTCGTTTCCGCTGACCGCTGCGGGGCAGCTCCGGAGTCGCACCGGATTCCCTTTTGAGCTGCGCTCCTGACGAGAGCGCAGACACCGACAACCGCAAGATAGTGTGCTTGAGTGACGCGGTCAACCCAACATCTTGGGTTTCTTGCCCGCGGCACTGCCAAGATTCCGCCAGTCCCGTCGCGGCGGCCAGCACCACCACAGCAGCGCTACGTACACGAACACCAGCACATACACCATAGTGAAAAACGCCATGGGCAGCGGCCAGTAGATCAGCGAGTCGACCCACTTCTGGATCAGTGGTGTATGCGCCGCGGCGTGTTGCAGATCGTCCTGCCACACCGTCAGGAAACACGCGCGCCCAAGCACCGCCTGCAGCGCCACAACGGCCAGCGCCAGCAGGTGCAAGCTGCGCCACAGCGGTTCGCGCACCCAGCGCCAGCCGCGCCAGATGCCCAGCGGCACCATAACCAGACCGGCGATGTTGAACGCAATGATCAGGATGTGCAGCCCGAGCACCCCCGCGGCGAGGCCAGCATCGAGCCGCGGGGGGATGCTGGTGATCAATGCCGACGCAAGGTGCAAGAAGGCCATGCACGCAAGCCTACGCGCCCCGGCACGGCACCGCGCAGCCGCGCGGATACCGGTTCAGGCGCGCTCGGCGCGGCGCCGTTTCAGGGGTTGTGCTCGCGCGCCAGGTAGTCCTCGCTCTGCATCTCGATCAGGCGGCTCTCGGTGCGCGCGAATTCGGCGCGCAGGCGCTCGCCTTCGTACAGCTCGATGATCGGCACGGCGGCACTGCACACCAGCTTGACCTGACGATCGTAGAACTCGTCGACCAACTGCACGAAGCGCAAGGCCGGATCCTCGTGATCGACATTGAATTGCGGCACCGCCGAGACCAGCACCGCATCATGTGCGCGGCCGATCTCGATGTAATCGGCCACCGCGCGTTGCTCGCCGCACAGCGCCTCGAAATCGAACCAGATCACCTGCGCGGCGCGGCGCTTGCATTCGATTTTGCGCCCCTGCACCTCGATCCAGCCGCCGCACTCGGCTTGCGCACCGTGCGCCAGGCGCTGGAAGACCTGCTCGAGATGCTGCTCGCTGCGCGCGTTCAGCGGCGTCAACCAGGCCGGCGCCTGCTTGAGCGCGCGCAAACGCCAGTCCTGTGCGCTGGCCAGTTCCACGACCACGCAATGCTGCTGCAGAAGTTCAATCGCCGGCACGAAGCGCGCGCGCTGCAAACCCTCGCGATACAACGCGGCGGGCGGCGCGTTGGACGTGGTCACCAGGGTCACGCCCGCGGCAAAGAGGCCGCGCAGCAGTTCAGCCAGAATCATGGCGTCACCGATGTCGCTGACCTGAAACTCGTCCAGGCACAGCACGCGGATGCGCAAACCGATGCGCGCGCCGATGTGCAGCAGTGGATCGGGCATGCCCTGCAGACGCGTCAATTCGTCGTGCACCATGCCCATGAAGCGGTGGAAATGCCAGCGCTCGGCCTTGCCCGCGGGCAAACCTTCGTAGAACAGATCCATCAGAAAGGTCTTGCCGCGCCCGACGCGCCCCCACAAATACAGACCGCGCAGCGGCGCCGGCGCCGACCCGACGCGCCAATGCTGGCCCAGGCGCTGCAGCAAACCCGGCGGCGTCGCGAACTGCAGGCTCAACTCCGCATGCAGGCGATCGAAAGCCAGCAGCACGGCGCGCTGCGCGGAGTCATCCTGCCAGTGCCCAGTGGCGACGCCCGCGGCGTAACCCGCGCTGGGCAGCACGAGATTCGGCGCTGCGCTCACGCCACCTCGCGCAACGGCGGCAGCCAGCCGCGAATCGCGTGGCGCACCGCACCGCGCAAGTCCATCAGGCGACGGTGAAAGAAATGTCCGGTTTCCGGCATGCGGATCAGCACTGGTTTGCTTTCCAGCTGCTCGACAAAATCGAATACGGCTTGCGGCTCGACCACCTCGTCATCCTCGCCCTGCACCACCAGCCACGGGCAGCCCGGCAGCGCCAGCGCATCGAAAGGCCAGTGTCCGACCGGCGGCGCCACGCTGATCAACGCTGCGGCATCGAGCTGGCGGGCGTGCGCGATGCTGATGTAGCTGCCGAACGAGAAGCCCGCCAGCCACAATGCATCGCCCGGTTGCGCCTGGCGCACCCAGTCGGCCACGGCGACCAGATCGGCGCCTTCTCCCTGGCCTTCGTCGTAACCGCCTTCCGATTCACCGACGCCGCGAAAGTTGAAACGCACCGTGGCCAAGCCGGATTCGCGCAGCGTGCGCGCCAGCATGGTCACCACCTTGTTGCTCATGCTGCCGCCCTGCAGCGGGTGCGGATGACAGATGATCGCCGTGCCGCGCCGCGCCAGTTCGGCTTCAGGCCGATCCACGGCCACCTCGATTCTGCCGGCCGGTCCGGCCAGCGCATGGCGGCCTGCGACATCAGGGAAATGCGCCGGCAGTGCTGCGAGAGGAGGTGCGTTCATGAGGCATGTCTCGACGGCGGGACGACTTGGCACGTGATGGGTCGTGCATGCGCCGCGGCGTGGTACGGCATGCAGCGTCGGGTGCGGCAGATGGCTTATTTGACCTGCGCCACCATCCACTTCACCGTGGCTTCGATCTGGGCATCGGTCAATGCAGGATTGCCGCCCTTGGGCGGCATGAAATTGCCATCCGGGCCGTGGTAACCGTGAATCGCGTGCTGCACCAGGACGTGGATGCCCTGCGCGATGCGCGGACCCCACATCGCCTTGTTGCCGATGACCGGCGCACCCGCTACGCCGGCGGTATGACAGGTCGTGCACAGATGGTTGAAGATGACATGGCCGTCGAGCGTGCCGCCATAAGCCACCTGGGACGCCGCAGCCTTGTTCGCCGCGGCCTGCGCCGCCTGCATCGCCGCCGCCCCGGCGGCGCCGGCATACACGGCGCCGACCGGCGCGATGCGCGCATCCACCTGTTGCTGCAACGCCGGATCGGTAGGCTGCGGCATGCGATCGTAGATGTATGCAGCCAGCGCAATCAGGCCGAGCGCTACCAGCAGGAGAATGGTGAGGACGGTCGAAAACTGCCGCAGAAAACGCTTGTCGGATGGGCTGATCGGTCCGCTCACGGGTATACCTCTGCTCAATCCTGAAGGGAGCCTGCCTGCCGGGGCAGCCAATCGGTGAAGTATAGCCAAGCTCCGTGCTCGCTCAAGCCAGTGGCGGTTTTCACCCACCGGCGCCATACGTGCGGCTCCCGGACCACGCGTCCGCACCCGATGTACACGGCATGCAACGGCACGCCACGACCTGCGCGATCCATGTCAAAATCCGCACTCGCGCGCCCGTAGCTCAGCTGGATAGAGTACTGCCCTCCGAAGGCAGTGGTCGGGGGTTCGAATCCCTCCGGGCGCGCCACATGACATTGGTCAAAGCGGGCTTCGGCCGGTCAGCCGGCCTGCTTTGACTTTAAAGGGGCTGAGATCTAGACCCCGCAACAATCGAGAGTCCTGCCGCCTGCCGCCTGCCGCTGTTGCTCTTTTGTTTGGACTTCTTTCAGGCCCGGTTGACCTATGGCCATGTGACAGATTTTCAGGCCAAGGGGTGGGCTGGGACACTTTTGGGACAGCGCTGGGACAGTCGATGGTTGCCCGACGCAAATTTGAGTAATGGTCACTGTGACACGGCACATCGATGGCCAGAGCTTGCTCATAGGCTTCCACTTTCCTGCGCACACCTAGAATCTGACCCGAGTTCTGGGATGCGAATACCCAGCGCAACCAGGAGCGCGATGCTGCTTCGATGCCGGGACTGATCCTCGCTTGTTGGCGGGTGACCCTCGAATGTGGGTGCGCTCCGCGAACGGATCCCGTCAGGGTCGGCGAAAGTGCTGCGGGTGGAGCAAGGCGGGTCAGGACATCGAGGTCACGGCGCGATTGTTTCAAACGCGCGGCAACAGTCACCTCAGTCGCTTGCTCGGCGACTTGGCGCCGGCGCCGATCAGCAGCATCTCCATCTGCGCTTCGAGGCGAATGACGCGCTCGGTGAGGGTCTCGATCCTGGCTTGTTGCGCGGTCAGTAACTGCGCCTGCTGCGTCACCCGCCCCTCCATCTGGATGATCGTGGTGAGCGCACTCCAGATCGTCTGTGCGCCGCCCATTACGGCGTGTGACTGCGACGGGATGCCGGTGCCTTGGCGGCCGCTTCCATCGCCTCGATGCGCGCGTTGCTCGCAGCAATGCGCGCAAATGCCTCATCCATCGCGGCCATGGAGCGCCGGGCGGAAGCCTGAGCCGCCCCGGCCAGGGCGACGAGGTCGGCGTCGGCCGGCAGGTACGCATGCGCACCGCTGCGCATCAGCTCCGAGACGGTCATGTCGAGCTTCTTGGCCTTGGCGACTATGGCGCGTTTTTCTTGTGTGGTGGCCTGCACCACGATGCGTTCGATGGCGGCGTTCACGGTCAACCTCATTTGGCTTGGCATGTCCATGGTATGTACATCCTGGCCATGGCACAAATCGAACGCCACGGCCGTCTACCCACAGGTGGCGTTTGCTCCCATTCACCCCCCGATCCGTCGGGTTCGGACCGACCGATTCCTGAGCCAGCGGCGCCTTCTTCATCGCGCCATCCACGCGCTGGCATCGCCACGCGATACCCTGCATCTCGTCGTATTCGGCCCGATCTGCTTCCCACAGCGCCTCGAAGAACCCTGCTTGCTCCCATTCCAGGTAGCGCTTGCGCACGACGTTGGCGCTTCCAAATCGCTCCTTGGGCAGGGCTTTCCACTGACAACCCGCGCGTAGCGCGTACACGGTGGCTTCGAACATCTGAGCGGCGGCTTCAGTGGCCGCCCAGCGCCAAGTCTGCGCTGATACACCTTGTCCGGCGACATCACCCGCTGCGGAACCAGCGGCTCAACCTGCTGCCAGAACGCATCCGTTACGACCCGGGGCCCAACTCGCCAGTTGCTCCGGTGCCGCGCAGCCTGCGGCTCGGAACAGGAGTTCACCTATTTACGGATACGTTCTAAGTCTTCGTCTTCGATGACGCCTGCCGCTTCCCGGCGCGGCGCGCGCCATGCTCGGATTCGGCAATGATCTGGCGCAGATATTCGATTCCATCTTCCTGCGGAAAGAAGGCGATGACGTCCGCGACCGACAGGTTGTAGCGCTTGCGCAGCAGTAGGAACTCCGACTTCGCACGTGACATTTCAGCCTCCTGGGAATTGGGGGCTGGATGCTGCTGGGCTGCGCGATCAAGCGCCGCGAGCTCCTCCTGAAAGCGGCGGAATGCATCAGTGTTGGCGGCCATGGCAAATCACGTTTCAAGCAAGATTCTGCGCGATTGTCGCACGGGACTCCGACCTGCATGGGCAGGTGTTGGTCATGGCTGCAAGGCAACAGCAACAGCTGCCGCGGTGGGCATCAAGTCGCCCGCTGACGAGTACATGCTGGCGAATGACCTGATCCCATCGGGTAGGGAGCCGGAATCCTCCGGTCCCCTCCCACACCACCGTACGTGCGGTTCCGCATACGGCGGTTCATGAGTGACGCTGAAGATACCGGCTGGTTTCGATCATTGAGACCAACTTCAGCCGGTCGAAGAAGGCTTTCGGAAACGCCTGATTCATGTGACTGGCACCACTGTTCCACCATGGGCCGTGCCCGTTGTGTCCCGAGTGCCAAGCCCGCGCCTCCGGCAGCCCTCGTTTGCGCAGCAGCGCGGTACGCCGCGGACGCGTCTTGGCTTGCCGCCATAGCAGGCAGCGCAGCCGACGCCGCAGCCATCCGTCGAGGTCCTTCCACACCGTCTTGCTCTCGCTGAGCTGGAAATAGCCGATCCATCCACGAAGCACCGGGTTCAGTGTCTCGATGGTGTGGGTCAGGCTACGTCCGCGCCCCTGACGCAGCAGTTCACGCACGCGGTCGGTCAGGCGGGCCACGCTGTGCGGCGCGACCTTGAGCCTGATATGACCACCGGCGTTCGTCAGGGTGTAGCCCAGAAACTTGCGTTTCCATGGCGTGGCGCATGCGCTCTTGGCTTCATTGACCTGCAACTTCAGGCGTTCGTCCAGGAACACCTTCATGGCGGCCATCACGCGCTGCCCTGCCGCTTCGCTTCGGACATAGATGTTGCAATCATCCGCATAACGACAGAACGCGTGTCCGCGCTTTCCCAGTTCGCAATCCCAATCCGTGAGCAGGATGTTGGACAGCAACGGCGACAACGGCCCGCCTTGCGGCGTGCCTTGGTCACGTGCTGTTTCCACCCCGTCACGCATCAAGCCCGCTTCCAGATAACGGCGGATCAGCTTGAGCACCCGCTCGTCGTCGACGTGCCGGGCGACCCGCGACATCAGGATGTCGTGGTTCACCCGGTCGAAGAACTTCTCCAAGTCCATATCCACCACCCACGCACGGCCCTCCTGCACATAGTGCTTGGCCGCACGCAGAGCTTGATGGGCACTGCGCCCCGGCCTGAAACCGTAGCTCGATGCGGAGAACGTCGGCTCGACGATCGGTTGAAGGACTTGCAGCAGCGCCTGCTGGATCAGCCGATCCAGCACCGTCGGGATGCCCAGTGTCCGCACCCCGCCCGAGGGCTTGGGAATGTCCACCGCGCGCACCTCCGACGGCAGGTAACTGCCGTCCAGCAAGGCTGCTCTCACGCAGGGCCAGTGTCTCTTCAGCCAGTCCTTGAACGATCCCACCGTCAGGCCATCGACCCCCGGTGCGCCACCGTTACGAACCACCTTCTGATACGCCGACCACACGTTGCTGCGTTCGATCACGGCCTCCATCAGCCGTGACACCTCCGCTTTCGTTTGCCCGGCTGCCGCCGTGATCGACTCGGCACCACACGGCCTACCCACGGGATACTGTCCCGCCTCTTGGCCCTTGGCCCCGGCTTCCCGGGCTTCTGCTTCGTCGTCGATCATCGAGGTTCAGTCGTCCTAATCGCGGTCTCTCATGTTCGGCCCTTCGGTCATAACGCACCTACTACGCCCCGCAGGAAGTCCCCTTGGGGGATGGCCTCTGCTGACTTCTCGCTCCGCCTTCCAGCGTCGCCCTTTCAGGCATGAGGCGAGATCTCCCCGGGTATGACGCACCTGCCTTCCCGCTTATGCCTGTCGGATATACGCCACGTCGTCTGTGCAAGTACCGGGCTTTGACCCCTTTTGCTGCCTCACCCCAACGTGTCGCCTCGTATCCGCTTCCTGTTCGTCAGGCCAGCGCTTTGCCTCGGGCTTCCTTCAGACGACCAGTCACCCGATTCGCCCTTGCCTCTGGCTAACTCTTCCCCTTGCCGGGTGAGTAGAGGACTTTCACCTCCAAGCAGGTGCGCCCTGCCGGGCGCACAAAAGAGAAGCCCCGCGGAGGCGGGGCCTTGAAGTCTGGCTGGGAGACTAGGATTCGAACCTAGATAAACGGAGTCAGAGTCCGTTGTCCTACCGTTGGACGATCTCCCAAAAGCGGGAAATCAGCGCTTGGAGAACTGCGTGGCGCGACGCGCCTTGTGCAGACCAACCTTCTTGCGCTCGACTTCGCGCGCGTCACGGGTCATGAACCCGGCCTTGCGCAGCGGCGTCTTCAGGGTTTCGTCGTACTCGACCAGTGCACGCGAAATGCCCAGGCGAATCGCACCTGCCTGACCGGTGATGCCACCGCCCTCTACCGTGACCATGATGTCGAATTTCTCGGTCATCTGGGTCAGTTCCAGCGGCTGACGCACGATCATGCGCGAGGTCTCGCGCCCGAAGAACGTATCCAGCGACTTGCCATTGACGGTGATTGCGCCGCTGCCCTTGCGCAGGAACACGCGGGCTGCTGAGCTCTTGCGACGGCCGGTGCCGTAGTTCTGTTGCAGGGTGGCCATGGGTGTCCTCAGAAGTTCAGCGGTTGCGGCTGCTGGGCGGCATGCGGGTGCTCGGCGCCGCTGTATACCTTGAGCTTGCGATACATCGCGCGGCCCAGCGGATTCTTGGGCAGCATGCCCTTGACGCCGATCTCGATCACGCGCTCGGGATGCTTGGCCAGCAAGTCCTTGAGCGGCGTGGTCTTGAGATTGCCGACATAGCCGGTAAAGCGGTGATAGTTCTTGTCCTCGAGCTTGTTGCCGGTGACGGCAATCTTCTCGGCGTTGACCACCACGATGTAATCGCCGGTGTCGACGTGCGGCGTGAAAACAGGTTTGTGCTTGCCACGCAGACGCGAGGCAATTTCGGAACAGAGGCGGCCGAGGGTCTTGTTGGTGGCGTCAACCACAAACCAGTCGCGCTGCACGCTCTCGGCTTTGGCGCTGAAAGTCTTCATGAAAAACCATCCCGTGAGGCACAGGTATCGACGAAATAAGAAGCGGAAGTCTAGCTGCGCGCACGGCTTCGGCGCAAGCCGAAGCCAACGGCTGGCTCCAACCGCCTAAGGTAGCACAGTCAAGCAGGGCGGCTCTTGCCGACGCAGGCCTGGATGATGCGCATGGGCTTATCATGCCGGGTTGAGGCGGCTTTGTTGCCCGAACTCAACCGAGACTTCAAGACCCACGCCATGCTCGAACCGCACTACACCTCGCTGGATCGCGCGCTGATCGTATTGAACAACGCGCTGGATACCCTGGGCGCCAGCGCTGCTGCACGACGCTCCAGCCCGGCCGCCGGGCTGGAGCCGGCCCCCATGAGCGAACCCGAGCGCCGCGATGTCGCCGGGCTGATGCGCATCAATCACACCGGCGAGGTATGCGCACAAGCGCTATATCTGGGCCAGGCCGCGCTGGCGCGCAACGCGACAACGCGCGCGCACCTGCTGCACGCAGCCGATGAAGAAGCCGATCACCTCGCCTGGTGCGGCGCACGTTTGCGCGAATTGCACAGCCGGCCGAGCCTGTTCAACCCGCTGTGGTACGCCGGCAGTTATGTGCTGGGCGCGCTGGCCGCGTGCGCAGGCGATGGTCCCAGCCTGGGTTTTGTCGCCGAAACCGAGCGTCAGGTCGAGGCGCATCTGCAGTCTCACCTGGAACGTCTGCCGGCCACGGACGACGCTTCGCGCGCCATCCTCGAGCAGATGAAACAGGATGAAGCGCGTCACGCCCGGCAGGCCAGTGCCGGCGGCGGCACACCCCTGCCGTGGCCAGTACCCCGTGTTATGCGCCTCAGCGCGACTTTGATGAAGGCCGTGGCTTACCGCATCTGAGCCGCGCTGCCTGCGCTGCTCACATCAGATTGCGGCCGTGGAACAGCTCCTCGATCTCGCGCTTGAGCAGCACTTCGATGCGCTGCCGGTCCTTGAAGGAAAGATCCGATGCGTTGGCCTCGAACAGATAGGTATCGAGATCGAAGTCCTTGATGTGCATCTTGGTGTGAAAAATATTTTCCTGGTACACGTTGACATCGAACATCTCGTACTTCTGCTGAATGTGCTTGGCGAGATAGTCCTGGATCGAGTTGATCTTGTGGTCGATGAAGTGCTTCTTGCCCCTCACGTCGCGGGTGAAACCACGCACGCGATAGTCCGTGGTGACAATATCCGACTCGAAGCTGTCGATCAGGAAATTGAGCGCCTTCAGCGGCGAGATCACACCACAGGTGGAAACATCGATATCCGCGCGAAAGGTCGCGATACCATTGTGCGGATGCGTTTCCGGATAGGTGTGCACGGTGATGTGGCTCTTGTCCATGTGCGCGACCACGGCGCCGGAGATCACGTCGCGACCCAGCTTCTCGACCACCGGATACTCGGAGATCAGCATGGTCACCGAGGCACCCTGCGGGTCGTAATCCTGGCGCGCGACATTGAGGATGTTGGCGCCAATGATCTCGGCAACGTCGCTGAGAATCTGGGTCAGGCGGTCGGCGTCGTACTGCTCATCGATGTACTCGATGTAGCGCTGGCGCTGTTCCTCGGACACCGCGTAGCAGATGTCGTAGATGTTGAAGCTCAGCGACTTGGTCAGATTGTTGAAACCTTGCAGGCGCAGACGCGGCAGCGGTATGACCACGGCGATTTCCTCGATGAAATGTTCTGCATGTGCCGCGCAACGCAGCAGCGAGCATGCCGCGCCACATCGGCCGCAGCGCTCGGTCAGCCTTATAGTATCGCCTTGGCTGGCAGGACTTGAATAGATGCCGGTTGCATTTCTTTGCTGTCAGAATGCGGTTCTGTGATGCGCAGCCGTGCGCCCAGTCAGGGAGGTCGCGTGAGCCTTAAATACCTGTTGCAGGAAAATTTTCGCCGCAGTCAGGCGCCGGCCGCGCTGGCACCCGATCCTGAATCGATGGAACGTTTCCTGGCGCAGTGCCATCTGCGGCGCTATCCGCCAAAGACCGCGATCATCCGCCCGGGCGATGCCCCTACCACACTGTTTTACGTGGTTGAGGGTTCGGTCACCGTGCTTACCGAAGACGATGAAGGACGCGAGTTGATCGTGGCTTACATCAATCGCGGCGAGTTCATCGGCGAGACCGGTTTGTTTTTCCAGCCCACCCAGCGCGAAACCACCGTGCGTACCCGCGCCAATTGCGAATTGGCAGAGATCAGCTACGAGCGCCTGTTCCAGCTGTTCGCCACCAGTCTGCACGAGGAATGCCCGAAGCTGCTGTTCCTGATCGGCACGCAACTCAGCTCACGCCTGCTGCGCGCGTCGCGTCAGGCCAGTCGCCTGGCTTTCATGGATGTATCCCACCGCATCAGTCGCACGCTGCTGGACCTGTGCCTGGAACCGGACGCGCTGACCCATCCCGATGGCACCCAGATCCGCATCTCGCGACAGGAACTGTCGCGCATCGTCGGCTGCTCGCGGGAGATGGCCGGGCGCGTGCTCAAGCAACTCGAAGAGCGCGGCATGATCCACGTCTCCGGCAAGACCGTGGTGGTGCTGGGTACGCGCTGAGCGCTGGCATCAACCCCAGTCGACTTCGGCATAACGATCACCCAGGCGCGCCTGCATGCGCATGCGCAGCGCTGCGTCGGGATTCACCAGCACGGCGGCCTCGGCCGCGGCAAGTATCGGCAGATCGACACCCGCATCGCTATACGCGCAGGCCCACGGCGGCGCGATGCCGTGGCGGGCGAGTTGCCGAACCTTCTCGGCGCCGACGTTGTGCACGTCGGATCTCATGCCAAGCACGCCCGGACGCAATTGCGAGGCGACCAGTTCAATGTCATCCAGCCCGACCGCATCGAGCAGCGCGCGCGCCAGATGCTCCTCGCAGCCGGTGACGATGACCACGCGATCACCACGCAGCAGGTGTCGGCGCAAACTGCTGACCGCGTCGCGCAGAAACGCACCGCGCCGCAATGCCTGCACGCGCGCGTGTGATTCAACGACCACGCGGTACTGCGCCTGATCCAGTCCCAGCAACGCGACACGCACCAGCCAGCGCACCAACCACCAGCGCCCGTGCCGGTTGAGCGCCACGGGCGCCAGCGGCAGCGTCGGCAGCAACAGCAGTGCGCGCCAGGGCTGAAGCCGAAAGCGCTTCCACAGGAAATGGCTGAAGCTGTCACCGCGCACCAGCACGCCGTCGAAATCAAACAGCACGGTGCACGGCGCGGATGCGGCCACGCCGGTCTCAGCCGGAATACTCATGCGCGCTCGACCGCGAACAGGCGCGCCAGTTCAGCGCCCGGATCGACGGCGCGCATGCAGGTCTCGCCGACCAGAAACGCCTGCACGCCGGCGGCGCGCAGCAAAGCCACGTCCGCACCCGTGCGAATGCCGCTCTCGCTGACCAGCAGGCGCTCGGCAGGCACGCGCGTGCGCAGCTGCAGAGTGGTGTCCAAATGCGTTTCGAAGCTACGCAGATCGCGGTTGTTGACGCCGATCAGACGCACCGGCAAATCCAGCGCGCACTCCAGTTCGGCGCCGTCATGCACCTCGACCAGCACATCCAGATCCAGCTCGCTGGCCAACAGGCTCAGCTCCAGCAGTGCGCCGTCACCCAGTGCGGCCACGATCAGCAGGATGCAATCGGCGCCCAGTGCGCGCGCCTCGTACACCTGCCACGGATCGATGACGAAATCCTTGCGCAACACCGGCAACGCACAGGCCGCGCATGCCTGCTGCAGATACGCATCGCTACCCTGGAAAAAATCAACATCGGTCAGCACCGACAGGCACGTGGCACCACCTGCCGCATAGCTGCGCGCGATCGCGGCAACATCGAAGTCGGCGCGGATCACGCCTGCGCTGGGGCTGGCTTTCTTGATCTCGGCGATGACCGCGGGCAAGCCCGCAGCCGCACGCGCGATCAGCGCATCGGCGAACGCGCGCGGCGCGGGCGCGGCGCGGGCGCGCGCTGCCAGCTCAGCCAGTGGCAGCGCGGCGCGGCGCGCATTTACCTCCTCGACCTTGCGCGCGAGGATGCGCCGCAGAACATCGTTCATGCCGCCACGCCTTTGAGCCGTTGTGTGGCGGCCACGAAATCATCCACGCGCGCACGTGCGTCACCGTTGTCGATGGCGGCGCGCGCGCGCGCGATGCCAGCACCAAGGTCCGCGGCAAGTCCGGCGACATACAGCGCGGCGCCGGCATTCAACAGCACCACGTCACGCGCGATGGCGTGGCGGTTTTCCAGCGCCGCCAGCAGCAGCCCGCGCGAGGCCTGCGCATCGTCCACGCGCAGGTTGCGGCTGGAGGCCATGCTGAAGCCGAAATCTTCCGGCTCCAGTTCGTACTCGTGCACCGCGCCCTCGCGCAGTTCACCCACCAAGGTGGCGCCACCGAGGGAAATCTCGTCCAGCCCATCCTTGCCGTACACCACCATGGCGCGCTGCACGCCAAGCTGCTGCAGCACGCGCACCTGGATGCCAACCAGGTCGGGATGGAACACGCCCATCAGGATGTTCGGCGCAGCCGCCGGATTGGTCAGCGGGCCGAGGATGTTGAAGATGGTGCGCACGCCCAGCTCGCGCCGCACCGGCGCGACCGCTTTCATCGCCGGATGATGGTTGGGCGCGAACATGAAACCGATACCGGTTTCGGCCAGGCATTGCGCGACCTGCTGCGGCGCCAGGTCGATGCGCGCACCCAGTGCCTCGAGCACATCGGCGCTGCCCGACTTCGAGGACACGCCGCGGTTGCCGTGCTTGGCCACGCGTGCACCCGCGGCCGCGGCCACGAACATGCTGGCGGTGGAGATGTTGAAGCTGTGCGCGCCATCGCCGCCGGTACCCACGATGTCGATGAAATGCGCATACGCCGGGGTCGGCACGCGTACCGCCAGCTCGCGCATCACGCGCGCCGCGCCGGTGATCTCGCCCACGGTTTCCTTCTTCACGCGCAAGCCGACGACGATGGCTGCGGTCAGCGCCGGCGGCACCTCGCCGCGCATGATCTGGCGCATCAGGTCGATCATCTCGTCGTGAAAGATCTCGCGGTGCTCGATCGTGCGTTGCAGCGCCTCGTGCGGCGTGATGGTGACGGATTTCATGGCCTTCAGGTATCCAGGAAATTGCGCAGCAGCGCGTGGCCGTGCTGCGTGGCGATGGATTCAGGGTGAAACTGCACGCCCTGGATCGGCAGCGTCTTGTGGCGCAGGCCCATGATCGCCTCGCGCGTGCCGTCGGGATATTCGCTCCACGCGCTGATCTGCAGACAGTCGGGCAGCGATTCCGGCGCCACCACCAGCGAGTGGTAGCGCGTCGCGGTAAACCCATCCGGCAAGCCGGCGAACACGCCCGTGCCGGCATGGCGGATACGCGAGGTCTTGCCGTGCATGATCTGCGGCGCGCGCACCACCGCAGCGCCAAACGCCTGGCCGATCGCCTGGTGCCCCAGGCATACGCCGAGGATCGGCACGCTGCCGCCGAGCTGGCGCAACAGCTGCAGCGACACACCCGCTTCGCCGGGTGTACCCGGCCCCGGCGAAATCACGATGTACCCGGGCCGCAACGCGCGCATGCCGGCAACGTCGATGGCGTCATTGCGCACCACCTTCACCTCCACGCCCAGCTCGCCGAAATACTGCGCCAGGTTCCAGGTGAAGCTGTCGTAATTGTCGATCAGCAGCAGCACGTCACAGCCCCTGCGCGGCTTGCGCCACGGCGCGGAACAGGGCACGGCCCTTGTTCATGGTTTCTTCCCACTCGGCGGCCGGGTCGGAGTCGTACACCACGCCACCGCCGGCCTGCACGTGCAACTGGCCGTCCTGGATCACCGCGGTACGGATGGCGATGGCCGTATCGCCATCGCCCCACCAGCCGATCCAGCCGACCGCGCCGGCGTACACATTGCGCCGGTGCGGCTCCAGCTCCTGGATGATCTCCAGCGCGCGGATCTTGGGCGCGCCCGAGACGGTGCCCGCCGGGAAGCTGGCCTTGAGCGCATCCATGTAACCCAGCCCCGGCGCCAGCGTGCCCTCGACCTGCGAAACGATGTGCATGACATGCGAATAGCGCTCGATGACGAAGGACTCGGTCACATGCACGCTGCCGGTGACGCTGACGCGACCCACATCGTTGCGGCCCAGATCGATCAGCATCAGATGCTCGGCACGCTCCTTGGGATCGGCCAACAGCTCTTCGGCCAACATCTGGTCTTCATCCGCCGTGGCGCCACGACGGCGCGTGCCGGCAATCGGGCGCAGCACCACCTTGCCGTCTTGCACACGCACCAGGATCTCGGGCGAGGAACCGACAATCTGGGTAGCACCAAGATCGATGAAATACATGTACGGCGAGGGATTGAGTGCGCGTAATGCCCGGTACACATCCACCGGGCGCCCATCGAACGGCACGCTGAGACGCTGCGAGGGCACCACCTGGAAAATATCGCCGGCACGGATGTACTCCCTGGCGCGCTCGACCAGCGCCTCGTAACCGGCGCGGCTGAAACCGGATTTGAAATCGGCCTCGGCCAGCGGCTTGGCACGCTGCGTTTCCGGATAGGCAGATCCCGCGTGGCGCAGACGAAACGCCAGCTCATCCAGGCGCCGCACGGCGCGGCGCCAGGCCTGCGGCAACGCCGGGTCGGCGTGCACGATCAGGAACAGGCGCCCGCGCAGATTGTCGAACACGGCCACTTCCTCGGCCAGCATCAACAGCGCGTCGGGCGTACCCAGCAAGTCGGGCATGTCGGTGCGCAGCAGGCGCGGCTCGATGTAGCCGATGCACTCGAAGCCGAAATACCCGACCAGTCCACCGGTGAACGCCGGCAGGCCCGGCAGGCGTGGCACCTTGAAGCCAGCGCGCAACTGCTCGATGGCGGCCAGCGGGTCGGCCGGCGTGTCGCGCGCGACTACCTCGCCCAGCTCGCTGGTTTCCAGCACACCCGCGCGCAGCGTGTACACGCGCCGCGCCGGCAGACCAATGATCGAATAGCGCCCCCAGGACTCGCCACCCTCGACCGACTCGAAGAGGAACGTGTGCGGCCCGTCGGCCAGCTTCAGATACACCGACAGCGGCGTATCCAGATCGGAAAACACCTCGCGCACCACGGGAATGCGGGTATGGCCCTGCGCGGCGAGGGCGTCGAACTCGGCTGAGGTGATCACGGCGTGCGATGGACCCGAAGCGAACGCAGCACGATAGCAGCGCCGTCGCGTGGCGTCAGCAGCAGCGCTTGGGCGATGACTCGCCCGCGGCACGCGCGAGCTGCACCGGCAGGCACGGCACCGAACCGTACGAGCAGAACACGCAGCAGTCGCCCGCCCTGGGGCGCAACAGGGCGTGGCAGTGCGGACACTCGAAGAAGAACTGGCAACGGTCGGTCGGCATGACCTGTGCGCTCTGTCCGGCGCACTGCGGGCAGGTGAGGACACTTTCCAGGGTGGGCGCGTTGTTCATGTGCGCTGCGTGACCGCCGCCGCGGCGCGCGCGCGCAAATCCCCGATGACGGCGCGGTAATCAGGCTTGCCGAACACGGCGCTGCCGGCGACGAAGGTGTCGGCGCCGGCGCCAGCGGCGGCGCCGATGGTGTCGTGGTTGATGCCGCCGTCCACCTCCAGCCGCACGTCGCGGCCACTGCTGTCGATGCGCGCGCGCACCACGCGCAGCTTGTCCAGCGTGGCGGGGATGAACGCCTGCCCGCCGAAGCCAGGGTTGACCGACATGAGCAGCACCAGGTCGAGTTGATGCAACGTCCAGTCCAGCCACTGCAGCGGCGTGGCCGGATTGAGCACCAGACCGGTCATGCAGCCATGACTGCGGATCAACTGCAGGGTGCGATCGACGTGCGCGCTGGCCTCGGGGTGAAAGCTGATGCGCGTGGCGCCGGCAGCGGCGAAATCGGGCACGATGCGATCCACCGGAGTCACCATCAGGTGCACGTCGATCGGCGCGCTGATGCCGTAGTCACGCAGCGCCTTGCACACCTGCGGACCGATGCTGAGGTTGGGCACGTAGTGGTTGTCCATGACATCGAAGTGCAACCAGTCGGCGCCGGCATCCAGCGCTTTCTGCGCATCTGCGCCGAGACGCGCGAAATCGGCGGACAGAATCGATGGTGCGATGACGATGGGCTGGCGCATGGCAGAACTCCACGAAAGTCGCATTGTCGGCCACACGCCGCGCGCGACCAAGCGTGCGCCGTCAGTCAGCGTGTTGCTGGTTGCCGGACCCGTCCGCGAGGGGCGCAAAGGAATTTGATCCCTAGGCCCTGGCGACCCTGGTTTCTGCGCGCACCCGCGCAGGGTTCACACAATCCCGCGCTCGCCCTTGATCGCTTCCCACGCGGTGTTGATTTCGCTCGCGCGGCGCTCGGCACGGCGGCGCAATTCTTCCGGCAGGTCGCCGAGGCGATCCGGGTGATATTGCGAGATCAGTTTGCGGTAAGCGCGCTTGATGCTGGCGTCATCGTTGCCGCGCTCCACGCCGAGCACGGCATACGGGTCGGGGCCGCTGCTGCGCGACGCCGGCGCCTGTCGCGAGCCGCGCTGGTAGGCCTGCTGGTAACCCTGCTGCTGCCACGCGCCCGCCGCGCCCTGCGGCATGGCGTAACCGCGCATCATCAACAGCGCCAGCAGTTGCATGTCGCCGAAGCCCAGCGCGTGCGCGGTCTGTTGCAGCAATTGAAACCCGGCCTGGCTGGCCGCGCCTTCGGCATAGGCGACCTCGGCCAGCACATCGAGCACGGCCCAGGCCAGTTGCGGCTGCGGCGCGCAGATCCGGCGCAGTTCGGCCAGCGCGGGCGCGAGTTGAAACCCGGCTTGCTTGCCGGCGTTGAAGCGCGCGATGGCCCCGGCGCGCTGCGTGGCATCGAGATTGAAACGCTGCATCATGCGCTCGGCGACACTGATTTCGGCTTGGCTGACGCGGCCGTCGGCCTTGGCCAGCGCACCCAGTACCGCAAACAGCGGCGCCACGAACTGGCGCTGCGCGCGCAGGCGCCGGCGCTGATGGCGCATGGTGTCCACCACCCAGCCGATCAGCGCGCCCAGGATCAGCGCACCGAGGCTGTGGCCAAAAGTCAGCCCGAAAGCCGCTCCCACCCAGGTCCACAGGAAACTCACGGGCGGCGCACCTGCGGCAGGCACACGGGTTGCGCGGCATACCAGTCGGCCAGCGCACGCATCTGCGCGGGGTCGATCGCGCCCAGTGCACCGCGCATCAGTGGCACGTTGCGCACACCGGAGGCGTAATCACGCATCGCCTTGTCAAGGTAATCCGCTTTCTGGCCGGCAAGGTCGGGAATATCCGGCTGCCGCGCATGGCCGTTGGCACCATGGCAGGCGGCGCACAGTCCCAACTGCGCAGGCGGTTGCATGCCGGCTGGCGCGAGCGTGGCGCGACCACTGCCGCGTGGCATGCGCTCACTGCACGCACCCAACAGCAGCATGAACAGGCCGGGCACGGCACACAGCAGGAAAAGACGCAGCAAGGACATGGCGCGATTCGCGGCAAAGCGCACAGTTTAACCGCGCCGCGCGCGGCTGCTGCGATGGCACGATTAGAATGCGCGATTCGCCCCACCCGCGAGTATGCCGTGAGCCTGCTGATCCAATCCGATTTGCCCGGTCTGCACCTGCTGCATCGGGGCAAGGTGCGCGATGTCTATGCTCTGGATGCCGAGCGTTTGCTGATCGTGGCCAGCGATCGCCTGTCAGCGTTCGACGTGGTGCTGCCCGATCCGATCCCCGGCAAGGGCGAGCTGCTCACGCAACTGTCCAATTTCTGGTTCGCGCGCACCGCATTCCTGATGCCCAATCACCTGACCGGCTTCAGCGTGGCCAGCGTGCTGCCCGCAGGCGTGGACGCCACGCTGTACGCGCAGCGCAGCGTGGTGGCCAGGCGTCTCAAGCCGGTGCCGATCGAAGCGGTGGCGCGCGGCTACCTGGCCGGCTCCGGCTGGAAGGATTACCAGGCCAGCGGCCGCATCAGCGGCATCGCGCTGCCGGCCGGATTGCAGCAGGCCGAACAACTGCCGCAACCGATCTTCACGCCCTCCACCAAGGCCGCCGCCGGCAGCCACGACGAAACGATCGATTTCGACCGGGTCGTGGCGACGCTCGGCGCCGATCTTGCCGAGCAGGTGCGCGCGGCGACGCTGGCGTTGTACCGCCACGCCGCCGCCTATGCCGCGCAGCGCGGAATTCTGATCGCCGACACCAAGTTCGAGTTCGGCCTCGATGCCGCCGGCAAGCTCTACGTGATGGACGAAATGCTGACGCCGGACTCCTCGCGCTTCTGGCCGGCCGCTGGGTATCGCATCGGCACCAGCCCGCCAAGCTACGACAAGCAGTTCGTGCGCGACTATTTGGAAACGCAGCACTGGAACAAGCAGGCACCCGGTCCGCACATTCCGCCCGAGGTCATCGCGAAAACACGCGCCAAATATGCGGAGGCCTTGCACAAGCTCACGGCCTAGCATGGCTTCGACGTGGACGGCAGCCTGCCCCTTCCCGTCGGCAACCGGCCACCGTGGTCGGCGGCTCGCAAGCTCGGCAACGTGTCTGCCCATCGCTTCTCGTATGATCTGGCGCCGTACCGGCTGTTCCGGGCGGCGTCGATCTCGTGGAGGGTGATGCCATGCGCGATGTGCAGCAGTGGTTCGAGAACTACGGCAACGATCATCGCGATGCGCGCAACTGCGCCATCCACTGGGTCTGCGTGCCGTTGATCCTGTGGTGCGTGATCGCCGCGCTGTGGGTGATCCCGGTACCCCGCGCCTTTGCGCAACCCGGCCTGTGGGCGGGCGTGGCGATGTTCCTGGCGTGGACGTTCTACTGGCGGCTGTCGCGCGTGATCGGCCTGGGCATGCTGGCCGTGTTCGTGGTGTTCGGCTTCATCGCGCACCTCGCTTATGCCGCGCTCGGCGCCATGCATCTGCTGGTGCTCGCCGGCGTGCTGTTCGTGATCGCATGGATCGGGCAATTTATCGGCCACACACTCGAAGGCCGTCGCCCTTCGTTTCTGACCGATCTGGCTTATCTGCTGATCGGCCCGGCCTGGCTGCTCGGCAAGCTGCTCGCGCGCGCGCGCATCGCCTACTGACACTGCGCGTCAGGGGCGCGGCACCGGCAGACCCAGCGCCAACCCCAGCGCCGAGATCGCCACGATCAGCAGCACCCAGAACAGCAGCACCACGCCAAGCATGCCCGGGACGCCGGGTGCGCGCGCCGAGGGCAGCACCAGCCAGTGGCTGAGTACCCACAACTGCGCCAGCAGCGCCAGCGCCAGCAACAGCACACTCAGCCCGACATGCCAATGCAGCGGATCGACGCTGCCCATCAGCGCCGTGCCCAGATTCCAGGCCAGCAGCAGCAGCGCGGTCAACCCCAGCGCCAGCAACACGATCAATGCACTGCGTCCCGGCGCTGCCCAGAACCCCAGCACCACGCGCACCGCCAGCATCAGCAACAGCGTGGCCAGCAGCCAGGCCAGCGCCGCGGCCAGCACGGCGCCGGCGGGACCCAGGCTCGCCCATGCACCCAGCCATGGCAGCAGCAGTGATTGCAACCTGATTCCAGTGTTCGTGGTGGCCGGACGGCGCGCCAGGCGCCGCCCGGCCACTGGCTGCAGCGTCAGTGCATCATTCCATGCATGAATGAGAAACCGATCACCATGCCGATGACCCACATCACAACGGCAATGGCCAGCCAGATCAACCAGTCGACCACCACCACGAGACACGCCTGACCGTAACTGATTTCACCACTCATGGGCGATTTCATCAGCTTCTGGATCAGCCAGGCAGTCACCAGGAAATCGGCGATGAAAATGATCAGGCCCGCCAGCATGCCAAGCCAGAACAGCACCAAGCCAAGAACGATGTGAATCACGATCGCGGCGCCGACCACGGCCAGCATCGTGATCACGGCCTGGCCATAACCCGGACTGGATTTCACCACCAGTTTGTAGGCGAACATGAGGATCAGCGCGCCAAGCAAGACCGTGATCAC
The DNA here is from genome assembly GCF_002077135.1 of Metallibacterium scheffleri. NCBI lineage: Bacteria > Pseudomonadati > Pseudomonadota > Gammaproteobacteria > Lysobacterales > Rhodanobacteraceae > Metallibacterium > Metallibacterium scheffleri. Next base: position 856,730 of record NZ_LDOS01000001.1, on the reverse strand, counting down.
CAGCCCGACCAGCCCGCCGATCAGCGCGACCCCAAAACCCATGCCCGTCAGGGCACCGAAATCATTCATGTGCATCCCCTTGTCATTGGACGCCATGCCCCACGCATGGCCGGCACAGCATGCCCTCCGCCATGGACCCGGGCAAGCTGCATGGCGTCTTGGCCGCTGCGACTGCAGTAGGCTGTACTACCCGCCCCACGCGGAGGCCGCCGATGACGCTGCGCAGCCTGTTCGTCGATTTCAACAGCTACTTCGCCTCGGTCGAGCAGGAGGTGCGGCCGGAGTTGCGCGATCGCCCGGTGGCCGTGGTCCCGGTGCTGGCCGATTCGACCTGCTGCATCGCCGCCAGCTACAGCGCCAAGGCCTGTGGCATCCGCACCGGCACGCGCGTCAGCGATGCGCGCGCGTTGTGTCCCGGGCTGGTGCTGTGCCTGGCACGGCCGGCGCTCTATGTGGAATGGCATCACCGCCTGCTGGAAATCATCGGACGCGTGCTGCCGATCAGCCATATCGGCTCGATCGACGAGGTGGATTGCGAGCTGATCGGCAGCGAGCGGCGGCGTGACAAGGCCGAGGCAATGGCGCGCGCGATCAAGCGCGAAATCGCGGGCGCAGCCGAATTCATCCGCTGCTCGATCGGCATCGCGCCCAACGCCTTCCTGGCCAAGACCGCGGCCGACATGCGCAAGCCCGACGGCCTCACCGTGCTCGAGGCCGGCGACCTGCCGCAGGCGCTGCATGCGCTGGCGCTGCGCGATCTGTGCGGCATCGGCCCGGCGCTGGAGCGGCGTCTGCTGCGTCACGGCATCCGCAGCGTGGCGCAACTGACCGCCGCCGATGCCGCCGCGTTGCGCCGCGTCTGGGGCGGCGTCGAGGGTGAGCGCTTCCACGCGCTGCTGCACGGCGCCTGGCTGGGTGAGCGACCGAGCGTGCGCAGCTCGGTGGGCCATTCGCACGTGCTTGGCCCTGAGTTGCGCAACGCGCAAGGCGCACGCGCGGTGCTGCAAAAACTGCTGAGCAAGGCGGCGCTGCGCTTGCGCCGCCTGGGCCTGCACGCCGGCGCGCTGGCGGTGCGCGTGCGTTACACCGGCGCACGCCCGCGCTGGGAGCGCGATGCGCGCTTCGCGGACACGGCCTCCACGGCAACGCTGCTGCGCGAATTGCGTACGCTGCTCGATGATCCGGCGCAGCCCGCACTGCCCGGCCCGCGCGGCGCGCGACCGCTGGCACTGAGTGTGACCTTGCACCATCTCAGCGATCCGGCGGACGCCGCACCGGATCTCTTCGCGGCGCCGGCGAAGACCAATGCACTGGACACGACCATTGATCGCATCAACGCGCGCTTCGGCCACAACGCGGTGTACTTCGGCGGCCTCAGCGCGGCGATCCGCCACGACGCCGCACCGATGCGCATTCCGTTCAATCGCATCCCCGACAGCGCCAGCGAGGCCGCGCAGCACGAGCTGTGGCTGCAATCGCTCAATCGCTTCAAGGTCGCTGGCCAATTGGCGCACGCGGCAGCGGCACGCGAGCGGCCTGCTAAGCTGCGCACGTCGGCCGCAGGCGGGCCGGTTGCAACAGGGGACGAGACATGATCGCGCGCGTCTGGAGGGGCATCACGCACAAGGACACGGCCGATGCTTATCTCACATTCCTCAACAACGTGGCGCTGCCTGGCCTGGCCGGCAAGGCGGGCCAGCGTGGCGGCTGGGTGTTGCGCCGCTATCAGGGCGAGCATGCCGAGTTCGTGGTGCTGACCCTGTGGGAATCCATGGATGCCATCCGCGCCTGGGTGGGCGGCGATCCGCAGCAGGCCGTGTATACCGCCGAGGAAGCGCAATACCTGCTCGACCAAGAGGGCTTGGTGCGCCACTACGAAACCGTGGGCGCGGTGGCGCCACCCGCCGGCCAGGGCACCTGAGCGTCACCCGCCACGCCATCGCCATGACATGAGAAAAGCGACGCCCGCAGCGACGTCGCTTTCGTGTCGCCTTGATCGCGATACCGGCGCTCAGATCGCGCTGCTCAATTTTTCTTGGCCGCGCGCTCGGCGGCCAGCGTGGCCTTCACTGCAGGACGCGCCTCGACGCGTTTCATGAACGCCTGCAGGGCCGGGTACGGCGCCAGATCGACCCCGACGATCCCGGCCCAGGTCAGCACCGTGTACAGGTAGGCGTCGGCCACGGTGAACTGGTCGCCCAGCAGATACGGCGCGGCGCCCATGGCGGCGACGATCTCGCGGAAACGCTCGGCCAGACGCTCCTGCTGCGCCTGCTTCACGGCATCGGTCGAAGCTGGATTGAACAATGGGCTGAACTGCTTGTGCAGCTCGGTGGAGATGAAATTCAGCCATTCCTGCAGGCGATAGCGCGCGAAGGTGCCATTGGCGGGCGCGAGTCCGGCCGTGGGCTTCTGGTCGGCCAGATACTGCACGATCGCCGGACCCTCGGTGAGAATGGCGCCGTCGTCGAGCTGCAGCGTCGGCACGTAACCCTTGGGATTGATCTTCCAGAAGTCCGCGCCGTCCTTCAGTCGCTTGGACTTCAGATCGACCTGCACGGCCTCGAACGGCAGACCCAGCTCGTGCAACACGATATGCGGCGACAGCGAACAGGCGCCGGGGGAAAAGTAAAGTTTCATGGGATTTCCTTGTGCGGGAAGAGAGACAATCAAAAAGACTCAATGCGTATCGGACGCCTTGCCGGATGTGCGGGCAGCGCGTGCCGGCACCAGCGCCGGCGCGCAGACACACTGTTGCCGCAACCGCGCATTCAGCGCTTCCTGGACGGGATCAGATCGGTGATGCTGCCATCCATGATCTCGGCGGCCATGGCCACGGTTTCACTGAGCGTCGGGTGCGGATGGATGGTGTGGCCGATGTCGGCGGCCTCGGCGCCCATCTCGATCGCCAGCGCCACCTCGGCGATCAGATCGCCGGCATGCACGCCGACGATGCCGCCGCCGACCACGCGCCTGGTTTGCGCATCGAAGATCAGCTTGCTGAAGCCCTCGCTGCGATCCATGCCCAGCGCGCGCCCGGATGCCGCCCAGGGGAAGCGCGCCACTTCGATGGCCAAGCCCTTCTCCTTCGCCTCGCGCTCGCTCACGCCGACCCAGGCGATTTCCGGGTCGGTATAGGCCACCGAGGGGATCACCCGCGCCAGCCACTCGCGCTTCTCGCCGGCGGCGACCTCGGCGGCCAGCTTGGCTTCGTGCGTGGCCTTGTGCGCCAGCATCGGATTGCCGACGATGTCGCCGATGGCGAAGATGTGCGGCACGTTGCTGCGCATCTGCGCATCCACGGCGATATAGCCGCGCGCATCGACGGCGATGCCCGCCGCTTCGGCGCCGATGCGTTTGCCGTTGGGCACGCGACCCACCGCCACGAGCACGCGGTCGAACACGTCACGCGCCGGCTTCGATGCACCCTCGAACACGACGTGGATGCCATCCTTCTGCGCGGTGGCGCGCGCGACCTTGGTCTGCAGATGAATGCCGGCCAGACGCTTGCCCAGACGCTGCTGCAGCGGCTTGACCAGATCAGCATCGCAGCCCGGCATCAACTGCTCGGCCAGCTCGACCACGGTCACCGCGCTGCCCAGGGCGGCATACACGCAGGCCATTTCCAGGCCGATGATGCCGCCGCCGACCACCAGCAGCGATTTGGGCATATCGGCCAGCGCCAGCGCGTCGGTGGAGTCCATCACACGCGCATCGTCCCAGGGGAACCCCGGCAACTTCAGCGCCTGCGAACCCGCCGCAATGATGGCCTGGGCGAAGCGCACGCGCTTGACACCAGCGTCGGTTTGCACGTCCAGCTCGTGCGGCGCGACGAACATGCCGACGCCCTGCAACACACGCACCTTGCGCTGTTTGGCCATGCCGGCAAGCCCACCGGTGAGCTTGCCGACCACACCGTCCTTGAACGCGCGCAACTTGTCCAGATCGAGCCTGGGCGTGCCAAAACTGACGCCGTGCGCAGCCATGGCCTCGGCCTCGGCGATCACCTCGGCGGTGTGCAGCAGCGCCTTGGATGGAATGCAGCCCACGTTGAGGCACACGCCGCCCAGGCTCGCGTAGCGTTCGACCAGCACCACGTCCAAGCCCAGGTCGGCGGCACGGAACGCCGCGGTGTAGCCCCCCGGGCCAGCGCCCAGCACCAGCAGTGCGCACTCCATATCGGGCGTGCGGCCATCGACTGCGCCTGGCGCAGGCGCGATGGTGGCCGGTGCTGCAACCGCTGCGGGCCGGGTTGCAGGAGTACTGCCCGCCGCCTTGGGTGGCTCGGGCGGCGCAGCCACAGCGGCCACGCTGGCGGCGGCCTCGATCAGCGCGACCAACGTGCCTTCGGACACCGCATCGCCCAGCTTGACCTTCAGCTCCTTCACCACGCCCGCGGCCGGCGCCGGAACCTCCATCGTCGCCTTGTCGGACTCCAGTGTGACCAGGCCCTGATCCCGGGTCACCGTATCGCCGGGCTTGACCAGCAATTCGATCACCGGCACGTCGTGATAATTGCCGATGTCGGGAACTTTGATTTCGATCGTGCTGGCCATCGTGCGGCGTCCTCGGGTGCGGCCGCGCTCAGCGCGCGGCGTCGGAATGGTGATCGGGCGCGATGGCCGGCGGCGGCGCGGCGACGACCCGTGGTGTGGACTCGCGCAGCGCCTGCAGCGCCTCGGCGCCGGTCAGTCCAAACCAGCTGCGCAAGTGCAGGTCGCGCTGCGGGAACGGCAGCTCGATGCCGCGCCTGGCGAGCGCGCTGTGCAGCGCCCAGTTGTAGGCGGCGCTGACACCACCCGGATGCCGCGTGGCGTCGGCGTTGACCCACACCACCAGCTCGAAATCGAGTGAAGACGCGCCGAAGCCGCTCAGCCAGACCTGCGGCGCATGCGGGCCATCCTGCGCCAGCGTGTGCGGCACCTCGCGCGCCGCCTCGAGTCCGGCCTCGCGCACCTGCTCCTTGTCACTGCCGTAGGCGACGCCGAACGGTACCTTGATGCGCCGCGTGCCCGCCGTCAGGGTCCAGTTGACCAGGCGCCCGCTGACGAACTCGGAGTTCGGCACCAGGATGTCGACATCGTCGTTGGTGTTGATGCGGGTCGCGCGGATGTTGATGTCGCGCACCTCGCCGTGCACGCCCGAGGCCAGCTCGACGAAGTCGCCCACCTTGAGGCTGCGCTCGAACAGCAGGATCAGGCCGGAGATGAAATTGTTGAAGATCGCCTGCAAACCGAAACCGAGACCGACGCCGAGGGCGGCGAAGAACACCGCGAAACGGCTGACCGGAATCCCGGTCGCCGACAGAGCGAACATCACGCCCAGCAACAGCAGGGTGTAATGGCCCAGACGTGCCAGCGTGTACAGCGCCGAGCGATTGATGTTGTCCGGATAGCGGGTGGCGTAGTGCGTCAGCATGCGCCGCAGCAGATACGACAGCAGGATCGCGCCACCCAGGATCAGCAGCGCGGCCAGCAGCGCACCCACGCTCAGTCGCACCGTGCCAAAGTGGATCAGGCGCAGATCGAGCAGGTTGTCGATCTGCGCGAAGACTGCCTGCGCGCGCGCCGGCAGCCCCGTGGAGGCCGCGTGCAATCCGCTCGCGAGATGCGCGGCCATGCGCGGCTCAGAGCAGCAGCCGGCGCAGATCGCCCAGCGCGCGCGCCATGAATGCGGTGAAGCGCGCCGCGGCGGCGCCATCGATGACGCGATGGTCATAGCTCAGCGACAGCGGCAGCATCAGGCGTGGTTCAAACGCCGTACCGTTCCACACTGGCTGCAGGCTGCTCTTGCTGACGCCGAGGATGGCGACTTCGGGCGCGTTGATGATCGGCGTGAACGCGGTGCCGCCGATGCCGCCGAGCGAGGAGATCGAGAAGCAACCGCCGGACATGTCGGCCGGCGTCAGCTTCTTGTCGCGCGCCTTGGCCGAGATCGCGCCCAGTTCGCGCGCCAGATCCAGCAGGCCTTTCTGATCGCAGTCGCGCAGCACCGGCACCACCAGACCATCGGGCGTGTCCACGGCGATGCCGATATGGAAATATTTTTTCAGCGTCAGCGTATCGCCGCTCGCATTGAGCGAGGCGTTGAACGTGGGGAATGCCTGCAGCGCCGCCACCGCGGCCTTGATCAGGAACACCAGCGGGGTGATCTTCAGATCCTTCTGCTCGGCGCCGAGCTGCTTGCGGAAAGCTTCCATCGCGGTGATGTCGGCCAGATCGTGCTGGGTGACGTGTGGAATCAGCGCCCAGTTGCGCGCCAGATTGGCGCCGGTGGCGCGCTTGATCTTGCCCAGTGGCTGCGCCTCGATCGGCCCGAACTTGGCGAAATCGATCTCCGGCCAGGGCAGCAGGTTGAGTCCGTTGCCAGCCGCGCCGCTGCGTGCGCCACCGCCATCCAGGGCCTGCTTGACGAAAGCCTGCACATCTTCGCGCAGGATGCGCCCACCCTTGCCACTGCCCTTGACCTTCTTCAGGTCCACACCCAGCTCGCGCGCGAACAGACGCAGTGCCGGGCTGGCATACGGCACTTGATCCGGCATCACCGCGCTGCTGTCGAAGCGCACGGGCGACGGCGCAGCGACTGTCGCGACAGGACGCGGCGGCGGTGCGGCGGTGGCTGGCGTTGATGCTGGTGCTGGTGCCGACGCAGCGACGCTGGGCAGCGATGCAGCGATGGCTGGCTTGGGTGGCGCAGCCACAGCGACCGCGCTGGCGGCGGCCTCGATCAGCGCGACCAGCGTGCCTTCGGACACCGCATCGCCCAGCTTGACCTTCAGCTCCTTCACCACGCCCGCGGCCGGCGCCGGAACCTCCATCGTCGCCTTGTCCGATTCCAGCGTCACCAGGCCCTGATCCCGGGTCACCGTATCGCCGGGCTTGACCAGCAATTCGATCACCGGCACGTCGTGATAATTGCCGATGTCCGGCACCTGGGCTTCGATCAGCGAGGACATGCATGCTCCTGCATTCGGCAATATGCGAGCGCTGATTGTCGCGCAATGCGCCACGCGCGTCATGCTTCATGCGCTGGCTACGCAAGCATGTGGCGCCGGCGCCGGCAGCTGCGGTACCGGCCGATTCCGGCCAGACCCGAACGCAGGCGCTCGATGACAGCGTTGCGCGACATGGCGTTGCGCGACATCCAGCCGGATGCCTGCGATCGCCGCGGGCGACGGCAATCCACCGTGCGATCACGACACTGCGGACCGGCAGCCTGACCCTGACTGCGCGCGACAAGCTGACGCGCCGCGAATCCGTTCCCGGGAAATTGACTGTGCGCGACCGCACCGACAGCCCTCGCGCCGTTGCGGTAAAAGTCACATACTGATCGCGGTGGTTGTGCGCTTTGCAAAGCCACATAGGCAGCGGAGCAGGATGCATCGACGCCAAAGTGCCGCCGCGATGAGCACGCAAGTGCTCGTCCCGACACAAGCGACGCGGCTCCTCCGCGCCCGTTTGCTTGCACAGCGCGGCAGGCTGCCAGGTTTTGCAAACTGATCCATCGTTGCTTGGCTCGTTCCCCTAGGAGGACTCGTGATGAAACGTCTGTTCAAACTTGCCTTGCTCGCCGCCGCGGCATTGGCGCCACTCTCGGCCTTGGCCGCCGATGGTTACGTCAACGGTTACGTGAATCTGCGCGCCGGCCCGGATGTGCGCTATCCGCGCGTCACCACGTTGCCACCGGGTACGCCGATTGCCGTTTTTGGCTGCACCAGTGGCTGGAGCTGGTGTGATGTTCGGGGCGATGGTGCGCGCGGCTGGATCTCCGCGAATTTCGTCAGTTATCCCTATGACAACCAGCGCGTCATACTCTCGGCTTACGGCGGACGCATCGGCATTCCGATCCTCAATTTCGTGCTTGATGCGTACTGGGGCAGCCATTATCGCAACCGCTCCTGGTATCCGCAGCGCACCCAATGGGCGCGGCCTGATTACCGGCAGCAGCCATCGCGTTACCGCCCGCAACAGGGCCATTATCAGCAACAGGGCCGCTATCAGCCGCAGCGTCGTCCGCAGCCACAAGGCCATTACCAGCCACAAGGCCGCCCACAGCAGCCGCATCCGGGCCAGCGCCCAGGCGGCCCGTGGCATGGTCCTGGTGGTCCCGGGCATGGCGGCAAACCACCGCAAGGCCCGGCGCACGGCAAAGACCATGGCGGCCACAGGCCACCGCATGACGGTGGCGGTGGCGGTGGCGGTGGCGGCGGCGGCGGCGGTGGCGGTGGCGGTGGCGGCGGCTGAATCGCGCGATCAGCACCAAGACAGTTTGACGCCCGGTCGCGCCACGCATCGGCGCGACCGAGTGCTCATGATTCGATCAGCGCGCGGACCGATCCGCGCGCGCCGCCACGGGCATGCGCCTGATCAGCAGCTCGCGTTGCGGGAATGGAATCGAGATGCCAGCCGCGTCCAGGGTTTCCTTCACCCGACGCGGCAAGTCCTGTTGCAACGGCCACCAGTCGGCACGCTGCGCCCATGCCCACAAGGTGAGATTGACCGCGCTGTCGCCCAATGCGGCGACATAGACCGATGGCGCCGGATCGCTGAGCACGCGCGCATCCGCGACCAACATGTCATGCAGCACCTGCAGCGCACGCGCTAGATCTTCGCCATACCCGATCCCCACTTGCACCTGCGCACGACGTGTGCCACGGCGGTTGTAGTTGACGATGGCATCACCGCCAACCTTGGCGTTGGGGATCACCACCACGCGGTTATCTGCCAGCACCAATGTGGTGTGCATCAGGCTGATCGCCTCGACACTGCCGCTGTAGCCGCCGGCGTCCACCCAGTCGCCGGTGTGGAATGGCCGGAACAGAATCAGCAATACCCCCCAGGCAAGATTCGACAGCGAGCCCTGCAGGGCCAGGCCGATGGCCAGCCCCGCCGCGCCCACCGCCGCCACCAGCGAGGCCGTGGGCACGCCGAGGAAACCCAGCACCGATACCGCGACCAGCACGATCAGCGCGCCATACAGACTGTTGCGCAGAAATGGAATCAGCGTCGGCTCCACGCGAGCCCGCCTCAGCGCACGCCGCATCAGGTTGGCGACGCGCGCTGCCAGCCACAACCCCAGTGCGAACAGCACGATGCCCAGCAGTAGGCGCAAGCCCATGCGCACGCTGGCGTGCGAGAGATCGAGCAAGTCCAGTCGACGCATCCATACCTGCATCACGATCAGCCCCGGCAAAGGTCGAAAGCCTATCAGCAGCACACCGGCTGTCGCGATGTTGCGCGCACGGTCGGGCAGCTGCGCATGACCGGAACAATAGCGCTGCGCGCCCACCCCGACCGATGCCACGACGATGCCATCACCGATGCCATCACCGATGCCATCGCCTGCGCCCATGCGGTGCGAGTGTGTGCACGCGCACGCATGCAGCGTGCGCGCCATCACCCTGTTTCACCAATCTTTGCAAACCCGCGGCGGAAAGACCTTGCAGCGCACAGTTATCAATCTTGTGCGAGCGCAGCATGAATTCATGGAAACGATCGTTCACCACCGCGCAGGATTTTTCCGCCCTGTCATCATGGTCATGGTCCTGTTGCTGACCTTGGCTGCGGCGCCGGCGCCGCACGCCGCGGAAACGCAACTGAGCATCCGCATCACGCCACGCGCAGCGGCGCTGATCGCGGCCCTGCGGCGCGGTGTGGAGCCATCCGTCGCACTGTCCAGCCTGCCCGGGCGCGGCTCCGGCAAAGCCTTCGTGCAGTCCTGCAATGCGGCTGGCGGCGCCGCCAGCATCGCGCGCACGGCCGATTCGATGCAACGCGTCTGCACGTAAGCATCGCGTCGCGCGCACGGCACTGGTTAGGCGAATTGCGCTGCAGCGCAATAAACTGTGCGCTTCCCCGTTACCCGAGTACTGCCCATGGGCCTGGATCTGGTTCCCGCCGGTCGCGACGTGCCGCACGAAATCAACGTCATCATCGAAATTCCCAAGGACGCCGAGCCGGTGAAATACGAAGTGGACAAGGCCTCGGGCGCGATCTTCGTTGATCGCATCCTGTCCACGCCGATGCGCTATCCGTGCAATTACGGCTATGTGCCACATACGCTGTACGACGATGGCGACCCGGTCGATGCACTGGTCATCCTGCCGCTGCCACTGATACCGGGCTCAGTGGTGCGTTGCCGCCCGGTCGGCGTGTTGCGCATGACCGATGAAGCCGGCAAGGACTACAAGATCCTCGCGGTGCCGACGGCCAAGGTGTTCGCCGGCTACGCGCAAGTCGAGGACATCGCGCAGGTGTCCGCGCACTGGAAGGAGCGCATTGGCCATTTTTTCGAGCACTACAAGGATCTCGAAAAAGGCAAATGGGTGAAGCTCGACGGTTGGGACGGTGCCGAGGCCGCGCGTCACGAGGTGTTGAACTCGAAGCAACGCTACGACGCCCTGCACGCCAAGGGCTGAGATTGCGCGCGGACCGCTGCCGGCCCGCCCGCACTGGCGCCATTCACGCGGGACGATAGACCTCGCCACCCTGCTCGCGGAATTCGGCGGATTTCTCCTGCATGCCGGCATCCAGCGCCGCGGCGCTATCCATGCCATGTTCCCGGGCGTAATCGCGCACGTCCTGGGTGATCTTCATGGAGCAGAACTTGGGCCCGCACATGGAGCAGAAATGCGCGCTCTTGTGCGCGTCCTTGGGCAGGGTCTCGTCATGGAATTCCTTGGCCTTCTCGGGGTCGAGGCCGAGGTTGAACTGGTCGTCCCAGCGGAATTCGAAGCGCGCCTTGCTCAAGGCGTTGTCGCGCGCCTGCGCGCCGGGATGGCCCTTGGCCAAGTCAGCCGCATGCGCGGCGATCTTGTAGGTGACGATGCCGTCGCGCACGTCTTTCTTGTCGGGCAGGCCGAGGTGTTCCTTGGGCGTGACGTAGCAGAGCATCGCCGTGCCGTACCAGCCGATCATCGCCGCGCCGATGGCGCTGGTGATGTGGTCGTAGCCGGGTGCGATGTCAGTGGTCAGCGGCCCGAGGGTATAGAACGGCGCCTCGCCGCACTTCTCCAGCTGGCGGTCCATGTTCTCCTTGATCAAGTGCATGGGCACGTGGCCGGGGCCTTCGATCATCACCTGCACGTCGTGCTTCCAGGCAACCTGCGTGAGTTCGCCCAGGGTGTCGAGCTCGGCGAACTGGGCTTCGTCGTTGGCGTCGGCAATGCTGCCGGGGCGCAGGCCGTCGCCCAGCGAGAAGGCCACGTCGTAGGCCTTCATGATGTCGCAGATGTCCTCGAAGTGGGTGTAGAGGAAGCTCTCCCTGTGGTGCGCCAGGCACCATTTGGCCATGATCGATCCGCCGCGCGAGACGATGCCGGTGACGCGCTTTGCGCTCAGGGGAATGAAGGGCAGGCGCACGCCCGCGTGGATGGTGAAGTAGTCCACGCCCTGCTCGGCCTGCTCGATGAGGGTGTCGCGAAATAGCTCCCAGGTGAGGTCCTCGGCCACGCCGCCGACTTTCTCCAGTGCCTGGTAGATCGGCACGGTGCCGATGGGCACCGGCGAATTGCGCAGGATCCACTCGCGCGTCTCGTGGATGTGCTTGCCGGTGGAAAGATCCATCACCGTGTCCGCGCCCCAGCGGATCGCCCAGACCATCTTCTCCACTTCCTCCGCAATGGAGCTGGTGACCGCCGAGTTGCCGATGTTGGCGTTGATCTTCACCAGGAAGTTGCGGCCGATGATCATCGGCTCGCTCTCCGGGTGGTTGATGTTGCTGGGGATGATGGCGCGGCCGCGCGCCACCTCATCGCGCACGAATTCGGGGGTGATGCGCGACTGGATGCTGGCGCCGAAACCCTGGCCCGGGTGCTGCCGGAGCAGCCCCTGGTCGGCCAAGGATTCCAAGCGCTGGTTTTCACGAATCGCGATGAACTCCATTTCCGGCGTGATGAGGCCCTTGCGCGCATAGTGCATCTGGCTGACGTTGGCACCCGCCCTGGCGCGGCGCGGCAGCGGCAGCTTGGGAAAGCGCACCGCGGCAAGTTCGACGGCCTGGGCGTGGCGGCGTGCGAAATCGGAACTGCGCGTATCCAGCGATTCGCTGTCGCCGCGCGCGGCAATCCACACCGCCCGCAACGTCGGCAGGCCAGCGTTCAAATCAATGCGCGCGGCGGGGTCGGTATACGGTCCCGAGGTGTCATACAGCGCCAGCGGCGCATTGACCTCGGCGCCGAACAGCGCCGGTGTATCGGCCAGTTGCACTTCACGCATCGGCACGCGCAGATCGGCACGACTGCCTTGCACATGGATCTTGCGCGAGCCGGGGATCGGCGCGGTGACGGCGGTGGAGAGCGCGGCGCTGGCACTCAACAATTCTGAAACTTGCGCATTCATGGTTCGTCCTCGTGGGCTGGGACGAAGCGGCGGCACCGGCGTGGCCGGTGAAGCTCCCTACGCCGGTATGAGCCGGGTCAGGTTCGAAGGGTCTCTCTCAGCCGTGCGCTTCTGCGCGCGCGGCACCCCCGCTTCAACGATGTATTCAAGCACGAAGCGCCGTTCACTGCGCGCTTTCAGCGTGGCGTATAGGCCCGCAGAAACATTTCCACGGCGGCTTCGGCATTGCGGCGAATGTCGGCTTCCTCGCACACGTTGGCGCAGATGAACAGACGCCGCAACGGCAGGTCACCACGCAACAGTGCCAGGAACTGGCCGGCGGCCATGGGAATATCCTTGATCTCCAGCTTGCCGACCGCCACAGCCTGGGACAGGAAATGTTCGATCTTCTGCTGCGCGCGGCCCGGGCCCACCTCCCACACCAAGCGCCCCAGACGCGGGTCGCCATCGGCGCCGCAGTCACCGAGCACCGCGCGGAACAGCGCGGAAAGCTCGGCATTGGCGAGCACGCGCGAATGCGCCAGCGCGATCGCGCTCAACGCCACGCGCACGTCGCTGCCGGGCTGGAAATCGAACACCTGCTCGGGCATCAATTCGCCGCAGCAGGTCTGCGCGGCCTCGCGGAACAGACTGTCCTTGTCGCCGAAGTGGCTGTACACGGTGAGCTTGGAAACCCCAGCCGCCTGCGCGATGGCGTCCATGCTGGTGCCTTCGAATCCGGAACGCGTGAATAATTTCTGCGCCGCAGCCAGGATCGCACCCCGCTTCTCCATGTCCTTGGGCCGACCGGGACCCTGCGCCCGCGCATGCGGATGCCCCGTCGCGACGGCTGGTGCGGATGGCTTCACATCGTGGCTCATACGCTTTAATATACTCCAAGGTTTAGTATTAGGCCACCCGCCATGCCCATCGACAGCACCGCCCCATGGACCCACGCCTACCTGCGCGCGCAACGCGCGCTCAGCGCATGGATCGAGGCCGACGGCCGCGCCGCGCGGCGCCTGGCATTCGCGGCACGCAGCGCGGTGATGGCGCTGGCGGCGCGCGAGCGCGCGCAGCTGGCGCGTTGGGTCGCTTGGCTGTTGCGCAGTCGCGCGCTCGTGGCGCGCGGTCTCGAGCAGCGTCTGCTGCGCCTGGATACGCGCCTGGCGCGTGCGGTTGCCAACGCCGCCGCGCATCTGCCCGCGCTCCCCGCTGCCCCGACCGCACGCGGCGCGCGCCCGACACTTGTCAGCCACCTTGGATGACCTCCGGCACTGCCGGCCTGTGTCAGGCTGCCGCAGGCTCGCGATTGTCCCGCATCGACGCAATGCCTATGCTTGCGTGCTTGACCCTTGACCCTTCCCCGAGCCCGCCCTGATGACGCTGGATTTTGAATTGGCCCGCCAGAACATGGTCAGCAACCAGGTACGCACCTGGGAAGTGCTGGATGCGCGCGTGCTCGATGTGCTGACCGCGCTGCGTCGCGAAGACTTCGTACCCGCGGCGTATCGCGACGTGGCCTTTGCCGACCTCGAGCTGCCGCTGGGCCATGGCGAGATGATGATGAAACCCGTGGTCGAGGGCCGCATGCTGCAGGCACTCGAATTGACCGCCGACGACAGCGTGCTGGAAATCGGCACCGGCAGCGGCTTCATCAGCGCGTGCCTGTCGCGCCTGGCCGGGCACGTGACCAGCCTCGATATCCACGCTGATTTCACCGCCCGTGCCGGTTCCGCCTTGCGTGCAGCCCAATGCGACAACGTCGAGCTGGTCACCGCCGAGGCGGTGCGCGAGTTTGCGCCGGCGCAGCGCTACGACGCCATCGTAGCCACAGGCGCCGTGGCAACACTGCCGCAGCGCTGGCTGGGCTGGCTGAAGCCCGGTGGACGCCTGTTCGTGGTGCAGGGGCGCGCGCCGGCCATGCAGGCCACGCTGCTGCGGGTCGATGCCGGCACCAGCGAAATCCTGTTCGAGACCGATCTGGCTTACCTGCAACACGCCGCACCGATTGCCAGGTTCGTGCTTTGAGCACCGGCCAGCCGATGCCCGAAACTCCGTTCCGACGTTCTCCAGCCGCCCCAGGAATCCACCCATGAATCGCAACCCTTCGCTCACGCTGCTCGGCTGCGCCATCGTGCTGGCACTGATGCCCGCCTTCGCGCACGCCGAGGATTTGCTGCAGGCCTACCAGCAGGCCCGCGCCAGCGACCCCGTGCTGGCCCAGGCCGAGGCCACCAAGCTGGCCACGCGCGAAGGCATCGTGCAGGCCCGTGCGTTGCTGCTGCCCTCGCTCTCGGCCAGCTACAGCTACTCGCGCTCGCACGGCACCAGCAGCAGCTCACAGCCATTCAGCACCAGCAATGGCTTTCAGGTGCTCAACTTCACCAGTTCCAACTACAGCTACGGCACCACCCTGCAGGGCACGCTGTCGCAGACGCTGTTCAATTTCTCCGACTGGGCCAACCTGAAGGCCGCGCATGCCAACGCGCGCAGCCAGGACGCCACCTATGCATCGGCCGAGCAGGATCTGTACCTGCGCGTGGCCACGGCCTACTTCGGCGTGCTCGCCGCGCAGGATCAACTGACCTATTCCGAAGCCAACGCCAAGGCCCTGAAAAGCCAGTTCGATCAGGCCAAGCAGCGCTTCGAGGTGGGTCTGGCCGCGATCACCGACGTGAACACCGCGAAAGCGCAGTACGACACCGCCGTGGCCACGGTGATCTCGGCGCGCAACGCGCTGGACGATGCGCGCGAGGCGCTGACCCAGATCACCGGCAAGCCGGCGCGCGACCTCAAGCCACTGCGCGAACATATCCCCATGAATGCACCCGCGCCGGACAACCTCGAAGCCTGGGTGGACATGGCGCTGAGCAACAACCCCGCGCTGCTGGCCTCCGAGCAACAGGTCAAATCGGCCAGCGACAGCGTCAAGGCCGCCTATGGCGCGCACCTGCCCACGCTGTCCGCGCAGCTCAGCTACACACGCAACCCGGGCTGGGCCGACCAGAACTCGCGCCTGGGCGGCATCGGCGCGTATCACACCGACAGCCTCAGCCGCGATACCGCGATCGGCGTGGTGCTGAGCATCCCCATCTTCAATGGCTTCGCCACGCAGTCGCGCGTGCATCAGGCCATCTACAACCGCGAAAGCGCGCAGGACGTGCTCGAGCAGAACCGCCGCGCGCTGGTGCGCAGCACGCGCAACGCGTTCCGTTCGGTGCTGTCCGGTATCGCCAGCGTCGAGGCCAACAAAGCCGCGGTGGTGTCATCCAAGAGTTCGCTGGAAGCCACCCAGGCCGGCTACGAGGTCGGCACACAGACCATCGTCGACGTGCTGCTCGCGCAACAGACCCTGTTCCAGTCGCAGAGTGCCTATTCGCAGGCGCGCTACACGCTGCTGCTGAATCGCCTGTCGCTGGCCTATGACGGCGGCAAGCTGGGGTATACGCAACTGCAGGAAATCAACGCGCTGCTGCAGTAAGCGGCGTCGCGCGAGCGGGCGCGTCCAGCTCGCGTTCGATCGCGGTTTCGATTTCGGCCAGCGCACCACGCCCGCGCTCGATCATGCCCAATGCCGCCGCACCCATGCGCGCGCGCCGCGGCGCATCCTGCAACAGCTCGATCACCGCGGCTTCCAGCGCCACGGCGTGCGCGATGCGCAAGGCGGCACCGGACGCCAGCAGTGTCTCGGTGATGTCCTGGAAATTGAACGTGTGCGGCCCGACCAGCACCGGCACGCCCAGTGCCGCCGGCTCCAGCACGTTGTGGCCGCCAATCGGTGCCAGACTGCCGCCGACGAAGGCCAGATCGGCCGCGGCGTAATACGTCATCAGCTCGCCCAGGCTGTCCAGCACGAAACACTGCGCACGCGGCGTCGGCGCGCCATCAGCGCTGCGCGTGGACACACTGAAGCCCGCGCTGCGCGCCGCCTGCGCCAGCGCGCGGAAGCGCTCGGGATGACGCGGCGCGATCAACAGCAGCGCTTCGGGCAATGCGCGCAGCACCGCGGCGTGCGCATGCAACACGGCCTGTTCCTCGGCCTCGTGCGTGCTGGCGGCGATCCATACCGGACGCAAAGTGCCCAGCGCGGCACGCACCTGCGCGCCTGCGCCACGCACGCTGTCGGCCACGGCCATGTCGAACTTGAGGTTGCCGACCACGCGCACGCGCTCGGGACGCGCGCCCAGACGTCGATAGCGCCTGGCATCCACCTCGCTTTGCGCCAGCACCAGCACCACGGCATCCAGTGCCGCGCGGATCAGGCGCACGCCGGGCAGGATGGCAAAGCCGCGCATCGAGCGCTCCGACAAGCGCGCATTGACGATCAGCAAAGGCACCCGCTGGCGCCCCGCCGTGGTGTACAGATTCGGCCAGATCTCGGTTTCCGCGATCACCCCGAGGCGCGGCCGTGTGCGTGCAAAAAAACGCCGCACCGCGTCGGGCAGGTCATAGGGCAAGTAGGTGTGGTGCACGCGCGCGCCAAACAACTGGCGCACGCGCGCCGAACCAGTCGGCGTGCCCGTGGTCAGCACCAGCGGGACTTCAGGATGTCGCGCCAGCAGCCCTTCGACCAGGCGCGCCAGCGCATTGACCTCACCCACCGACACCGCGTGCAGCCAGAGCGGACGCGCCCCGGTCAGCCGCGGCACATAGCCGAAACGCTCGCGCCAGCGCCGCAGATAATCGCGATTGCGCAACCCGCGCAACGCCACGCGCACCAGCATCAACGGCGCCAGCAGGTAGAGCAGCAGCGTGTAAAGCAGACGCGCCAAACCATGGGCCTTCGACGATGGCGCGGCAGTATAGCCAGCACGGCGCCGGCATGATGCGGGGGGCTCGCGGCGCGGGTGCTACCATGCGCGCCGCATGCCGCACGCCCGCGACAGAATCCCGCGCCGCCTGCTCGCACCGCGCCACTGGCCGGCGTGGGTGGGGGTCGGCGCGATCTGGCTGGCCGCGCGTCTGCCCTATCGCATGTTGATGGCCTGCGGTCGTGGCGCAGGTGTGCTGGCCGCGTACCTGGTGCCGGCCCGCCGCCGCGTGGCCGCACGCAACTTGCAGTTGTGCTTTCCCGAACTCGATGCCGTAGCGCAGCGGCGCCTGCTGCGCGCCAATCTGCGCAACCTGGGCCTGATGCTGGCCGAATTCGCGCTGGGATGGATGGGCAGCCCGCGCGCGCTGGCGCGCGTGCCGGTGCGCTTCGAGGGCTTGCAGCACCTGCATGAAGCACAGGCCGATGGCCACGGCGTACTCCTGGTCGGCGCGCATTTCACCCACCTTGAGTTGTGCGCGCGCCTGCTGTCCATGCGCGTGCCGCTGGCCGGCATGTACCGGATCATGGACAGTGCGGTATTCGAGCACGTGGTGCTGCGCGCGCGCCTCGGCTACGCCGCCGCCATGTTCACCAAGGACGACCTGCTCGGCACGGTGCGCCACCTGCGCCGCGGTGGCGTGCTGTGGTACGCCCCCGATCAGGACATGCGCGGCAAGGACAACGTGTTCGCACCGTTCTTCGGCGTGCCCGCAGCCACCATCACCGCCACGCATCATCTGGCACGCATGTCCGGCGCGCGGGTACTGCTGTTTGCGCACCGTCGCGTGCGCGGTGGTGGCTACGAGATCCACATCGAGCCCGCGCTGCGCAATTTCCCGAGCGACGATGTACTGGCCGACACCATGCGCATCAACGCCGCCATCGAGGCCATGGTGCGCGCCGCGCCGGCGCAGTATCTGTGGGTGCACAAGCGCTTCAAGGGCCGTCCGCCGGGCCTGCCGCCGGTGTATTAGCGCGAAACCCGGCGCCATCGCGACACCCACCCGCGCTCTTGCCAGGATGCAACGCATGAGGGTACGGGATGCCTGTTCGTCCAGGCAGCGTCGTCCCGGTTCTCAGTGTTCCGCCGCCGGCACGCTGCGCGCGAAGTCGCCGTTGGGTCCGGGGAACACCACCGGGCTGGCGTAGCCGTCGGCGGAAACGCTGCTGACACCGAAGAACCAGTCGTCGATGTTGACCTTGTCCAGCGTGATGGACAGCGCGCCGTCCCTGCCGCGCGCGGCGGTATCGGCGGGCACCCAGCGGCTGTGCTGCCATGCGGGCGCGGTGGTGTCGCGCCACCACACGCGATAGCCGACGGCACCGGGCACCGGCTGCCTGCGCACCGTGGTGTCGACGGTGACCGCGCCGCTGATGACCACGCCCGCGGGCGGCGCTGGCGCGCGCGCCAGCGCGGCCATGGCCACGGCGTTGAGCGCGGTGACCTTGGCCAAGTACGGAAAGTCCACGCCAGCGAGCACGTCGCCGTACTGCTGGCCGTTCACCTTGCGCACGTCCTGGTGCTCGTGGGTGTAGTTCTCGCTGCGCTCGGTGAAGCGCACCGCAGGGTAGCCGGCGTCGAGAAACTCGACCTGGTCGCCACCGCGCTGGTAGCGGTCGGTGCGGTAGACCAGGCGCACATGCAGGTTGTCCACATAGCGCGGCGCCAGCGTGCCGATGAAGCGCGCCAGATTGCGCGAGGGCGAATCGACCTCGCCACCGGTGTAGTTGAGCGTGCGCACCTGCTGCGGCGTCAGCGTGCTCTTCAGGCCCTGCGCGAACAGGCGGACGGTGGTGTTGTCGATCACGCCGTCCTCGCCGCTGATGCCGCCGATGATGTCGTTGTTGAGATCGGCCTCGACCTGCCAGCCGTGCGCCACGGCATACCCGGCCAGCACCTTGCCGCCATACAGGCCCTGTTCCTCGCCGGAGTCGACGGCGAACACCAGGGTGGCCGGAAAGCGGTACTTGCTGAGCACGCGCACGGCCTCGATCACCGCGGCGACGCCGGAGCCATCGTCGTCGGCACCGGGCGCGTCGGATGTCGAGTTCATGATGTCGGTGACGCGCGAATCCAGGTGCCCGGTGATCACGATCACGCGCTGCGGATCGGATGTGCCACGCAGGATCGCGACCACGTCCTGTACCTCGGTGGGCCTGGGGATGCGTGGCCCGGTGAAGGTTTGCGCGGGCGTGATGATCTGCAGACAGCCGCCGCAGTCGGTGCTGATGGTCGCGAAGCGCGATTTCACCCAGCGCCGCGCGGCGCCGATGCCGCGCGTGTTCGAGGCGGTCTCGCTGAGCGTGTGGCGCGTGCCGAAACCGACCAGCGTGCGCACCGTGTCCTGCAGCGCGGCAGGGCTGACGGCCTGTGCGATGTGGCGCAGCCCGGGGTGGAAATCCGCCGCTGGCGGCGTGGCCGGCGCGGCCCAGGCCGCCAGCGGCAGGGCGATGAGTGCGGTCAGCAGCGCTGCGGCGCGCATGGGAATCTCCTGTGACTGGCAGGGAAGCCGGACGTGATCATCCTCTTGTGAAGTCCGCCCCGCTTGAGCGGGAAGCGCGACGCGCGCGCCGCGGACGCCGGGTCACGCGTCAGCCATGATCGCTGTCGTCGTGCCCGACCAAAGGCGCCGCAGCGTCAACCGGCAGCGCCTGCGCAATGGGCCAGTCGGCCAGCCGCTGCGCGGCCACGGCATGACCCAGAGCGATCATTTCCTCGGCGCGGTAAAACTCGTACACGGCGCAGCAGTCGCGCGGCAATTCGATGAGCAGGTCGGGCCGGTACGCGGCCAGGCGCAGGCGCGCGAGGTTGCCCTGCATCATGTCCATCGTCTGGCCCATCAGGCTGATCCAGTTGGGTTCCTGCGCGGGCTTGGGCGCGGGCTCGGCCGGGGTGTGGCCGGTGAGATGCTGCACGAAACTGGCAAAGCGCTGCCGATACGGACCCTGCGGCACGGGTTCGGTGGCCGGTTTGGCGTGGCCGCGACGCGGGCCGTCCAGACTCACGGCGATCAGATGGTCATAGCGCTCGCGCAGCAGCGGCGTCACCGGCACCGGGTTGAGCAGGCCGCCATCGACGAGGCGATGGCCGTCGACCACGTGCGGGTGAAACACGCTGGGAATGGCGATGGAGGCGCGAATGGCATCGAACAGCGGCCCACGCGAGATCCACACCTCGCGTTGGCGCTCCAGGTCGGTGGCCACGGCGGTGAAGCTGATCGGCAGGGTTTCGATGTCGGCCTCGCCAACCAGATCGCGCACCGCGGCGATGATGCGCTCGCCCTTGATCAGGCCGGCGCCGGTGAGCGTCCAGTCGACCAGGCGCAGCACGTCGAGCTTGTCCAGCGAGCACACCCAGTCGCGGTACACATCGAGCTTGCCGAGCGCGTAGATGCCGCCGACCAGCGCGCCGATCGAGCTGCCGGAGATGGCGCCGACTTCGAAGCCGGCCTCCTCAAGCGCCGCGATCACGCCGATGTGCGCCAGCCCCTTGGCGCCACCCGAACCCAGCGCCAGCGCCACGCGCGGCTTGACCGGCGGCAGCGACGCGCTCATCCGCGCGGCCCGCGCTGGTAGGTCTGCTGGGCCAGCGCCAGCAGTGATTTCATTTCCTCGCGCAGCGGCAGTGGCGCGACCACCTCGGCATCGGGCCCGTACTTGAGCACGTCCATCAGCAATTCGCGCGAGTTGGCGTAGGGCACCTTCAGCTCGTAGCGGCCATCCGCCATGAAGTGTCCCTCCTGCTGCGAGTGCCAGTGCGTGTCGGCCACCCAGCGCGCGGCGTGCGCGGAGAAGCGCAGCACCGCGATGGCGCGCGGCGTGCCGGAAAAAATACCGTAGCCCGCGGCCAGCACCGCGTCGAGCTCGGCGTCGGGCACGTCGCGCGCGCGCGCGCCGGGGGTTTCGACCTGACGCATGCGATCCACGGCGAAGCTGCGCAGCGCGTCCTTGTCCTCGTCCCAGGCGTCCAGGTACCAGTTGTCGCGGTAGTGCACCATGCGCTGCGGCGACACCACGCGCCGCGTTTCATTGCCGGTGGAGCGCGCCCGGTAAAGGAAGCGCAGTTGCTGCCGCGCCAGCACGCCGGCAGCGACGCTGCGGAACACGTGCTCGTCGAGCCGGCGCACGCCCTGTGCCAGCACGCGGATGCGTTCCAGTGGCGGCGCCTGACCACCGGCGTGCTCGGTCAGCAGGCGCTCGATGCGCGCGCGGAACGGCGCCAGCGCGCTGGACAGCACGCCCGGATCGGCGCGCGCCACCACGGCATGCAGCGCCAGCAGCGCCGCCAGTTCTTCGCTGTTGAACCAGAACCCGGGCAGCTCGAAGGTGGCGGCCGCGGTCTCGGCGTAGCGGAAGCTGGCGGCCTCGCCGTCACCGGTTTCAATCGGCGCGCCCAGCGCGTCGCGCAGGTAGGCGACGTCGCGATACACGGTGGCGCGCGAACAGCCCAGCTCGTCGATCAGCCGCGCCAGTGGCACGGGCCGGCGCGCAGCGCGCAACAGGCGATGCAACAGCACGATGCGCTCGTAGCGATCCATACAGTGTCTTGCGGGTGACCTCGCGCTAGCATGCGTGCGCGGCGCGGCCGCGGCAAGTTCCGGAACTTTCCATGCGCGCGCGCGGTCGCTTGATGGACCTCGGGCACGGCGCCGCAAGCATCGCCGTCGCCACACCACCCCTCCACCCCACGAGTTTTCAATGACCCCCCGAATCACCCTTCGCATCCTCTGCGCCGCGCTGTTGCTGGCGCTCAGCCTGCCCGCCCTGGCCGCTGACGGCGCATCGGGCAGCCCGACGAAAAGCAGCGATCCGCAAGGCTGGTCCGGCAGCGGTCAACTGGGCCTGGCCGCCACCACCGGCAACACGCGCTCGCAAAACCTCAACGCCGGGCTCGATCTCAAATTCACCGGCGACAACTGGATCTATCACTTCGATGCCAGCGCGCTGCGCAGCCGCGGCGTGATCAGCGTGAGCTTGCCCGGACCGGGCGGCACGCCGGTCGACGTCAACCAGTATCGCGTCACCGCCAATCGCTACACCTTCGGCGGCAGTGCGGCGCTGGTACTCGATGCGGACAATCGTCTGGTCAGCACCATGCGCTACGACCATGACAATTTTTCGTCTTATCGCTATCAGGCCGCGGTCGCGGTGAGCTGGGGCCATGTGCTGCTCAAGAGTGCCGCGACGGATCTGGACTTCGAGATCGGCCCGGGCATCAAGCGCTATCGCGTGGAAGGCGACCTTGCCAATCACTCGGCCGGCATTGTGCGCGGCGCGCTCAACTACCAGCAGAAGCTCACCGACAACACGCGCATCGAAAACCACCTGCTGGTCGAAGCAGCCAGCTTCGACACCTTCGCCGAGAACACCACCAATCTCGTCGTGCAGATGAACAAGCGCCTGGCGCTGAAGGTGGGCTTCCAGATCCGCCACAACACCAAGCTCAACAACACGCTGCTGCTGAACTCGACCGGCGGCACCTCGAAGACCGACACGCTGCTCACGACCAACCTGGTCTACAACTTCTGACAACGGCGGTGCCCGAAGGCCGGAAGTCGCGGGCGGGGGGCTGCATGCGGCATGCTTGCGGCATGGATACCCGCCAAGCCCCCGAACTCCTGCCCGCGGTCGAAATCGCCAGCGGCCCTTCACCCCGGCACAGCATCATCTGGCTGCACGGCCTCGGCGCCGATGGCCACGATTTCGCGCCGATCGTGCCCGAGCTCACGCGCGGCCTGGCGCCGCTGCGTTTCGTGTTTCCGCATGCGCCGCAACGCGCGGTGACCATCAACGGCGGCCTGCGCATGCGCGCGTGGTACGACATCCGCAGCTTCGATCTGGGCCATCGCGCCGACGAGGCTGGGCTGCGCGAGTCGATGGCGCAGGTCGAGGCGCTCATCGAGCACGAACGCAACGCGCACGGCATTGCAGCGGACAAGGTATTCCTGGCCGGCTTTTCGCAGGGCGGCGCGGTGGCGCTGTGCGCAGCACTACGTCATGCGCAGCCACTGGCCGGGGTGATCGCGCTGTCCACCTACATGCCGCTGGCCGATCAGCTCGCCAGCGAGCGCAGCGCCGCCAACGCACATCTGCCGGTGTTCATGGGCCATGGCAGCCTCGATCCGGTGGTGCCGCAGGTGTTGGGCGCGGCGGCGCGCGATGCGCTCGGCGCACTCGGCCACACGGTCGATTGGCACAGCTACACGATGGCGCATGCCGTGCTGCCGCAGGAGATCGCCGACCTGCGCGCGTGGCTGGCGCGCCGGATGGGCGACTGAGCATGCGCGTGCCGCGCCACGCGCTGCCCGACTTCTGCCACGGCGGCGAGCTGCTGGCGCTGGCCGTGGTGGCGCTGCTGGTGGCGGTGGTGATGCAACTGGCGCCCAGCGCCGATGCGCATCTGCGCGTGTGGTCGCTGAGCCTGCTGTTCGCGGCGTGGCTGGCGCTGCTGCTGGGCGTCACCTTGTGCAAAACGCGACCACTGTTGCAGCGTCTGCCGGGCGCCTGGCCATGGGCCGGCGCGTGGCTGCTCAGCGTGCTGCTGGTGCTGGTCGCCGCCAGCGTGGTGTGGTGGCTCGATCACGCGCTGGGCACCGGGCTGGCCGCGCGCAACGGCGCGCGCTTCGTGCTCGGCAGCAGCGCGGCCACCGCGCTGGTCGGCGCCGCGCTGCTGCGCTATCTGTGGGTGCTGGATGACTGGCGCGAGCGCCGCGATGCGCTGGCGCGCGCGCAACTGGAGGCGCTGCAGGCGCGCATTCGCCCGCACTTCCTGTTCAACAGCCTCAATACCGCGCTGGCGCTGGTATCGATCGATCCGCAGGCCGCCGAGCGCACGCTGGAGAATCTGTCCGACCTGTTCCGTGCCGCGCTGGACGACCCGCGCGCGGGCACGCTGGGCGAGGAGCTCGACCTGATCGAGCGCTATCTCGCCATCGAGCAGTTGCGCCTGGGCGCGCGCCTGCGCGTCACCCGCGACTGGGACGATCTGCCGCGCGACCTGCCGCTACCGCG
The DNA here is from genome assembly GCF_002077135.1 of Metallibacterium scheffleri. Classification (NCBI taxonomy): domain Bacteria; kingdom Pseudomonadati; phylum Pseudomonadota; class Gammaproteobacteria; order Lysobacterales; family Rhodanobacteraceae; genus Metallibacterium; species Metallibacterium scheffleri. The sequence continues at coordinate 832,586 of NZ_LDOS01000001.1, read as the reverse complement.
CCTGCTGCTGCAGCCGCTGGTCGAGAACGCCATCCATCACGGTATCGCCGCGTGTAGCGCTGGCGGCACGCTGGAGCTGCACGGCGAGCGCATGGACGGCACGCTGCTGATCCGCATCCGCAATCCGCTGCCGGAGTCACCGGCGCGCGCCGGTACCGGGCATGGGCTGGCCAACGTGCGTGCGCGCATCGGCTACCATTTCGGCGCGCGCGCGGTGCTCGAGGCTGGCGCCGTGGATGCGCACTGGCAAGTAACCCTGCGGCTGCCCGATGCGCGTACTGATCGCCGATGACGAACCGCTGGCGCGCACGCGCCTGGAGATGCTGCTGCGCGATTGCCCAGGCGCCGAGCTGGTCGGCAGCGTGGCCAGCGCCAGCGCGGCGCTGGCCGCGCTGCCCGAACTCAAGCCCACCGTGCTGCTGCTGGATATCGGAATGCCCGGCGTCGATGGTCTGGCGCTGGCCGAGCGCATCGCGCGCATGGCGCCGCCGCCACAGGTGGTGTTTTGCACCGCGTACGCGCAGCACGCGCTGCGCGCTTACGAACTGAAAGCCGCCGACTATCTGCTCAAGCCGGTGCGCATCGAACGCCTGCGCGAGGCGCTGGAACGTGCGCGCAAGCTGCACATCGAGAGCGCCGCGGCGCGTCCGCATCTCAGCGGCATGGTGCGCGGCGCGCGTCTGCGCGTGCCGCTGGATGAGGTGATCGCCCTGCTCGCGGACGAAAAATACGTGACCGTGCACCATCAGGGCGGCACGCTGCTGATCGAGGATTCGTTGCGCACGCTCGAGCAGGCGCACCCTGAGCGCTGGCTGCGCCTGCATCGCAGTTGCCTGATTCCGCGCGAGCGCCTGCTCGGCCTCAACACCCAGACGGACGGGCGCATCGTCGCGCAGCTCGCTGGCAGTACCCTGCAACCCGAAGTCAGCCGTCGCAACCTGCCCACGGTGCGCGCGTGGCTGCGCCACCCGTGAGGTATCGATGAGCTCATTACCGCTGCGTATCGCCACCCGGCAAAGCGCGCTGGCCCTGTGGCAGGCCGAGCACGTCGCGCAGCGCCTGCGCGCCGCGCATCCGGGCCTCGCCGTGGAACTGGTGCCGATGACCACGCGCGGCGACCAGGTGCTGGATCGGCCGTTGGCCGAAATCGGCGGCAAGGGGCTGTTCCTCAAGGAGCTGGAAGTCGCGCTGCTGCAGCAGCGCGCCGACATCGCCGTGCATTCACTCAAGGACGTGCCCGCCGCACTCGAGCCGGGCTTCGCGCTGATCGCGATCCTGGCGCGCGCCGATGCCGCCGATGCGTTCGTCAGCAACACGCATGCCGCGCTGCTGGACCTGCCGCGGCGCGCGCGCGTGGGCACCTCGTCGCTGCGCCGCCAGGCGCAATTGCGCGCGCTGCGCCCGGACCTGGAACTGCTGGATCTGCGCGGCAACGTCAACACGCGCCTGGCCAGGCTCGATGGCGGCCACTACGACGCCATCGTGCTGGCCGCGGCCGGGCTGGAGCGCCTGGGACTCGCGGCGCGCATCCGCAGCCGCCTCGCCGCACCCGACTGGCTGCCGGCGCCAGGACAGGCCGCGATCGCCGTGGAAGCGCGCGCCGGCGACACGCGCATCAGCGCCCTGCTGGCACCATTGCACGATGCCGAAACCGATGTGGTGGTGCGCGCCGAGCGTGCCTTCAATGCCGCCCTCGGCGGCAGTTGCACCCTGCCGGTAGGCGCCTGGGCCGTGCTCGGCGAACACGAGTTGCATCTGTACGGATTGGTCGGCGACGCCGTGCGCGGCACCTTGCTGCGCGCCGATCTGGCCGGCACCGCGCAGGCACCCGAGGCGCTGGGCCAGCTCCTCGGCGCGATGCTGCTGCGCGAGGGCGCGGCGGCGTTGCTGGGACAGTAACGGGAACGGTTGCCGGATCCGGCAACCGACAGCCCGGATTGACGGCACGATTGCTCGCGCAGTGGGACCGTGACCCGCGCGAAGCCGACGCCATGCGCGCGATCATCCGCGCGGCGGGCTGGTCGACGACGCCCGTGCCGGGTTGACAACCGAAGCCGCCGCTGCGGGGCTGAGCACGGACGCGCCCCGCGCGGTCGCGGCATCATGCGCAGCGTCGACGCGGCGCAGCCACAGCACCAGCCCCAGTTCGATACGATCAGCGACGGTGAAGCGGTGGCCGCGCATGCCGAAGTCACTGCGCCGGATGTTGCCGCGCGCCAGCACGCGGCAACTGTCGCGCGGGACGGCGGCAGCGGCAGCGTCGGCAGCCATGCTGGTCGCCACGGCGGGCACGGCGATGCTGTCGGGCACAGCGGGCGCGACTGCCATGGTCGCGTTGGCTGCAAACGCGGACGTGGCCGCCGCCGCGCCGCTAGCGCTGGTCGCGGCGCGCATGCTGCTGCCGGAGTCAGCGGGCGCATCGGCGTCCTGCAATGCCGCGAGCGCCGCGCAGGGCTGCGGCAACACCGTAAACACCACGTTACGGGTGATGCCGCGCAGCGTCACCGCGCCATCCACCGTGCCGCCGCTGACGAGGGTGGCCAGCGCGAACGGCGCCGAGCGGAAGTCGATGCGCGGGTACTGCGCGCTGTCGAAAAATTCGGGGCCGCTGGCGAAACGCTGGTAATCGCGGCTTTGCATGCGCAGCGCGCGCGTGTCCACGCGCAGGTCCACCTGCACACGGCCCGCACCCAGCGCGTGGACACGGCCGCTGAGTTTGTCCAGCACGCCGATGACCTTGCCGAACCACAGCACATGCACGCCGAACTCGACATGCGAGCGCGCCGCGTCGACTTGCAGCAGCGTGGCGGCGCTGCTTGTCTGCAGTGCAACGCCGCAGCACAACACCAGCAGCAGCCAGCCACGCAGAGGCTTCATCTCACGGCTGCCAGGACTCGATGAGACTGGCTTTGCCAGCGGCCTCCAGACGCAGGCGCAGCAACCCGCAGGTGGGCAGCGCGCGCGGCGCCAGCCAGCCGCACAGCGCGCCGGCGAACTGCTCCATGCCCGGATTGTGGCCGAGCAACAGCACGCGTCCACGTGGCGGAATCTGCTCGAGCAGCGTCTGCAAGACCTCCCTGTCAGCGAGATACAACTGCGGCAGCAGATGCGCGTCGAGCACGTGATCGGGCAGCGCACTGGCCAGCGTGCTGCGCGTGCGCACCGAGGGTGATGCGTAGACCTGATCGAAACGCAGGTTCTGCTGCTTGAGCCAGACGCCGAGGCGCCCGGCATCGGCCTGGCCGCGCGCGCTGAGCACGCGATCGAAATCATCCTGTTTGCCATGCGGCGCACGCGCCTCGGCATGGCGCAGCAGCACCAGCTCATGCATGTCGGAATTCACGCGCAAACTCGGCAATGATCACGGACCGCAATGCTCAACAATTGCGCTTGATCCAGCGCAGCAGCGGCAACCAGTCTTCCTGATGCCCGCGCACCTGCTCGGAATTGAAATCGAACAGGCCCTTGCCGAGACCGGCCAGCAGCACGTAGGCCTGACTGTCGCGCAGCTCGGCCACCAGCGGCACGCCGAAGCCGCGCAGGGTTTCCAGCGCCTGCTGGCTGGCGTTGGTCCATGGCTTGAGGCGATTGGCCACCAGGCCCACCGCCAGCTTGCCGCGCTTGATGCGCGGCACGGCGGCCAGTTCGTGCAGCAGCGGCAACGTGGCTTCCAGATCGATCACCGAAGGCAACACCGGCACCAGCAGCGCATCCACTTCATCCAGCCACGGCGCGAGCTGCGCGGCACTGGCTCCGGCCGGGCTGTCGATCAGCAGGCGTTCGCTGTCGTGCGGCACCTGCGCCAACGCGTTGCGCCGCGTGCCGTCGATGCCCAGCACGCCGGGCAGCGCAGCGGGCCGCCGCGCGCACCAGCGCAGGCTGGAGCCCTGCGGATCGGCGTCGATCAGCACCGTGCGCTTGCCGCCCTGCGCATACGCCGCGGCCAGATTGGTCACCAGCGTGGTCTTGCCCACGCCACCCTTGCGATTGACCACCAGCAGCTTGCGCATGAGGCCTCCGGTCCGCGGCGCAGGAACGCCGCGCCGCGCAAGACTAGCAAGCCCGCGTGAAGGCGGCATGGTGCCGCGCGGCATGGGCCAAAATTTCAAGGTGTCGGAAGCTTCAGGTTCAATCTCTGCATATCAACGTTCCTTCACGCTGCTCTCCTTGAATGCCGAGCCCCCTTTTCTGGACGCGTTCCAAGGCGGCAAGTGGTGGTATCGCTCCTGGTAGCCAATCATCAGATCGAGCTCGTCCAGAGCATCCACGCCATCGCCGTTGATGAGGTCGAGGACGCAGTGCTTATCGATCCTAAAGCCTGTCGACAACAATGCAGTCGTCAACATGCCAGCGACAGGGTGGCCCCAGCCACCAGACTTGTCGTTCCACGCATATCCGTTTTCCTGGTAGTGCTGCTGCGCAGCTCGCGCGGCCTTCAACATCGCATTGAATCGGCCCTTGGGTCCACCGCTTGGCTCATGACCACCGATGTAGAGGATTCGCAGCACATCGTCCGATGGCGTAATTGAAGACACCGCAGGATCGAGTCCATCGACTTGATCGAGCCGAAGCACGTAGACGCACCGCGACGATTTGCATTTTTCGACCACTTCATCGGGTTCCAGAGTAGAAAGGCGTACGGACTCCACACGTCCATGCCGGTCAAGCTCCCCCTTTTGGTAACAACGAAAGGCTTTCACAGCCATTGCTCGATGGTTTTCGTTCTTCATGCCTGACTTCCTCAGCTTGATGATCAGGGTGTGCTTCGATCCTGGATGATGAGCTCGCGGAGCCGGAGTGGTGCCAGAACTTCCACCTGCCCGCCAAACCCCAATATCCACCAGCGCAACTGCGAAGTCAGGTTGACCGTGGCGCGAATGCGCACGTGGTCCGGCCCGTCGTCGTCGATGCGCTGGTCGGTGCTCAGCGGGGTCTCGTAGAGGTGTTGCGCAGCCGGGCGCTGCATACGCAGCACCAGCTCGATCGGACCTTCATCGAGAAACCCGAACGCACCCGAGCGCGCATAGGCGCGCAGGTCGAAGTCAGCGGGATGCGTGGCGGTTTCATCGAGCGACTCGGCGGCGCGGATGCGGTGCAGCGCGAGCTGGCGCGGGTCGTCATACGGGACGATGGTCGCCACCAGATAGCCCACTGCGCCGCGGTAGACCAGACCCAGCGGGTTCACGGTGTAGCACAGCGTTTTCTGCTGACTGCGGCTGTCGTAGGTCAGGTGCAGGCGTTGACCGCGATCAAGCGCGACGTGCACGGTCTCCAGCACGGCGCCATCGATGTCCGGCGGCAACAGCGGTGGCGTGGGCTCGACCACGGCCACATGCCGATCCCAGTCGAAGCGGTGGCCATCGCGGCCCACGCCGGCAAGCACTTGCTCGGCCTGGCGGAAATACGGCTGCAAAGCTTCATCGAGATGCGCCGGCAGCAATCGGCCGAGATGACTGCGCGCCAGCCGCAGCACGATCGCCTGCAACGGCGACATGCCCGGCAACGAGAAGCCGGGCGCAGCGTGATCAAAGCTCCAGCCATAGGGCTTGGCGCGCTCGTCGGCTTGCAGCGGAAAGATCGCGGACAGCGCGATCAGGTCGCGCTCGACGGTGCGCTTGGTGGCGTCCTGTCCTTCGGCGCGCAGACGCTGGACGATCTCGCGCGCGCTGACTTTGCGCGGCGCGCGCGGAATCATCTGCAGCACCAGCCACTGCCGATACAGCGTCTGCGTGTGTCCGGCCATGCGACGACCCTGGGCAGCAAGCGCCCGATGCTGCAGCAGCAGCAGCGTCCAGACAAGCATCAGACCACGAAGCCGATGCGCCGCGCGGGCGGGGCCTTGTAGCGACACTCCATCGCCAGCGCCGCGAGCAGATCGGCCAGCGTCGGCGCCGCGGTGGTGAGCTGCAGATGCCGCAACGCCGCGGTCAGGTCGCCGGGCGTGAGGCCGGATAGCTGCGATTGCGCGCGCTGCGCGGCGGCCTCGGCCTGCGCGCTCCAGGGGATGCCGAGCGTCACGGCCGCCTGCCGGATCAGGTGCAGGCGCTGCACGGGCATGAGGGCGGCAAAGCCCACCTTCAGATCGAAGCGGCGCAGCACGGCGGGATCGAGATATTCCAGCCGGTTGGTGGTGCAGATGAACAAGCCATCGAAGGCCTCCATCTGCGTCAGCAGCTCGTTGGTCTGCGTCGTCTCCCAGCGCGCATGCTGGCCATTGCGTTCGCCCAGAAAGCTGTCGGCCTCGTCCAGCAACAGCACATCGCCGTCGCGCCCGGCGTCACGGAACATGGCGGCCAGATTCGCTTCGGTCTGGCCGACATAGGGCGCGAGCAGGTCCGAAGCACGCTTGACCAGAAGCTCCCTGCCGATCTGCTCGGCCAGATGATGCGCCAGCGCCGTCTTGCCGGTGCCGGGCGGACCATGAAACAACAAGCGCCCGGCGGGCTTGGCGCGCAATCGCACCAACAGTTGTTCGACGGGCGCATCGCACTGCAGCGCTTCGGTCGCGAATGGCACCCGCGCGGAGGTGGGCGCGAGCGGGGGCAAGTCCTTGCCCTGTGCCGCGCGCACGTATTGCCGGCGCAACAGGTCGACGGACTGTTGCAGGTTTCCGGGGTCACCTGCATCGCTGTCGGCAAGGGTGCGTCCGATGCGCGCCAGCACGCCCGGGGCCAGTTCGCGCGGCGCCACCGCACGCGCCAGCCAGGCCGGATCGATGGTGGCGCTGGCCGGCAGGTGCTCACGCAGCACCTTCACTTTGTGGCGCCGGTCGGGCGGCGTGACCTCGAGGATCACATCGAAGCGGCGCAGGAAAGCGGTATCGATGCGATCGACGCGATTGGTCAACCACAGCGCCGGCACCGGGTTTTGCTCCAGCGTCTCGTTGAGCAGCGCCTTGCTGGGTTGATCGTCCCGCCTGTCCCAGGCCTGGGGGAACAAATCCTCGGTCTCATCCAGCAACAGCAACGCGGGGCCGGCCACGCGCAGGATGCCTTGCGCGAAGCGGTATTCGAGGAGACGGCTCTCCGGACTCAGCGGATTCTCGTGGCGATGATCGCGTGCCTGGATGGCAAACAGCGGCACGGCCAGCGTCTGCGCGAGCAACCCCGCCAGTTCGGTCTTGCCCGTCCCCGGCACGCCGTGCAACAACACGTTGATCGATGCCGCACGCTTCTGCAGACCGCAGCGCAGGCGCATCAGGATCAGTTCAATCGGTTCCGCCAGATGCGAAAAATCGGCCAGGCGCAACAGGGTCGGCGGCGCGCGGAACACCAAGCGCTCCACGGCCGCGTGCGCCGATGGCATGGGCTGCAGCAGAGCGCCCAACAAGCCCTGCGGAATATGCAGCCGCGCTTCCAGCGGCCCGCCGATGCCAAACTGGCGCGTCAGCAGGCCCGAGCGCGCGAGCGCGCCATCGCGCGCCAGCAGTTGCTCGGCGCGGCCGTTGGGCAAGCCCAAGATGCCATCCAGCCGGGTATTGAAGATCGGATCGAGGCAATCCAGCAGCAACGGCGCGAGTGCTGGGGCCAACGCGGGTTCCAAACGGAACACGATGCGCAGCAACAGCAGGTGCAGCGCATCCCGCTCCAGCCCCAGAGGACGACCGAGTATCTGCAGATTGTCGAGCAGCACGCCGCCATGCGCCGGTCGCGCCGTGAGTTGCGTGGCAAGGTTTGCAGCCGCATCGAGCTGGGCATCGACATCATCTTCGATATCGATACCCAGAAAGCGCCGCAAATTCGATGGCATTTGCGGCCGTGCTGGCTCCTCGTCGCGTTTGTGTTGCGTGCGCGGCAGACCTTCCACGCCCAGCATCAGGCAGGCACGACAGGCCCACAGCTTCGGCAGCGTGCCCCACAGGGCCTCGCCCCACAGCGGTGGCAAGGCCGTGCGCGGGGTTGTGCAAGTCTCGGCGCTGTCGTGCAGGTCGATGCGGGTGGACGTGTCCACGGCGGGCTCCTGATCGGGTCGGAGCCCATAGCCTCCATGGCGTTGCGACAATCCGTGTCGCAGCCACGCGCAGGTGCCGGCGACAGCCCTGATCCGATGTCGCCACTCCGGGTCAAGGCGTCACGGCCGGTGGCCGGCGCGGCGGCTTGCTCAAATCACTTGCGCTGGCCTGCCGCCGCCGCCGAGGCCTTGCAGGTCTCGCCGCAGTCGCCGGCGATCTGCCGCCGGAAGAAATCGGCGATGAGATGAAACACGTGCTTGCGCTGCGCGGGTGTGCTGAGGCCGTGTTTGGCGCCGGGGTAGGTCATCAGGCGGAACTGCGTGCCCTGGTTCTGCAGCGCGCTCATCAGCTCGACCGAGTTCTGCAACAGCACGTTGTCGTCGGCCATGCCATGTACCAGGTACAGCTTGTGGCTGGGCAGACCCTTGAGCCAGGGGAACACGCTGCTCAGGCGGTAGCCTTCGGGGTTCTCCTTGGGTGTACCGAGATAACGCTCGGTGTAGACGGTGTCGTAGAGCCTCCAGTTGGTCACCGGCGCCACGGCCACGCCGCCGGCCAGTTGCGCGGAATCCTGCGCCAGCATCATCACCGTCAGGTAACCGCCGAAGCTCCAGCCGAACACGCCGATGCGCGCCGGGTCCACCCAGGGCTGGCGGCGCAGCCAGTCGATGCCGGTGGTCTGGTCCTGCACCTCGACCTTGCCGAAGCGGTGATACACGGCATCGGCGAAGGCGCGCCCGCGCCGCGCCATGCCGCGGTTGTCCAGGGTGAACACGACGAAGCCGTGCTGCGCCATGTATTCGTTGAACAGGTCCGGCCAGGTGTCGGTGACGCTCTGCGCGTGCGGGCCACCGTAGTAGGTGTCGAACACCGGATAGCGCTTGGCCGGATCGAAATGCAGCGGCTTGTAGATGCGGTAGTACAGCGTTTCGCCATCGGCGGCCTCGAGCGTGCCGAACTCGGGCTGGATGTGGTCTTTCAGGTACGGCCAGTACGGGTGCGCGGCGTCCAGCTGGTTCTGCTCGATCCAGGCCAGACGCTGGCCATCGCTGGCGTGCACGCTGACCTGCGGCGGCTGCTCGGGGCTGTTGAAGGTATCCACGTAGAAGCTGCCGTCCGGCGCGAAGCTGGCCAGGTGCGTGCCGGGGCGGTGGCTGATGCGCAGCGGCGCAGCGGCGGTGCTGCCGTCGAGCCTGAGCGCATAGATCTGCCGGTCGGGCACGAAATCGCGGTTGGAACTCACGTACACCAGCCCCTGCTTCTCGTCCACGCCGAGCACGTTGTCGATGTGCCAGGCGCCGGTGCTGATCGGATGCAGCAGGCGACCATCGTCGGCGTACAGGTACAGCATGTTCCAGCCGCTGCGCTGCGAGGCCCAGATGAACTCGGGTTTGTCCTTGAGAAAACGCAGGTCGCTGTTGACGTCCACCCAGGTTTTCGATGTCTCGGTGACGAGCGTCTGCTGCGCCAGCGTGGCGGCATCCACGCGTACCAGCTCGAGCTTCTTCTGGTCGCGCGCCAGCCACTGGTAGGTCAGCGCCTTGGCGCTGGGCAGCCAGTCCACGCGCGCCAGATACTCGGCTTGCGCGGGCACGTCGATGAAGCGCGGCGCGCCACCCTGCGGGCTGATCAGGCCGAGCTGCCAGATCACGTTGGGATCGCCCGCGTAGGGATAGCGCTGCTTGACCACCTCGGTATGGTCGGCATAGATCTCGAAGCGCTCGGCGACCGGCACCGGCGCATCGTTGTAGCGCTCGAAGGCGATGGCCGAATCGTCCGGCGCCCACCAGTAGCCGGTGTGACGGTCGAGTTCTTCCTGCGCGACGAACTCGGCTTCGCCATCGTGGATGGTGCCGTCGTCGTTGGTCAGCTCGCGCAGCTTGCCATCGCGCAGGTCGTACACCCAGAGGTTCTGGTCGCGGATGAACGACACGTAGCGGCCCTTGGGCGAGATTTTCGGATCCAGGGCGAAACCGGCGCCGATGGGCAGCTGCTCGATGGCCTTGCCGTCCGGCGCATCAAGCCGGTACAGGTACAGCTTGCCGTTGAGCGGAAACAGGATGGCCTTGCCGTCCGGCGCCCAGTGGTAATCGAGGATGCCGCTGTACATGGCGGTGCGCTCGCGCTCGCGGCGCGCGCGCTCGGCGGCATCGAGGTGCTCGCCGTGCGGCTCCAGCGTGGCCGCGGCCACCAGCAGCTTGAGCGCGCCGTCCTTGCGGTCGTACTCCCACAGGTCCATGCGGTACTGGTCCTGCGCGCTACCGCGCAGGAAGGTGACGCGCGAACCGTCCGGCGCGACTTTCAGCCCCATCACCGTGGGGCCGGACAGGGCCGGATTGTCGTAGATGCGGTCGATGCCGAGTTTTTCGGCCATGGCGGGGGCGCTGGCGCCCAGCACTGCGGCGAACAGGAGCGCGGTGGTCAGACGCATGCGGGCGGGTCGGCGAATGGGGATCAGCCTGCGATTAGACCCGCGTGCGCGCCGCGGCGCCAGCCTGGCACCGCCGCCAGCCCGCGTACGCTCATGCCGGGCGCACGCGGATGCTTGCCAGCACCGGCACCCGCTCCTACCCTGCCGCGATTGCGTCCCGGAATCCGTCCCATGCCGAAGTACCCGCTGCGCGCGTTGCTGCTGATCCTGGTGCTGCTCGCGCTGACCGCCTGTTCGCGCCACGCCGAGGAAACCCTGCCCGGCGGATCGACACCGCAGGCCGCCGTGGCCGATGGCTACAAGCTGCTGCGCGACAACGACATCGACGGCTTGTACCGCCACGCCCTGCCGCCGGCCGATTACGCGGCGATGCGCGCGCGCTGGGGCCAAGGCCGCGACCTGAGCCAGTTCTCGCCGGCCGACCGCGCGCAATTCGCCAAGATGATGACCCTGCTCAGCGCCCCCGGCGCGCAGCAATTGCTGTGGGTCGAGATCAAACCCAAGCTGCTGCAGGCGCGCCAGCACTATCAGGCACGCCTGCCGGCGATGCTGGGCATGCTGCGCACGATGGCCGATACCGGCGTGCAACGTTCGACCCAGCTGACGGCAGCGGAGAAAGTGCAGGCGCTCACGGCGCTGGGCGTGCTCAGCGCATGGGCCGAGAAGACCGACTGGCTGAACCCGGACAAGGTCTACCAGGTGCTGGGCGTGCTCACCGGCACGGCGCAGAAGATGAGTTTCCACACACTCAACGAAGCGCTGTCGATGCCCTACCCCGAGGCCATGCGCGACGTCGGCCACCTGTGGAGCGGCGTCAAGCAGGCGCTCGATGTGTACGGCCTGTCCATCAACACCATCCTGGATACCGCGCAGATCAAGGTACTGTCCGACGATGGCAACGTGGCCGTGGTGCGCACCACGTTCGACGTGCTGGGCACGCCGGTCACGCGCGACAACACGTTGATCAAGCAGGATGGCCGCTGGTACGACCGCGACACCCTGCTGCACTGGCGCGCGGTGCTGGCCAAGCCGGCCCCATCCGCCAGCGTGGCCAGGCCAGCCAGCGCCGTGGCTCCGGCCGGCGCCGCCAGCACGCACCGTGCCGCAACGCCCGCGGTGGCCGCCAGTGCTCGCGCGCGCAAGCCCTGATCGGCCCATGAACGCACGCCCCGTCCGCGAGCGTCGCCCACCGTGGGCGCTGAGCCTGCTCGGCGCGCTGCTGCGGCCGTGGCTGAAGATCAAGCGCGATCCGGCCGAGCCGGCGCAGTTGCTCGATCCCGAGCAGCCTGTGCTGTACGTGATCGAGCGTCGCGGCATCTCCGACACGCTGATCCTCGACCAGGCCTGCCAGGAAGCGGGCCTGCCCTCGCCGCTGCGTGCCGGGCGCCGCCTGCCCGCGCGGCGCCGGCGCGCCTTGCTGGCGCTGGACCCGCAGCACGGTCTGTTCGGACCGCGCCGGCGCCACGCCGCGCGCGATGGCCTGCTGGCGCAACTGCGCGCGCTGCAGTCACAGCCCGGGCGCGACGTGCAACTGGTGCCGGTATCGATCTACGTGGGCCGCGCGCCGAACCGCGAAAGCGGCTGGTTCCGCGTGCTGTTCAGCGAAAACTGGGCCGTGGTCGGGCGCTTCCGCCGCCTGCTGGCACTGCTGCTGAACGGCCGCGACAGCATCGTGCATTTCTCGCCGCCGGTGTCCCTGCGCAAACTGCTGATCGAAGCCGATGGCGAAACGCCGCCGCGGCTGGCGCTCAAGCTCAGCCGCGTGCTGCGCGCGCACTTCAGGCGCGTGCGCGCGGCGGTGATCGGCCCCGACCTCTCGCACCGGCGCACCCTGGTCGATGCGCTGCTGGCCAGCGAGCCGGTGCGCACCGCCATCACGCAGAACGCGCTCAAGGAAAAAACCAGCCGCGCCTCGGCGCAGCGGCGCGCGCGCGGCTACGCGATGGAAATCGCCGCGGACTATTCGCACCCGGTGGTGCGCTCGGCCTCGTTCGCGCTTTCGGGCTTCTGGAACAAGCTGTTCGACGGCATCTCCATGCACCACTTCGAGTCATTGCGCGCGATCGCGCCCGGCCACGAAGTGATCTACGTGCCCAGCCACCGCAGCCACGCCGACTATCTGTTGCTCAGCTATCAGCTATACAAGAACGGCCTGGTGCCGCCGCACATCGCCGCCGGCGTCAACCTCAACCTGCCCGTCGTGGGGCCGCTGCTGCGTCGCGGCGGCGCGTTTTTCCTGCGCCGCAGCTTCAAGGCCAACGCGCTGTATTCGAGCGTGTTCGCGGCCTACGTCGATCAGTTGCTGCAGCGCGGCGTGGCCATGGAGTACTTCGTCGAAGGCGGGCGCTCGCGCACCGGACGCCTGCTGCCGCCGCGCGCCGGCATGCTGGCGATCACGCTGCGCGCGTTCCTGCGCACGCCGCGCCGACCGGTGGTGTTCCAGCCGGTGTACATCGGCTACGAAAAGCTGATGGAGGGCGACAGCTACCTCGACGAGCTCAGTGGTCGCCCCAAGCAGAAGGAATCGCTGCTCGGCGTGCTGCGCGGCTTCGGCGTGCTGCGCAGGCGCTACGGCCGCGTCACGCTCAATTTCGGCGAACCGATCTTTCTCGAGCGCATCCTCGAGCAACACGCGCCCGACTGGCGCAGCACGCGCGGCAACGAGGATGAGCGTCCGGGCTGGTTTCCCAAGGCCGTCGACAGCCTCGCCGAGCGCATCAATATCGAGGTCAACCGCGCCGCGCACGTCAACCCGATCAACCTGCTGGCGGTATGCCTGCTGGCCACGCCCAAGCACGCGCTGGCCGAGCAGGATCTGCGCAACCAGCTCGCGCTGTACAAGACCCTGCTCACCGAATTGCCGTATTCGGCGCGCGTCACCATCACCCCGGCCGCGCCGGAGGAAATCGTCGCCTACGGCGAGCGCATGGGCTGGATCCGGCGCATCAAGCATCCGCTGGGCGATGTGCTGGTGACCGAAGGCGACCAGGCGGTGCTGCTCAGTTATTTCCGCAACAACGTGCTGCACCTGTTCGCGCCGGCCGCGTGGGTGGCGGCGTGTTTCCTCAACAACCGGCGCATGGCGCGCGCCTCGGTGCTGCGCATGGGGCGCATGGTGTATCCGTTCATTCGCAGCGAGCTGTTCCTGCCCTGGGATGACAACAGCTTCGGCGAGCGCCTCGGCGCAACCATCGAACTGTTCGTGCGTCACGGACTGCTGCAGACCGTGGGCGATGCGCGCCTGCTCGAACGCGGCGCCGGCCAGGATGACGAGGCCTACCAGCTGCGCGTGCTGGCGCACAGCCTGCTGCAGACCTTCGAGCGCTACTACATCGCCATCGCCACGCTGGTGAAAGCCGGCCCCGGCGCCTTCACCGCCGCCGAGCTGGAGCAAACCTGCGTGCTCACCGCGCAACGCCTGTCGCTGCTGCAACAGCTCACCGCGCCGGAGTTCTTCGACAAGGCCCTGTTCCGCGGCTTCATCCAGCAATTGCGCGAGCAGGGCGCGGTGCGCAGCAACAGCGCGAACAAGCTGGAGTTCGACGCCGAACTCGCCGCCGTGGTGCGCGATGCGCGCCTCATCCTCTCACGTGGCGTGCGCGAGACGGTGCTTAAAATCGTCCCCGGCAGCGAGCCTGCGGCAAGCACCGCAAGCGGCGACTGACACCGCGTCACCAGAGTCCCGGCACGAAGCGCCACGTGCGTGCGCGATACGCCGCGTACTCGGGCCAGCGCGCCAGCAGCAGACGCTCTTCCAAAGCGGCCTTGGCATTGAGCACCAGCAGCAGCGCCAGCACGATCAACACGCGCCACCAACCGCCGGCGCAATCCGCCCAGCCCGCCGCGCCCAGCAGCACCGTGATGTACATCGGGTGGCGCACCCGGCGATAGGGCCCGTCGGTCACCAGATGCCCACGCGCACGCGGCTGCGGCTGCACGTTGAAATTGCCGGGGCGGTTGTGCAGCAGCGTCCACGTGCCCAGCAGCGCCGCCAGCACCAGCAGCACGCTGCCGGCAAGCCGCCACTCCCACTGCCACGGCGGTACCACCAGCAATGCTGCGAGCAGGCCGAACTGGGCCAGCACGTAGAGCCAAGCGAGCGTGGCGGTGCGCAGCGCGGGGATTGTCATGCACGTGAGCGTAGCGCGCCGTGGCCGCATCCGCATGTCACGCTTGCACAACACCCTGCAACTTCACCTGCTGTGCATAGGTCAATAGATTTTGTCCGGCAATGCCATTCATGCCCATGCGGATCGCCCTGCTCGCCAATCGCGATATCGAAAGCGCGCTCGCACTCAACCTGTTGCTGCGCAAGATGCATGCGCAGGTCATGGCCATTTACCTGTCGGATCACGTTGGCGGCGCTCAGCCACGACCTGCCTCGATGCTCGATCCACTCACCTTCATCGAGCAGGACCTCTTCAACATGCTGGCATTTCCGTTGTTGGAGCATCAGGGTTCAAGTCCGCCGCGATGGCTTGGCTTCTCGGCGATCAGCCAGCACTACCGCATTCCCTTGCACCCGGTGCACCGGCTCAAGGATGCCGCCGTTCTCGACAGCCTGCGCGCGACGCACTCCGATATTTTCGTGTCGATCCGCTTCGGCAAGATCCTGCCGGATGAAGTCATCAACATGCCCGCGCACGGCGTGCTCAACCTGCATTCCGGCCTGCTGCCGCAGTATCGCGGCGTGCTCGCCACCCTGCGCGCGCTACTGCATGGCGACCGCGAAATCGGCTGCACCCTGCACCGTATCGACAGCCCCGGCATCGATGTCGGCGGCATCGTCGCCAGCGCGCGCCGCGCGGTGGATCCCACGCATTCGTTGCTGTGGCACATCCTCGCCCTGTACCCGCTTGGCGTCGAACTGATCACGCAAGCGCTCGACTCGCTTGCGCAGCGCCAGACGCTTGCCCTGACACCGCAAAATCCAGCGACCGGCGCGTATTACTCGTTCCCCGACGAGGCCGAACTGCAGCACTTCGCAAGCCTGGGCTGGCGCCTGTTCGATCACGAGGACATCCGGCAATTGCTGCTCGCGTTCGGCGTGGAGCCCTCCTCCAGCACCGCGCACGATCTCGAACACTACTTGCGCTGAAGCGCTGGTGATGGAGGCTGCTTTCAATCCGCGCCCGCTCTTTGCAGAGCGGGCGACGTTTGCATGGTTGGCTTCGAAGCCGCTGGCCTGGCGGATGTAGTGCTGGAAACGCGGACGGTACTTGCCGAGGTCGTGCCAGCGCCCGGCCAGCCGCGCCCAGTCGGTGCCGTAGTGCTGCGCAAAATGGCCGGCGAGCCGACCGACTTGCGCCAGATGCTCGGCCAGATCGTGCGGCGCGCGCCATGTGCCGTCTGGCGCCCGCGCTGCATGCGCAATGGCTCGGTTGATGCTCCCAGTCATACCCGCCCCCTCGGTTGGGCACCTTACGCCATCGGCGAGAATGAGAGCGTAGGTTCCTCGCCGCATGTCGCAAATCCTGCGACGAACGGTGCAGGTTTGCTCATCGTCGCGCGTGGCTTTGCATGTCGCTGCGCAACCAGAAACTGCTGTTCTTTATCCGACCGGACGTGGGCGATGAAGAAACGCTGGCTTTCGATTTTCGTCAGCGTTCCTCAGAATCATGCAGCCAGCACGTTGATGTGGCCCGCCTTGCCGTAGTCCAGAATCTTCTGGTCGCGGGTGACCAGGGTGTAGCCGCTGATGCGCGCTGTGGCGACCAGCAGGCGATCCGCCGGGTCGGCGTGCGGCATACCCGGAAGCACGGTACTTTCGAGCGCGCTTTGCCAGTCGAGAGGGGACAAGCGCAGACCGGGGATGGTGGCCGCATGCTGTACCCAGTCCTTCACCGGCGCAGACAGGGTGATGCGGTTCTTTGCGACCAGCAGACCGATCTCCCACACGCTGACCGCGCTGACGTGCAGACGATTCGTCAGCAGAGCGTCTTCGATCTGGTTGACGACGCTGGGCTTCAATCGCCTGGCAACGCCCTCTGCGTACCAGAGCCAAACGTGGGTATCGAGCAGCAGCGCGCTCATGGTTTCGCGGATGGACTGGTAAGGAGGGGGACGTACAAATCGTCCTCTTCGCCGGTTTCCGCGGCCCAGGGCTCGTGCGGTACATCGATGATGTCGCCGTGGATCGTGACGGTGCCTTTCATGTAGCCGAACAGGCCACGCGGTTGTTCGTCCTCGATGGGTACGACGCGCGCGACCGGTTTGCCGCGTTTGGTGATGACCAGCGGCTCGTGGGTGGCGGCGACTTCGTCGATGAGTTTCAGGCACTTGGCCTTGAATTCGGCGGCGTTGATGTTCATGGCGAACTCGATGTGACCAGTTGAAGTGGTCATGTTATGCCTCGCATCACAGGGCCACAACACGCCGCGAACGAGGCTCTACCAGTGAGGGCCTCGAATAAGCTGCATTTGCTCGTCATTCTCGCGAAGATGGGCATACAGTGACTCGGAGTTTCATCAACCATTACAGGCGCTGGATCCCCGCCTTCGCGGGGATGACCGTGTTTTTTCGAGGTTCTCCAGTCATGTGCGGACTGCGCAATCGGTGATGGCTCGGCGTGCAGATTCCCACTTGCCTGTCGCAAAATCCGCGACAGCACCGCCGTGCTGCGCACTTATCGCTGTGCGTCGTTCACGCCATCGTGGCGCAAGACTTGCCGCAGCAGCGGCCCGGCGAGGCCGCCTTCGACGCGCGCCTGGATGCGGCCGTCGCCGCCGATCAGCACTTGCGTGGGGGTGACGCGCGCACCGCCGAAGGCCGCGGCGACGCGGCCATCGCGGTCCCACACCAGCGGATAGCTGATGCCGGCGCGCGCGGCGATGGCGCGCAGGGCATCGGGATCGCTGTAGCTCATGGCCACGCCGATCAGGGTGAAGCGCCCTGCATCGGCGCGCGCGAGGCGTTCCAGCTCGGGCAGTTCGGCCACGCAAGGCGCGCAGTCAGGCGCCCAGAAATCGATCAGCACGGGGCGGCCGCGCAAGCGCGCGAGATCGATGTTGCCGCCGCCCAGCAGGGGCATCACCAGTGCCGGCGCCAGTGTGCCGGCACGGTGACGCCACGTTGGCGCCAGTGTCCACCACAACGCCACCCCGGCCACGAGGGCCAGGGCGAGCGCGAGAACCGCCTTGCGCCAAGCCATCAACGCGTCAGCGGCAGACTCCAGATATGCCCGTTCACCGACACCAGTTGCAGCGTGTACGGCCCATTGGGCAGGCTGAGGTCAGTCTGGGTCGGACGCAGCTCGACCATGGCCTGCGAGCCCACCGGACCGACCAGCCCGAACTTGCCGGCGTGGATTTTCTGGTAGGCGAAGTCGTTCTTGAACGCCTGCTTGGGCGTGCGCGCCAGCAGCATGCCGTCCCATTCCTCGACGATCTGCCCGCCGTTGCTGATCAGCGAGGCGCGCAATACGTTGGACGGTTCGGCGGGGGTGCCGGCATCGACATACGCGTGGAAGCGCACCGTGCCATTGGCCGCAAGCTGGCCCTGACTGAGCGTCCAGTGGTGCTTGGCCGGGCTGGTGGGGCCGCCGTGGAACGGCGTGACGATCGAGCCGCGGTAGTAGTTGTAGGTGAGCACGATGAAGGCCACCGCGATCCAGAACAACACCAGAGCCAGGCGCTTGAAGGCACGCTCGGACAGCGGCAGCAGGCTGGCGCCGCCGATCCAGTTGAACCAGCCGCTGCCGGCCAGCCTGGGCTTGCGCCTGGCCAGCCAGCTGTCCACCGAGTAGGCGCCACCGCCGGCGAGGAACAGGGTGATGCCAATGGCGAAGTTGGCCGCGGCCATGGTCCATTCGTCGATGCAGGTCGCACCCTGCCAGCCGAACAGCAGCATCAGCACGATCGACAGGCCAATCGTGGCGACCGCGGCGAGACGCGTGAACAGGCCGATGATGAGCATGGCGCCGGCGATCATCTCGACCGCGCTGAACACCACCACGCCGAGGTACAGCAAGGTGAAGTGTTGCAGCAGCCAGGCGACCAGGTGATCGGTGCCGAGCAGCGCGCCAGGCATCGCGGTCTGGAACTTGTAGGCCATCCAGTGGCCGGCGGTGTCCAGCTTGGACGGCGCGTAGATGAAGCGACGCGTGCCGCCGCCCCAGTAGATCCAGCCTTGCACGAAGCGCACGGCGAGCAGGGCGATCGCGGCCATGCGCCAGCCGCGCGTGGCGTCCGGGCTGGCGAGGGTTTGCGTGGTACTCATCGGGTGAACTCCTTCGGGGTTGCCATTGACTTGGGGAAACTTGCGCGCTGCGGTCAGTCGCGCAATCGCGGCGCCAGCGGGGCGCGCGGCGCGGACTCACGGGTGACGGTGCTGCCACCGACCACGCCAACGCCCGCGCCGAGCAGCCGGCCCTGCGCGATGCGGCCGTAGGTTTCATAAGGGCCGTCGTGGAATTTCGTGCGTGTGGCCTCGATCGAGCCCAGGTAACGCGGGTCCTGCGGACGTTCGTGGCCGTCGATGTAATACGCCACATCCCAGGCTTGTTGATCACTGAGGCTGTTGCCGTTGCCCAGCGGCATGTTGGCCTTGATGAAGCCGGCGGCCAGATCCAGGCGCGACATGCCGGCGCCCCAGTTGTACGACTGCGGGCCCCACAGCGGCGGAAACCAGGTTTTGCCGTCCACCAGCAGGCCCTGACCGTCGGCGGCATGGCACAGCGCGCAGTGCGACGCATAGACCTGCTTGCCGCGCGCATAATCCCAGCCCTGCGCCGGCTTGGGCAGCTTGGGATAACCCGCACCGACCAGCTTGGTGCCGGTGGGCGCGCCCTGCGCCATCCAGTAGGAGTACGCCTCGAGCGCCACCAGCTCGGGCGCACCCAGCGGCGGCGCCTTGCCGTTCATGCTGAACTTGAAGCAGCCCTGCAGGCGCTCCTCGAAGGTGTTGACGCGCTGGTTCTTGCTGCGATACGCGGGATAACTGACCCACGCCGCCCACATCGGCGCGCTGTCGGCGAGGCGTCCGGCATCGAGGTGGCAGTTCTGGCAGCTCAGGGTATTGCCCACGTACTGCGGCGCCGTGGTGGCGGTATGACGGAACAGCGCCTCGCCCTTGCGCACCTCGGCGCCGAAGGCGTCGTCCGGGATCGCGCGCAGCGGCGGCGGCGTGAACGCGACTGCGGCGGGCCTGCCCGGCTTGGCGGCGGGTACGGGCGCAGCGCTGCTTTGTGGTGGCGCGGAATGCTCGCACGCCGCCAGCGCGAACACGGCGGCCGCAGCGACGAGACCGCGGGCGTGGATCAGGCTGCGCGCGCTCATGGCTTGGCCTCCGTGGTGCTGGCCGCGACCAGCGTCGGTTGCGCAGCAAAATACAGGCTGACCGCGCCGATGTCCGCCGCGCTGAGGTGTTTGGCGATGGCGCCCATCAGGCCATCCGGCCCGGGCGGTCGCTGGCCCTGCTTCCAGGCCCTGAGCTGGCGCTCGATGTATGCCGCCGGCTGCCCGGCGATCGGCGGGAACGCGGCACTGAGTGCCCCCCCCAGCCCGCGCCCGCCGGGTCCGTGACAGGTGATGCACGCCGGCACCGCATCGCGTCCTTGCAGCGCCAGCTCGGTACCCAGCGGCGGCGGCGGCGTGGCTGGCGGCATGATCGGCGGCGGCACCTGCCGCGAAAAATACGTGGCCAGCGCGTCGATCTGGTCGGACGTCAGCTTGTGCGCGATCGCCTGCATGCTGGGATTGTCGCGTGCCAGCACGTCGAAGTGCTGCAACTGGCGCACGAGATAGGGCTTGGGCAAGCCCGCCAGATGCGGAAACGCGGCCTTGATCTGGCCTTGGCCCTCGACGCCGTGGCAGGTCGCGCACGCGTGCGCGCCCTGCGGACTGCCGTGCAGCACGATTTGCCGCGCCAGCGCCATTTGCGCGGCGACGCTGCCGACCGTGGTCGGTGAGACGACTGGCGCTGCGGATTGCGCCGTGGCCACCCCCACGGCCAACAGCAACAAGCAACTCGCTGATGCGATCGACTTGATGTTCATCCCCTCATGCTCCGGGAGCTGTCTGCCAGCCCCAAAGTTCGAAAATCGCGCGCCCCTGTGCGCTGCGCAAAAACCTCACGAATGCACGTGCCGTGGCGTTGGCCTTGCCGCGTATCGTCAAGCCCACGCCGCAGTCGCGATATAGGCGGTACTGCCGCTGCAGTGGCACGACCTGCGCCAAGCCAGGATGCGCCAGCGCCCAGATGTTGTAGCTCAGCCATGCCTGGATCGCAGCATCGTCCTGCCAGCGCTTCAGCGCCAGTGCGCTGTTGGGCGCGGCATACACGATGTTGCGCCGGAACGCGCGCAGGGTGGCAATGCGCCCATCGCGACCGGCGATGTCTTCCCACAGGCCCACCTGCCCGGCGCCGTTGACCACCATCACCTTCATGCCGGGCCGCAGCAGGCTGCGGAACCCGGTGATGTGATCGGGATTGCCAGGGCGCACCAGGATCACCGCAGGACGCAGGTACAGCGGCTCGATCGTGCCCGCATCGAGCACGCCGGCGAGGTCGCGCTGGAAGTCGGCCATCATCGCCTCGGAGCCGGAATAGATCACATCGCCCGTCGCGCGCGCTGCATCCAGCCACTGCGGCGTCGGCCCGGCCGTGACCTGCACGCGCATGCCCGGGTGCAGCTTTTCAAACTCCGCAGCCGCGGCTTTCATCGCCGGGGCCGGACCACCAGGACCGAACACATGCACGCCCGCGGCGGCCATGCTGCTGCCGCTGAGCAGGATCAGGCTCAGCAGCAGCAATGACCGCCACGGGCGCACGCGTTTACTCCTTGGTGGCGTTGGCTGGCGCCGCCTTGAAGCCGTAGCGCTCGAAAATCTTCAGCGCCGTCGGCGAACGCAGGAACTGCAGCCACAGCTTGCCGGCTTCGGGATGCGGTGCGCCCTTCACCAGCGCCGCGCCATACACCGCCGTGGTGTTGTACTTGGCCGGGATGTCGACATGGCTGATCGGATGCCCGGCCTGCTCCTGGAAGATCGCCTCGGACTTCCAGGTGATGCCGGCTTCGCCCAGGCCCTGCATCAGGAACAGCGGCGTCTGCCGATGGTGGATGTGGGTGAGGATGGTCTGGCCGTCCTGCACCTTGGTGTCATACACCATCTTTTCCAGCGCCGGGCCACCGGCCTTGCGCAGGCTGGCTTCGATCTGCCGCGCCACGCCTTCCCAGGCCGGGTTCGGCATCACCAGACGCACGCCGGGCTTGCCCAGATCAGCGAGGCCGGTGATGTGTCCAGGGTTGCCCTTGGGCACCATGATGGTCAGGTCGTTGGTGACGTAGGGCACCGCCGGGGCCACCAGCTTGCCGGCCGCGATCTGCTCGTTGACCTTCTTCAGACCGGCTGCGTACACATCCGGCGGCACGGTGAAGGTCATGTTGCCCGAGGTGAAGGTGTTGCCCTGCTCCATGGCCTTGATCAGCAGGCCCGGCGGGATGGTCACGTAGAAGATCCTGCCGCGCAGCTCGGGGTGCTCGGCCTCGAAGGCCTGCACCAGCGGCGCCATGGCGAAGAAATAATTGCCGCCGACGTAGATCACCAGCCTGGGATCGTTGACGCTGCCGTGGAAATCGGGCATCGAATCAATTTCGGGGATGGTGAAGTCCAACCCTTTGTGCAGGGCCGGGTTGTTCGCGCCATGCGACCACGGCGGGTACAGGGTTTCGTTGTATTTGGGCGGCGTCACCGGATGACCGGTAGCGGCGGCCTGGGCGGCGCCGAAGCTCAGCGCGCCCAGCACGCACAGCGCCGCTGCAAGCAGGGATTTGCGATGCAGACTCATGCAGGATTCCTCGTCAGGCAATCGAACGACTCGGCGCGTTGCGCGCATGCCGCAAACGCGACCGCGCGCGGGGCGCGGTCGCGCGGGTCGGACTTACATGCGCATCAGCGCGTAGCCCTGGTTCTGCTGGATGACCAGCGTGGTCAGCGCCGACAGCGCCACCTTGATGTCCGGGTTGACCTCGGCCGGGGTGAAGTCCATGTCGCCCAGCGCGTTGCCGCACACCATCACGTTGACGCCGGCCTTCCTCAGATCCGCGATCACCGCGAGATTGGGATTGGGGTGGCCGAACTTGGCCATGTAGGCCTTCTCGCCCAGCGCGATCGGCGTTACGCCGCCATGGATGATCACCACGAATTTGAGATGGTTGAGCGGCACGCCGGCGGCGGCGAAAGTATTGATGCCGCGCGCGATGTGATCGAGCCCAGCGTTCACCTTGTCGGAGGCCGGATCACCCTTGGTCACATCGAACAGCGCCTTGTAGGTGGCCTTGGGGTTGGGACGGTCGACGGCCTCGGGCCAGATGTGCACCGGACCGTAGGCAGGAATCGCGGGTTTGACCCAGAAACCAGCCGGGTGCGCGGCGAACGCCGAAGCGGACAGTGCCATGGCTGCGGCCAGGGCGATCAGACGGGTGTGCATTTTCATAACAGCCTCCGTGTGGACACAAGGTTGGGTTGGAGCGGAATAGCCCATGGACCTTACGCCCCGATTGCGATGGGGGCCAGTCGAATTTCGGCATGTCGAATATAAGCAACACTGATGAAACACCCGCGCATGTTGCGGCGCAAAAGATCATTGCGGAGGCTTGCTCACGTCCACGCGCGCGCACCATGCAGGTGCGGCCTCGGGCCTGGCATGCGTGGGCAACGTCACCGGCTGCGCCATGCTTGATGTGCTGCGCACGCGCAATCCTCTGCGCGGCAACATCGCGCAGCGCGAGACGTTCATCGCCCAGCTCGCCACCCTGCGGCAATGGATGTGGCTGCGCACACATGCGCCGTCCTTGCCGCGGGACTGTTCGACGGCCTACCGGGACCTTCCGCACGCACTGGCGGTGCCAGGGCCCGCGGTGCGCATCGAAGGTGGCGACCTGGTGCTGCGAACGCGGCAAGGACGACCCGCAGTGTGGCGCCTGCCGCTGCCGCGCGCGCGGGCCAGCAAGGGCATGGCGAAGCCCGACCCATGACCCATGTCGGCGGCGTCGGCTACCATGCGCGCATGAGCGAGACTGCGCACGAGCCCACCACCCACTTCGGCTTCCGCGACGTGCCGATCGCCGAGAAGCAGCATCTGGTCGGCCAGGTATTCACCTCGGTCGCGCGCAATTACGACCTGATGAACGACTTGATGTCGTTCGGCGTGCACCGCTTGTGGAAGCGCTTTTTCGTCGCCACCAGCGGCGTGCGCGCGGGTGATCGCGTGCTGGATCTGGCCGGCGGCACCGGCGATATCGCCGCGCTGCTGCTGCCGGTGGTCGGCGCCACGGGACAGATCGTGATCGGCGACATCAACGCCGCCATGCTGCGCGTCGGGCGCGATCGCCTGCTCGATCGCGGCCTGCTGCAAGGTCTCGCGTTCCAGCAGATGAACGCCGAGGCGCTGCCCTTCGCCGACGCCAGCTTCGATGCGGTCACCATCGCCTTCGGCCTGCGCAACGTCACCGACAAGGATGCCGCGCTGCGCGAGATGCGGCGCGTGCTCAAGCCCGGCGGCCGCGCGCTGGTGTTGGAGTTCTCGCGCGTCACCCAGGACTGGCTGCGGCCGCTGTACGACCTGCACTCGTTCAAGGTGCTGCCGCGGCTGGGGCGCCTGTTCGCGCACGATGCCGACAGCTACCAGTACCTCGCCGAGTCGATCCGCAAGCATCCCGACCAGGCCACGCTCAAAGCCATGATGGAAAACGCCGGCCTTGAGTCGGTGAGCGTGCACAACCTCAGCGCCGGCATCGTCGCCATCCACCGCGGCTACAAGCTTTGATCGATGCAGTGGGTCGCCCGCGCGACCCGGTGTGTTTCCGCGCCGCGGATCGAATCAGATGGCCTGCGACGGCGCCGGTTGGACGCGCCGCGCACCCAGCGCCATGAACGCCAGCGCACCCGCCAGGGATGGCAGCAGCAGCGTGCCGATGCGCCACAGCAACACCGCGCTGGCCGCACTGCTGGCCGGCATCAGCGTGCTCAACACCAGACCCAGGGCCAGTTCGGCGCCACCGGCGCCAGCCGGCGCGCCGGTCCACTGCGCGGCGTGCAGGGCGACGCCTTGCAGCAGCAGCAGCAATGCGAATGGCAGCGCATGCCCGAGACTGATCAGGATCAGCGCCAGCACGCCGTAGCGTGCGCACCACTGCACGGTCGCCAACAGCAACTGCGGCAGCCACAAACGCACGCCGCCGCGGGCCAGCTCGCGCAAGCTCTTGCGCAAGTCGCGCCATGCGCGCCGCCAGCGCGGCCGGCGCCGGCTCAACACGCACAGCCAGCGCAACAGGCGTTGACGCAACAGCCAGACCAGCCCCAGTGCCAGCAGCAGCAGGCCACTGGCCAGCCAGGCGCCATCACGCAGCGCCGGAACCCGGGTCTCGAAGGTCAGCGCCAGCGCCGCCAGCGGCAAGGCGAGGGCGAAGAACAACGCATCGAACAGCGGATCGGCCGCGCTCACTGCCAGCGCGGCCGGCAGCGGCACGCCGGCGCGACGCAGCAGCCACACCGAAGCCGGCGGCCCACCGGCGCCACCCGGAGTCAGCGCATACGCGGTTTCGGTGGCCAGCGACGCGGCGAGGTTGACGCCAACGCCCGGCGCCGCGCCCAGATGGCGCAGCAGCAATTGCTGACGCGTCGCACGCGCCAGCGCCGCCAGACCCGCCAACAGCACCATGCCAGCCCACCCGGCGCGCGAAAAATCCAGACTGGCGCGCAGCGCCGCCATGCCCCCCCAAGCCAGCGGCAAGGCCACGGCCAGCACCAGCGCCAGCGCGCCAAGCCCGAAGGTGCCGAAGCGCCGCATCATGCCGCGTGCTCCGCGCTCGGCACCATGCGCGACATGCGCAGGGCCGCCGCCTTGGTGCTGCACGCGCGCTGCGCCAGCAACTCGCGCAGCACGTCGCGCCAGGCACGCAGCAGCGCCGGATGCGCCACGTCCGCCGGGTGCAGGCCCACGCGCAGCAGCGGCGCCGCGCGCGTGGCGTGCAGCATCGCCGTCAGCCAGACGCGGCTGGCACCGCGGCGCCACGCGCTGCGCGGGGAGGCGGTCAGCACCGGCGCAGCGTGGCGCGTCGCCTGCGCCAGGTCGTACAACGCGCGATGATCCGAGGTCCACGCATAACCCGCCGCACGCAGCGCTCGCCACGTACCGACACTGGCCAGCCACGCCGGCGCCACGAAACCCTCGACACGCAAGCCCGCCGCGCCGAGCAGTTCGCGGCCACGCGCCAGACGCGGCGCCGCGGCGCTTTCGTCGAGCGCGGCGAACTCGCCTTCGCCGGCGGTCAGCACGCGCCGGCGCAACCACGCCACTGGCGTGCGTGGCGCCGGTGCCTGATCCAGATGCACCAGGCCGTGCTGCGCCAACTCGTCGCCGCGCGTCGCACGCTGCTGCAGCACCCGCACCACGGCGGGCGCGTGCTCGAAGCCGCCGCGCGCGTGGAAATCGGGCACCAGCAACAGCGTCAGCGCATGCGCATTCAGTGCGTCGAGTTCATCCAGCCAGACGCGACACGCATCCCACGTCGCCGGCGCCACATCGTGCAGAGCGATGCACAGCACGCCGTTCACAAGGACACGTCCGCCGCCGCAGCGGTAGCGATGCGCGGCGACTGCCGCAGCGCGCGGTAAAGCGCCAGTTGCTGCGCGATCACGCGCGGCCAGGCGTAGTCGCGTTCGACGCGTGCGCGCGCCGCAGCACCCAGCGCACCGCGATCGCACGCATACAGTGCCGTGATCGCTTCGGCCAGCGCCTCGGCGGTGGCCGCGCGCGCCAGCACGCCGACCTCGGCATCGACCAGTTCGGGCAAGGCGCCAGCCGGGACCGCTACGACCGGACGCGCGCAGGCGAAGGCTTCCAGCACCACCATGCCGAAGGTCTCCTGCGTGCCGGCGTGCAGCAGCGCGTCGCAACTGGCGTACAGACGCGCCAGGCGCGCCGTGTCAGGCTCGTAGGGCAGCACCGTGGTATGCGCATCCAGGCGCCGCGCGGTCGCGCCACCGACCAGCAGCAGGTGATACGGCGCGCCCAGTCGGCCCACGGCAGCGCGCAGCATGGGAATGTTCTTCTCCGCCGCCAGACGCCCGGCGAACAGCAGCAGGCGCGCGCGCGCGGGCAGGCCCAGTTCGGCGCGCAGATCCGCGTCGGCGCGCGCGGGGTGAAATGCCTCGGCATCGACGCCCAGTGGTTGCACCTCGATATTCGCGATGCCGGCTGCGGCCAGCCGCGCAGCAATGACCCGGCTCGGCGCCAGCACCGCATCGAAGCGCGCATACAAGCGTCGCAGCCAGGCTTCGGCGCCACGCACACCGGATCGACCCAAGTATCGCCCGAGCAGGCGCGGCAGATCGGAATGCGCGAACGCTAGCGCGGGGATGCCCATGCGCGCGGCGGCCTCGATGCTGGCCACGGCAGGCAGATACGGGTCGCCCACCTCGATCACGTCCGGCGCCAGTGTCAGCAATGCATCGCGCCATGCCTTGCGGCGCAGAGGCCAGCGGTAGCCGGCGCGTCCGGGCAGCCGCGGACATGCCAACGTGGCGATGCCACCTGCGATCAGCGCATCGCGCGGGCCCGGTACCAGCAGCGTGTGGCTGATGCCATCCATCTGCGTCAAGCAGCGTCGCTTTTCATGCAGATAACGCTTCACTCCGCCACTGTGCGGCGCATAGAACAATGTCGTGTCGAGAATATGCATGGCGGATGGTGGCGGCGTTTACGCGATTATTCTCCAATTGCCCCTGTGCGCGCGGATGACAGATCCATATCAGCACCAAACGCTCACGGGCGGTTCTTACGACTGCTCTAAACTGGTGCAATGTTTACCGCCGACGTGCACACCCTGTGCGAACACATGGCCACCGGACTGGGCGTGTTCGATGCCGACTTGCGCCTGCGCTGGGCCAATCCGGCGCTGGACGAGCGCATCGGGCGCAGCCTCGCGCGCAGCCGTGGCGTCGCGCTGGCCGAACTGGCGCCCGGCCTGCTCGATGCCGCGCAGCGCTGTCTGCGCGAACGCCGGCGTCTGCATTTGCGCGAGATCATGCTCGGCAGCACGCCGTTGCTGCAGGCGCCGGCCGAAGCGCTGCTGCAACCACTGGCCGATGGCGCACTGCTGCTGGAATTGCCGCCCGCCGCGACTGCCGGCGGCGCGGACTACGGCCGCGGCCTGCGCACGCTCGCGCACGAATTGCTGAATCCGCTGGCCGGCATGCGCGGCGCGGCGCAATTGCTGGAACGCGATGCCGCGGCGCCCGCGCAGCGCGAGCTGGCCTGCCTGATCCGCGAGGAGGCTGACCGCCTCGCGGCGCTCGCCGCGCGCCTGCTGCGCCCGCCCAGCACGGCCAGCCAGTGCGCCTTTGACGTGCATGAGCCGCTGCAGCGCGTCGCCGCATTGCTGGCCGTGCAACCCGATGCGCCACGCGTGCTGCGCGATTACGACCCCAGCCTGCCACCGGCGCAAGGTGACGCGGAGCGCATCCTGCAATTGCTCTTGAATCTGGCGCGCAACGCGCAAGAAGCCGGCGCGCGCACGCTGATCCTGCGCACGCGCGCCGAAATCGGCACGCGCCTGCCCGGCGGCCACCGCGTGCTGCGCATCGAAGTGCATGACGACGGTAACGGCGTGGCACCCGAACTGCGCGCGTGCCTGTTCGAGCCGTGGGTATCCGGACACAGCGACGGCACCGGGCTGGGCCTGGCGCTGGCGCGCGCCATCGCGCGCGAGCACGGCGGTGAACTGGACTACGCGCCTGCCGATCCAGGCAGCCAGTTCGTGCTGCGTCTGCCGCAGGCCGGGGCCGCGTCGTGAGCGCGGCGCTGATCTGGATCGTCGAGGACGACCGCGCGCTGCGCACCGTGCTGGCACGCGCGCTCGAACAAGCGGGCTTCGCGGTGCGCACATTCGCTGATCTGGGCAGCGCACGTGCCGCGCTGGACGGCGCGCTGCCGGGCCTGATCCTCAGCGACCTGCGCCTGCCCGATGGTGACGGCTGCACGCTGCTCGACGCGCTCGCCGCGCGCGGCGCCAGCGTGCCAATGCTGGTCATGAGCGCCTACACCGACATCGCCAGCACCGCGGCGGCGTATCGCGCCGGGGCCATCGATTACCTGGCCAAGCCGTTTGATCTGGATGTGGCGATCGCCAGCATCCGTCGTGCGCTGGCACCCGCGTCGGGCGAGGCTGCACCCGAACCGGCGCCGGCGCATCCGCTGCTGGGTCAGAGCGCGGTCATGCGCGAGGTGTTTCGCCTGATCGGGCGCATCGCCGCCAGCGATCTGACCGTGCTGATCACCGGCGCCACCGGCACCGGCAAGGAGCTGGTTGCGCGCGCGCTGCACGAAGAAAGCGCTCGCCGCCTGCGTCCGTTCGTGGCGCTGAACACGGCCGCGATTCCGGCCGAGCTGCTGGAGAGCGAACTGTTCGGCCACGAGGCCGGGGCCTTCACCGGCGCGCTGCGGCGCAACGCCGGACGTTTCGAGCAGGCTGCCGGTGGCACGCTGTTCCTGGACGAGATCGGCGACATGCCGCTGGCGCTGCAGACGCGCCTGCTGCGCGTGCTGGCCGGAGGCGAGTACTACCGCGTCGGTGGCCGCGAGCTGCTGCGCAGCGATGTACGCGTGCTCACGGCCACGCACCAGGATCTCGCGGCCAAAGTCGCCGCCGGCAGTTTTCGCGCCGATTTGCTGCACCGGCTCGACGTGGTGCGCATCGAACTGCCGCCGCTGGCGCAGCGGCGCGAGGACATCGCGTTGCTGGCGCGGCATTTCCTCGGCAACGCGGCACTCGAGCTCAAACTGCCGCCCAAGCGCTTTTCCAGCGCCGCGCTGCGCACGCTGACGCAGATGGAGTTTCCCGGCAACGTGCGCCAGCTGGAAAACCTGTGCCGGCGCCTGGCGGTGATCGCACCGGGCCGGGAAATCCAGCCGCAGGATCTGGGCAGTGGCGGTGCGCCACCGGTACTGACCGGCGCGGACTGGACGCATGCGCTGGCCGCGTGGGCACGCACCGCGCTGACTTCCGGCGACGCGGCCCGTCTGCACGCGCAAGCACGCGCCGCGCTCGATCGCACCTTGCTGGAGGTGGCGCTGGAGCTGAACCAGGGCCATCGCCAGAATGCCGCCGCCGCGCTGGGCCTCGGCCGCAATACGCTGACCCGCAAACTCGGCGCTTCGCGACGGCGCCAACCCAAACCGGAACCAGGACCATGATGCACGACGCACAACTCCTCATCCGCGATGCAACGTCCGGTGACCACGCCTTTCTGGTCGATTGCGCCGCGGCGATGGCGCTGGAAACCGAGCACAAGCAGCTCGACCCGGCGCGTCTGGCGCACGGCGTGCGCACGCTGCTGGCGCAGCCGGCACGCGGGTTTTATCTGATCGCCGAACGCGCCGGCACGCGCGCCGGCACGCTGATGGTCACCTATGAATGGAGCGACTGGCGCGGCGGCGACTTCTGCTGGATCCAGAGTGTCTACGTATTGCCCGAAGCACGTCGCGGCGGTGTCTATCGCGCCTTGCACGCAGCCACACAAGCACGCGCACGCAACGCCGGCGCCGTGGGTTTGCGTCTTTATGTCGAGCAGGACAATACGCACGCGCAACGCACTTACGCCGCGCTGGGCATGCAGCGCACCACCTATGCGATGTTCGAGCAGGAATTCACGTCGCAATGAGCGCGCGCCGCAGCGCACTCGCGGCGCGGGGCGACTGCGGCTAGGCTGGGTGCCGTAATCATTTCGTGAGGCATGCGCCATGCGTCGTATCCCTGTCGCCAGTGCCCTGCTGCTGGGCTTGTTGCTGAGTTTTTCCGCGCCGGCAGCCGATGTCGCGGCCACTTTGGCTGCACGGCCGGAGCTGTCGCGCTTCGCTGCCGCACTCAAGGCAAGTGGGCTGGATGCACGTCTGCGGCAAGGCCATTGGACGCTGTTCGCGCCCGACGATGCCACCGTCGCATTGCCGCTGCCACCGTTTCGCGCAGCACAGCTGCCGGCGCTGCGCGACTGGCTGGCGCACCATCTGGTGCCGGGGCACGTGGCCCCCGGCACGGCGCGGATCGGGCAGGCGCCGCGCGCGCTGGCCGGCAACAGCGTGCAGTTGCAGGCGATCGGCGGACCATTGCTGGCTGGCGACGCGCCGGTGCGCGGCGCGGCCGTTCCAGCCGACAACGGCCTGATTTACGTGCTCACGCAGCCGTTGCTGCCGTTCACGCCCTGACCGTCACGCACGGGCTCCGTGTCGCAGGCGGCTGCCATGCTGGCATCCAGCCATTCGACTTCCGTCGTGCGCGCCTGTAACAGGTTGCGCAGCGCCAGGCCATTGGCCGCATCCAGACCGTGCCACCAGGCACGCGGCAACAGCGCCGGCAAGCCGGGCATCCGGTCAGCGTTGCGCAACGCCACGGCGCGCGCGGGTTGTTCGCGCCAGGCTGCGAGCATGCGATCCAGGGTGCCCGGATCGGTGGCGGCGCGATCGCACGGCACGAGCAGCACGCTTGCGCAGGCATGCGGCAAGACCGCCAGCGCTGCGCGCAAAGCCGCGCCCTGCGCCATGCCGCGGCGCACCGGCAGACAGCGCAGCGGCAGGCCGTGCAAGACGACTTCCAGCGCCGTGTGGTCATCGGCGGGCACGCTGACGATTAGCGCGGCCGGCTGGGTGGCCAGGGCGCGGCGCGCGATCTCGCGCAGCAGCGGTTCACCTTGCTGCGCGGCCAGGGCATCGGTCTGCAAGCCGCCACGCAGGGAAATGCCCGATGCGAGTAGTACCGCGCCGTGTGTGGATGCGTCGACGGTGGTCTTGGCGTGTTCGCGCGTGCCACGCAATCGCTGGATCAGTTGCCGCATACCGATGCACCCGTTCAATCGCGGCGCATGCTAACAGCAACGATCTGCGCGGCGCTGGTGCGCGCGCCTGGTCAGGCCGGCAGCGCGTAGGCCTTCAGGCGCGCGGCATACTGCTGCAACACCGAGATGCCGCTGGCTTCGGCCTCGCGCACCCACTGCTGCAGATTCTTCAGCGCCTGCTCGGGCACACGCTGATCAAGGGCTGCCAACAACCGCGCACGAAATTCAACGACGGTGCGCAAAGTCGGGCGACGCTCGATCAGCGTTTGCATGCGCGCGCGGCCTTCACCATCCAGCCAGCGTCCGCCGTCGGCCAGCGCGCGGCGCAGCTTGGCCGGCACGCCGCGCACACACTCGCTGGCCTGCGCTGCTTCGTCCCTGAGCGTCGGCATGATCACCTGCCGGTAGTAATCGGTGAGCGCATGGAAGCGATGCGTGAGCACGGCCCTGAGTGTTTCGGAATCAGGCAGATGCACGTTGGGGCGCACATCGAGCGAAGGCGCGACACGCAACACCTTGGCCAGGCGCAGCGCCTGCAGGCAGCGAATCACCACCCAGCCGATGTCGACCTCGAACTTGCGCAGCGCGAACTTGGCCGAGCTTGGAAACGCATGGTGGTTGTTGTGCAGCTCTTCGCCGCCGATCCACAGACCCCACGGCGAAAGATTGGTCGAGGTATCCGCCGACTCGAAGTTGCGGTAGCCCCAGTAATGACCGAGTCCATTGACGAAACCGGCCGCCCAGAATGGAATCCACAGCATCTGGATGGCCCAGATGGCCAACCCCCAGAAACCGAACAGCGCGACGCTGAGCAGCGCCAGCAAGGTCGGGCCGGCATCCGGGAAGCGCGCATACAGATGGCGTTCGATCCAGTCGTCCGGCGTGCCGCGTCCGTACTTTTCCTCGATCGCCTTGTCATTGGCAGCAACGCGATACAGCTCCACGCCCTGCCAGAACACGCGTTTGATGCCGAACACCATCGGGCTGTGCGGATCATCCGCGGTCTCGACGCGGGCGTGGTGCTTGCGGTGTACCGCCACCCATTGCTTGGTGACCATGGCCGTGGTCAACCAGGCCCAGAAACGGAAGAAGTGCGCGATGAGCGGGTGGAAATCCACGCCGCGGTGCGCCTGGCTGCGATGCAAGTACAGCGTGACCGAGAGAATGGTCAGTTGTGTCACCACCAACAGGTAGATCGCCATACTGCCGAGACCGGCATTGACAAGGCCGTGCGCGAAAAAGTTGAGCAAGCTGTCGAACATGGAAAAATCACGCAATCGCAAAGAGTGCAAAGTCTAGACCCCGCGCGCCTTACCTGCCAGCACGGTTGCAGTGCGCGGCGTCTGCCCGTGACAATCCGTCCCATGTCGTCGCTCCCACCCAGGCTCGCCCTGCATGCGGTCAGCCGCCGCCGCGCCGGCCGCATGGTGCTCAAGCCCACCACGCTGCATCTGGCCGCGGGCGAGGTACTGGGCCTGCTCGGGGTCAATGGCGCCGGCAAAACCACCACGCTGATGCTGATGGCCGGCATCCTCGCGCCGAGTAACGGACGCGTGGAACTGAATGGCGCCGATCTGGGTGAAGTTCCGCAATGCGCGCGCCGCCACATCGGCTATCTGCCCGAGCATGCGCCGCTCTGGCCGGAGCTCACGGTGCGCGAGCAACTGGATGCGCACGGCGCACTGCGCGGCCTGCGCGGCGCGGCGCTGAGCGCGCCGCGCGACACCCTGCTGCTGCGCCTGGATCTGGCGCCGCTGGCCAAGCGCCTGTGCGCGCAGTTGTCGCTGGGCCAGCGCCAGCGCGTCGGCCTGGCCTGCGCGTTGTTGCATCAGCCTGATGTCCTGATCCTCGACGAGCCCGGCACCGGCCTGGATCCGGTGCAAACCGAAAATCTGCGCGTGCTGCTGCGCGAACGCGCCGCCGCGGGCGCCGCGATCGTGTTGTCCACGCATCTGCTGGCCGAGGTCACCGCGCTGTGCACGCGCGTGGCGATCCTGCATCAAGGCGAACTGCGCCACGACGCGCCGCTGCATACCGGCGCAGCGGCCTGGCGCGTGACGCTCGGCGTGAATCAGGCCGAGCCGGCACGCGCCGCGCTGAACGCACTGGCCGCAGCAATCGAGATCGAGGACACGCAGCACGTGCGTGTGCAGTTGCATCGTGACGCGGATGCCGCGCTGCTGGTGCGCACCCTGGTCGGCGCCAATCTGGCCCTGCTCGGGCTGGAGCCGGCCACGCCGCCGCTGGCGCGTGTGTTCATGGATATCGCCGCCAGCGGCAGCGAGCACGCTGCATGAGCCTGCTGGCGGTACTGCGCCTGGAACTGCGCCGCCTGCTGCTGCGTCCGTGGCCATGGCTGCTGGCCGCGGCGGTTCTGGCCTGGCTGGGCTGGAACGAACTGCTCGCCGTGGGCGCAATCCTGGATGCGCAGGACCGCCTCGCGCTATTGCCGGCCGCGCCCGGCATCACCGATATCGTCGCGGTGCCGCTGCTGGCGCAATTCGCCGAGATCGCGTTGCTGCTGGTGCCGCTGCTGAGCATGCAGGCCCTGGCGGGCGAACGCCGCGCCGGCACGCTGGCGCTGCTGCTGGCGCAAGGCCTGCCGGCGCGCAGCATCGTGCTGGGCAAGTATCTGGCGCAGCTATTGTGGCTGTGGGCGCTGCTGGCGCTGGTCGTGCTGCTGCCCTTGCTGCTGGCGCCGGCGACGCATCTGGATTGGGGCAAGCTGGCCGCAGCCACGCTGGGCATCGCACTGCTGCTGGCCGGGCTGCTCGCGGTGGGCGTGGCCTGCTCCAGCTACACACGGCAACCGCCACTGGCGGCGGCGCTGGCACTGGCACTGACGCTGGCGCTGTGGGCCGGCGTGGCGCAAGGACGCGCGCCGCAACTGGCCGGACCTGTGCTGGGCTGGATCAGCCTGCCCACGCATTTGCAGCCGCTGCTGCGCGGCTGGGTCAGCACCGACGACCTCGCGTATTTCGGCATTCTGATTGCGCTGGCGCTGAGCATCGCCACGCACCGCCTCGGCCGCGAACGGGAGCTCGGCTGATGCGCGCACGTCTCGACGGCCTGCTGTTCTACACACTGCTGCTGCTCGCGGCGGCGGCACTGGGCTATCTGAGCACGTGCTACGCCACGAGCTGGGACTGGACATACGCTGCGCGTGCCAGCATCGCGCCGCAGAGCATCGCAGTGCTGCACGAACTCAAACAGCCGCTGCAGGTCACCAGCTATGTCGACCCGGGCAGCGCTTTGCGCGCGACCATCAGCGGCTTCATCGCGCGTTACCAGCGCTACAAGCCGGATCTGACGTTGCGCTTCATCGATCCGGCCACTGATCCCGCCGCGATTCGCGCCGCCGG
Source organism: Metallibacterium scheffleri (assembly GCF_002077135.1). Taxonomy (NCBI): domain Bacteria; kingdom Pseudomonadati; phylum Pseudomonadota; class Gammaproteobacteria; order Lysobacterales; family Rhodanobacteraceae; genus Metallibacterium; species Metallibacterium scheffleri. Next base: position 798,011 of record NZ_LDOS01000001.1, on the reverse strand, counting down.
CATCAGCGTCGATGGCGAACTGGTGTTGCGCTATGGCGATCGCAGCCTGCACCTGACGCAATTGTCCGATCAGAGCTTTACTGACGCGCTGGCGGATCTGGCGCGTGGCGGCACGCGCCTGGTCGCGTTCGTCACCGGTGACGGCGAGCGCAGCGCCGATGGCCGCGCCAACGCGGACCTCGGCAGTTTCATGGCGCAGATGGCGGCGCAAGGCGTGCGTGCGCTGCCGCTGAATTTCGCGCAGGTGGCCAGCGTGCCGCAGAACGCCAATCTGGTGGTGCTGGCCAGTCCACTGGCGCAACTGGCGCCGGGCGCGACACAGGCGCTGGTGCATTGGTTGCATGACGGCGGCAATCTGTTGTGGCTGACGGATCCGGGCAGCGAACATCTCGGCCTGGCACCACTGGCGAAAGAGCTCGGCATCCGCGCGCTGCCTGGCGAGATCATCGACCCCAGCGGCGCTGCAGCCGGCGTGCGCGATCCGCGCGTGCTCGTGGTCAGTCACTATCCGCCCGATCCGATCACGCGCGACTTCGCGTTGGACACCGCTTTCCCCGGCGTCGTCGCATTGGCTCGCACGCAAGGCAACTGGAAGTACACGCCACTGCTGGTGTCCTCGCCACAGAGCTACACCGCCGCGGCTGGCGTTGGCGCAGCGCCGGCTTATGCGGCCAGCGCCGGCGACCTGCGCGGTCCGCTGGATTTCGGTTTCACGCTGACGCGGCTGTCGGCCAATCCGCTGCACACGGAGCAGCGCGTGGTGGTGATCGGCGACGGCGATTTCCTCTCCAATACCTTTCTCGGCAATGGCGGCAATGCGGCGCTGGGCGCGCGCATTTTCGACTGGCTGCTGGGCGACGATACGCTGGTGCACTTGCCACCGCGCACCGCTCCCGACCGTCACCTGAACATCGGCCAGCGCGGCCTGAACGCACTGACCCTGACGCTGATCGCGCTGCCGCTGTTGCTGCTGGCGCTGGCCAGTGCGCTGTGGCTGCGCAGGCGGCGCCGTTGATGCAACGACGCCTGCGCGCGCGCGTCCTGCTGTTGGTTGTCGTTGCGGCACTGTTGGCCGCGGCTGGCTGGTCGTGGCGTCAGCAACAGGCACAGCACGATGCGCAACGTCTCCTGGCGCTGGCACCGCGAGCGATCAAGCGCATCGCGCTGCAATTGCCCGGCATGGCCATGCAGCGCTTCGTCAAGCTCGACGGCACCTGGTGGCTGCAAGGCACACCACCACGGCGTGCGGCTTCCGCACCACTCGCTGCGCTGACGCAAATCGCCGCCGCACCGGTGTCGCGCTGGCTGCCGGCGCAGGTCGTGCATGCGCATCGCCTCGGGCTGGCCCCGCCGTTGGCGGTACTGTGGCTGGACGACACGCGCCTGGCCTTCGGCGGCCTGACGCCACTGGCGCCGCTGCGCTATGTGCAGATACCCGATGGCCGCGTGGCATTGATCTCGGCACGCTACAGTCCCTACCTCGGTGCTGACAACACGCAATCACCCGCGCATGCCGGAACTCCCTGAAGTCGAAACCACACGCCGCGGCCTGCAGCCCCACGTCGAGGGCAGGCGCGTGCTGAACGTGGTCCTGCGCCGCGCGGATTTGCGCTGGCCGATCCCGGCAGCCATCGAGCGTGTCCTGCCGGGACAGCGGATCGGCGCCATCGAGCGCCGTGCCAAATATCTGCTGCTGCACACGCAGGCAGGCAGCGCGCTGATTCATCTGGGCATGTCAGGCGCGCTGCGCGTCCTGGCGCCGGGCGTGCCCGTCGGTTCACACGATCACTACGACCTGCTCCTGGATACCGGGCGCGTGCTGCGCTACACCGATCCGCGCCGCTTCGGCTGTCTGCTGTGGCAAGCGCCTGGCACGCTGCATCCGCTGCTGGCAGAACTCGGCCCGGAGCCACTTGCGGCGGATTTCGATGGCGACTATTTGTGGCGCCGCGCGCATGACCGCAGCGCACCGATCAAAACATTTTTGATGGATCAACGCATCGTGGTGGGTGTGGGCAACATCTACGCGGCCGAGGCCCTGTTCACGGCCGGCATCCATCCGCTGCGTGCTGCCGGGCGCGTGAGCCGGGCACGATGTGCGGCACTGGCGGATGCGGTCAAGCGCATCCTCGAGCATGCGATTGCCCGCGGCGGCACCACGCTGCGCGATTTCATCTCGCCCGACGGATTGCCCGGCTACTTCGAGCAGGAACTCACGGTGTACGGCCGCGCCGGTCTGCCGTGCAAGCGCTGTGGCCACACGGTCAACATGATCACCTTGGGCCAGCGCAGCAGTTTCTATTGCCCGCACTGCCAGCGCTGAAGCGCACGTCGCGGCGCGACAACAAACGACCGGGGGCCTGGCAACGGCCGCCTGCTCATCGCGCCGCGCATGGTTCAGAAGCGGTAGCCGAGGCTCATCCCGTAAACCAGCGGATCGATCTTCACCGTGCCGACCTTGGCACCATTGACCTTGACGTCTGGCTGGATGTCGATCCAGTACAGGTCAGCCGTGGCCAGCCAGCGTTCGCCGAGTCGGAAATCCACACCGGCATGCGCAGCCAATCCGTAGCTGTTGTCGACCTTCAGGCTGGCACCGGCCAATGGGCCGTAAGTACGCGTGCTGAAGAAATGAGTCATGTTCAGACCAGCGCCCAGAAACGGCGAGATCGCACTGTCGGGCATGAAGTGCCAGTTCAATGTGATCGTCGGTGGCAATTGCTTGGTGGTGCCGGCCTTGACGCCGTTGAGCTTGATTTCGTGTTCGAACGGCCATGCCGCCTGCACCCACAAGCCCAGGTTCTTGTTGAACATGTATTCAACGCTGAAGGTTGGTTTGGTATCGCTGCTGACGCGGGCCGCCAAGGTGCCACCGACCAGACTGCCATTGTTGGATTTCGGGTCCACCGTGTGGGCGCCAAAGCGCACGACCCACGGAGTGGCAACTTGTGCGAAGCCCGCACCCGACAGGCTCAAGCCGGCCAGCAGGACGGTGGTAATCAGGGTCTTTTTCATGCGGTCTCCTGGATAGTTGTGGCTTGGTATCGAGGTCGCGGGCGCGATTGCACCCGCTGCAGCCAGTCTCGGCTGCGCACGCCTCCGGTGACTTGACCCGGATCAACTGCCCTGTGCGCGCGACAAGCCGCCGCAGGATGTCGAAAAAGTAATGCGTACGACGCGTCAGCGTAGGCAGTCCTACGGCATCGTGGTCGCAGTCTGCGCGGGGTTTTCATGGTTCATATTCTGGTCAGTTGGCTGCACTGGCTTGGCATGCTGCTCCATGCTCACGCCGCCGCGACCGCCGGCTGCGCGCCAAAAGCTGCCGATGCGCCCTCGATCGCGTTCATCGTGCAGCGCGCCGAAATGACCAGCGGCGGTTATGCGGTGGCGCTGAACAGCGCTTGCCGCCACGGCGCCCGCGTGCTCAGCGTGACCACGGTCGCACCCCGGCGTCTGGCTGTGGTGCTCATGGCGCGCAAGGATGGCACCCTGCTTGACCTGCGTTGGCAAAGTCACTGGCAGCGCTGGCTGCACGACGATGAGATGCAGGCGGTGCGCGGGGAACGCCCGTCGCTCGATCTTGTCCAAGCATTGCGTCGCGTCTCGCCCTACGGCATGGTCACGACTGCCCGCCTACGGTACGAGGGTTCCCGGCCACTCTGGTCCTTCACGGTCGATAATGCGGGCAGCAACCAGATCTGGAAGGTCGAGTCCGTGAAAGGCCGCGTGTTGATCGCCAGCAACAATTGACACGCCCAGCGCCAGTCGGCGCAACGTTCCGGCATTTCGAGGTGTTCCATGCGTATTCTGGTGGTTGAGGACGATGGCGAGACCCGCGACTGGATCGCGCGCGGGCTCGAAGAAGAGGGCTATCACGTCGAAACTGCCGACGATGGCCACGAAGGTTTGTTCATGGCGACCCAAGGTGCGTTTGATGCGCTGGTGGTGGATCGCATGTTGCCCAAACTGGATGGTCTTGGCCTGGTCAAGGCACTGCGCGCGGCCGACCTGCGTTCGCCAATCATCATGCTCACGGCGCTGATCGAGACTCCGCAACGTGTCGAGGGACTCAACGCCGGTGCCGATGACTACCTCGGCAAACCGTTCGCGTTCACCGAACTGGTCGCGCGCCTGCAGGCATTGGGTCGTCGCCCGCCACTGGCCGCAGTACAAACCACGTTCGAGGCCGGCCCATTGCGGCTGGATGTGGCCAGCCGCACCGTCACTCGCAACGGCGAGACAATGGATCTCACCCCGACCGAGTTCCGCCTGCTGGAAAGTCTCATGCGCCATGCCGGCAAAGTGGTGACACGCACCATGCTGCTGGAGCAGGTCTGGCATTTCCATTTCGATCCGCGCACCAGCGTCGTCGAAACCCATATGTCGCGACTGCGCGCCAAGATCGATCGTGGCTGGAATGGTAGTGAGCTGATCGAAACCGTCCGCGGCTACGGATATCGCGTGCGTGTCGACGGCGTCAGCGAATAAATCCAGCAGTTTCTTTCGCCTCAGCCTGCTGCTGGCGGGTCTGTTTGCGCTGGCCTCGCTGCTGATGGCGGGTGCGCTGTACGTGAGTGTGACCCGCAACGTGCGCGAGCGCCTGCATGAGGATATTCGCACGGATGCACTGGATCTGGCCTCGCTGGCCTCGCATTTCGGTGCATCTGCGCTGCGCAGCGAAATCGAGCAACGCGTGGACCTGCATACTCCGCTACCGCGCTGGTACGCCTTGTTCGCGCCCAATGGCCAGCGTCTGGCGGGCAATCTCGCCTGGCGGCCGCCGGGTCCGGGCTGGTGGCATCGCCCATTTCGCGCGCGCCCATCACCGACGGGGCATCTTGCCCCCGTGCATACGTTGACGCTGCTTGCCCTTGGCACTGCGCAGGGCGATTTGCTCGTGGTCGGCCGCGATCGCACCTACATCGACGAGCTTGAAGCGAGCTACGGGCGCGCCTTCGCCGGCGTCCTGCTGCTGACCGTCGGTATTGCACTGGCGCTGGGTGCGCTGATCGGCCGGCGCATGCTGCGTCGTGTCTCGGCCATGAGTGACACCGCTGCGGCCATCAGCGCCGGACAATTGTCCAGGCGCATGCCGGTACGCGGCAACGGCGACGAATTCGACCGTATCGCGCAAACCGTCAACGAGATGCTGAAGCGCATCGAGACGCTGCTGGGTGAAATGCGGCGTATCGGCGCAGATATCGCGCATGATTTGCGCACGCCACTGACGCATCTGCGCCGCAGATTGGAATCAGCGCGCGCGCACCCACCCGCAACGGGTATCGAACTTGACACTCTGCTCGAGGATGCCCTGCAGGAAATCGATGAGCTGCTGCTGATCTTTCAGGCCTTGCTGCGCATCGCACGTGTGGAATCAGGCGAAGCCCGTGCAGATTTTGTCGCTATTGATCTCGGCGCCTTGCTCACCGAATTGGCCGACGCTTATTCACCGGTGGCCGAAGCCGAGGGCCGCCATCTCGATCTCAGCCTGCAGCCCAACATCGTGGTGCTGGGTGATCGCGAACTGCTGGTGCAAGCTTTTGTCAATTTGATCGAGAACGCGATCCGGCATACGTCCGAGGGGGCACGCATTCAACTGAAAATTCATCGCGTGGCGCAAAGCGTCATCGCCAGTGTTGCTGATAACGGTCCAGGCATCCCGATTGCAGATCGCGACGATGTATTGCAGCCGTTTCGGCGCCTGGACCGCAGCCGGCATACACCGGGCAATGGCCTAGGTCTGGCGCTTGTGCGTGCCGTGGCTGAGCTCCACGATGCCGAACTCACGCTCACCGATAATACCCCGGGGCTTTGCGTGAACCTGCATTTTGCATTATTCGAAAGGAAAGCCTGACAAGGTGACACAGGCCAAGTGATCTTCCCCAAAGCCGACGGGCCGATCGACTGATCGGCCCGTTGGGGGTATGAAGACCTTGGCGGTGACCTACTCTTGCATGGCTAGAGCCACACTACCATCGGCGCAGGTGCGTTTCACTTCCGAGTTCGGGATGGGATCGGGTGGGACCACACCGCTGTAGCCGCCAAGGAGGGGGAGCGGGCGGCGCTCAGAGCGCCGGCCCGGCAGGGGGTGGGAAGTGACAAGTGTGACTCTGGGTCGGCGTGACGCCGAGGCGAAGCACTTTGGGGTTATATGATCAAGCCGCGCGGATCATTAGTACGCGTAAGCTGAACGCATTGCTGCGCTTACACATCGCGCCTATCAACCAGGTCGTCTACCTGGGTCCTTCAGGAGCCTTGAGGCTCGGGAGATCTCATCTTGGGGCGTGCTTCCCGCTTAGATGCTTTCAGCGGTTATCACTTCCGTTCATAGCTACCGGGCAATGCCTCTGGCGAGACAACCCGAACACCAGCGGAACGTCCACTCCGGTCCTCTCGTACTAGGAGCAGCCCCCCTCAAATCTCCAACGCCCACGACAGATAGGGACCGAACTGTCTCACGACGTTCTGAACCCAGCTCGCGTACCACTTTAAATGGCGAACAGCCATACCCTTGGGACCGACTACAGCCCCAGGATGTGATGAGCCGACATCGAGGTGCCAAACACCGCCGTCGATATGAACTCTTGGGCGGTATCAGCCTGTTATCCCCGGAGTACCTTTTATCCGTTGAGCGATGGCCCTTCCATACAGAACCACCGGATCACTAGGACCTACTTTCGTACCTGCTTGATCCGTCGATCTCGCAGTCAAGCGCGCTTATGCCCTTGCACACAGTGCACGATGTCCGACCGTGCTGAGCGCACCTTCGTGCTCCTCCGTTACTCTTTGGGAGGAGACCGCCCCAGTCAAACTACCCACCACACGCGGTCCCTGACCCGGATCACGGGTCGAGGTTAGAACGTCAAGCACATCAGGGTGGTATTTCAACGTTGGCTCCATGCGATCTGGCGACCACACTTCAAAGCCTCCCACCTATCCTACACAGACGAACTCAACGTTCAGCGTGAAGCTATAGTAAAGGTTCACGGGGTCTTTCCGTCTTGCCGCGGGAACGCTGCATCTTCACAGCGATTTCAATTTCACTGAGTCTCGGGTGGAGACAGCGCCGTTGTCGTTACGCCATTCGTGCAGGTCGGAACTTACCCGACAAGGAATTTCGCTACCTTAGGACCGTTATAGTTACGGCCGCCGTTTACCGGGGCTTCGATCAAGAGCTTCGCTTGCGCTGACCCCATCAATTAACCTTCCGGCACCGGGCAGGCGTCACACCCTATACGTCCACTTTCGTGTTTGCAGAGTGCTGTGTTTTTGATAAACAGTCGCAACGGCCAGTTCACTGCGACCCGCAGCTGCTCAGTGACGCACGTCACCACAGCCACGGGCGTACCTTCTCCCGAAGTTACGGTACCATTTTGCCTAGTTCCTTCACCCGAGTTCTCTCAAGCGCCTTGGGATTCTCACCCTGCCTACCTGTGTCGGTTTGCGGTACGGTCGTCGTCATCTGAAGCTTAGAGGTTTTTCCTGGAAGCGTGGCATCAGTGACTTCGTCCCATGCGGGACTCGTCTCGGTGCTCGGTGTATGAACCCCCGGATTTGCCTAAGGGTTCCACCTACCGCCTTTCCCCGGGACAACCAACGCCCGGTACACCTAGCCTTCTCCGTGACCCCATCGCAATGACGAGCGGTGCGGGAATATTAACCCGCTTCCCATCGACTACGCATTTCTGCCTCGCCTTAGGGGCCGACTCACCCTGCGCCGATGAACGTTGCGCAAGGAAACCTTGGGCTTTCGGCGTGCGGGCTTTTCACCCGCATGATCGTTACTCATGTCAGCATTCGCACTTCCGATACCTCCAGCATGCCTTACGACACACCTTCGCAGGCGTACGGAACGCTCCTCTACCGCGCACACGATGTGTGCACCCCGAGCTTCGGTACATCGCTTAGCCCCGTTAAATCTTCCGCGCAGGCCGACTCGACCAGTGAGCTATTACGCTTTCTTTAAAGGGTGGCTGCTTCTAAGCCAACCTCCTGGCTGTTTTTGCCTTCC
>NZ_LDOS01000001.1:600000-785000 GCF_002077135.1 Metallibacterium scheffleri | reverse complement strand
ACCTCTGGGACGTCGAAGGCAAGCGCTATATCGACTACGTCGGCTCGTGGGGCCCGATGATCGCCGGCCACAACCACCCGCATGTACGCGAGGCTGTGCAGCGCGCCGTCGCCGGCGGACTGTCTTTCGGCACACCTTGCGCCGCGGAGGTCGCGATGGCCGAGGCCATCACGCGGCTGGTGCCATCGATCGAAATGCTGCGCATGGTCAACTCGGGCACCGAGGCGACCATGGCCGCGATCCGTCTGGCGCGCGGCGCCACCGGGCGCAGCATCATCGTCAAGTTCGAGGGCGGCTACCACGGTGTCGGCGACAGCTTTCTGGTGAAGGCCGGTTCGGGCGCGCTGACCTTCGGCGTGCCCTCCTCGCCAGGCGTACCGAAGGCGCTGGCCGATCTCACTTTGACCCTGCCCTACAACGACACCGACGCCGCACGCGCGCTGTTCGCCGAACATGGGCAGCAGATCGCCTGTGTGATCGTCGAGCCGGTGGCCGGCAACATGAACTGCATCCCGCCGCTGCCCGGATTCCTCGAAACGCTGCGTGCGCTGTGCACGCAATACAGCGCCGTGCTGATCTTCGACGAGGTGATGACCGGCTTCCGCGTGGCCCCCGGGGGCGCACAGCAGCTCTACGGGATCACGCCCGACCTGACCACGCTGGGCAAGATCATCGGCGGCGGCATGCCGGTGGGCGCCTATGGTGGCCGTCGCGAACTGATGCGACAGATCGCACCGTCCGGGCCGATCTATCAGGCCGGCACGCTCAGCGGCAACCCGGTGGCGATGGCGGCGGGACTCGCCATGCTGGAGCTGGTGGCGCGGCCCGGATTCCACGCCGCGCTCGAGCAGACGACCATGCACCTCTGCGCCGGATTCGAAACGCTCGCACGCGAGCAAGGCGTGCCGTTCACCAGCAACCATGTGCCGGCCATGTTCGGCCTGTTCTTCCACGTCGGCCCGGTGCACAGCTACGCCGCAGCCACGGCCGCGGACATCCCGGCGTTCAGCCGCTTCTTTCACGCCATGCTGGCGCGCGGCGTGTACCTCGCGCCCAGTGCGTTCGAGGCCGGCTTCATGTCCTCGGCACACGGACAGAGCGAAATCGAACAGACGCTCGAAGCCGCGCGCCACGCCTTCCGCGCCGTCGTGCAAAGCACGGCATGAGCGGCGGCACGGACGCGCCACGCGGTGAGGCGCTGCATATCGAGCCACTGCGCGACCACGAGGATGCCGCCATCGTCGGCCGCTGGATCTACCAAGAATGGGCGCGCATCGAGGACGAAGCGGTGTGGCGCGAGAACCGCGCCGATCTGCAACACAGCCTCGATCGTGCCGTTGCCATCCCCAGATTTTTTGTCGGCCTCGTCGACGGCGAACGCGTGGGCTGCGCCAGCATCGTGCCGCACGACCTGCCAACACGTCCCGACCTCGGCCCGTGGCTGGTCAACATCCTGGTGTTGCCAGACTGGCGCCGGCGCGGTTTCGGTCGCCAGCTGGCACGCGCGGCGATGGACCACGCCTGCCGCCACGTGCCCGCGCTGTACCTCTACACCTTCGACCAGGTGGACCTATACCGGCACCTGGGCTGGACCGTACTGGAGCAGAGTGAATACAGCGGTCGCAGCATCACTCTGATGCAATATCGTTGCACGGAGTGAGCCGCTTGCCGCGTAGTGGCAGCATCATGCGGCCACCACGAGTTGATCGCGCGCAGGGCGGTAATCTGCGCAACCCGCATCTGAATCCCGACCGACCGAGGAGAGCCCCATGCATCGACTCCTAACCGTCCTCTTCTGCGGCCTGCTGGCCAGCCCGCTGGCCGCCGCCGCGCCGCGCGATGCGGCGCCCGCGCATCCTGCGCCAGCGGCCTCCGCCCAGATCTCCAGCGCCGCGCTGGACAGTACTGCCGGCGGCATCGCGCAGGCCGAATGGATGGACGCCAAGCCCGTGCTCGCCAAGCACGCCATGGTGGTCAGCGCACAGCATTACGCGACGCAAGTGGGCCTGGACATTCTCAAGCAAGGCGGCAACGCGGTGGATGCCGCGGTCGCCGTCGGCTACGCACTGGCCGTGGTGCATCCCTGCTGCGGCAACATCGGTGGCGGTGGCTTCATGACCCTCCACCTGGCCAATGGCAAGAACGTCTTTCTCGATTTCCGCGAGCGCGCGCCGCTGGCGGCCACGCCGACGCTGTTCCAGGACGCGCAGGGCAACGTGGTGCCCGGCCGCAGCACCAAGACCTGGCTGGGCGTGGGCGTACCCGGCTCGGTGATGGGCCTGGATGCGGCGCTGAAGAAATACGGCACGATGAGCCTGAAACAGGTGATGGCCCCGGCCATCAAGCTGGCGCGCGACGGCTTTGTGCTGCAGCCGGGCGACGTGAAGATCCTGGACACGCGCAGCAAGGACTTCGCCGCGCACCCCAACGTCGCCGCCATCTTCCTCAACCACGGCCAGCCCTGGAAAGCGGGCGAGCGGTTGAAGCAGCCCGAGCTCGCGCACACGCTGGAATTGATCGCGCAGGGCGGCAGCAAGGCCTATTACGACGGCCCCATCGCCAGGGCCATCGTCGCCGCCAGCGCGCAGCACGGCGGCATCCTCAGCCTCAAGGACTTCCGCGACTACAAGGTGGTGTGGGCCAAGCCCATCGAATGCCGCTACCAGGGCACTACGGTGGTGACGCCGCCGCCGCCCAGCTCGGGCGAGACGGTGTGCGAGATCCTGCGCATCCTCGATGGCTATCCGCTGGCCCAGTGGGGCTACGCCTCGGTGCTGACCACGCACGTCCTGGCCGAGGCCGAACGCCACGCCTTCGCCGATCGCAACACCTACCTCGGTGATCCGGCCTTCGTGCACAACCCGATCAAGCGCCTGCTCTCCACCGCCAACATCGCGCGCATCCGCAGCCAGATCCAGCCCGACCGCGCCACCCCCTCGAGCGAGGTCAAGGGCAGCCTGGGCGCCGCCGAAGGCATGCACACCACGCACTACTCCGTGCTCGATGCCAAGGGCAACGCGGTCAGCGTCACCTACAGCATCAACTATCTGTTCGGTGTCGGCATGATGGCCGGCAACACCGGCTTCTTCCTCAACAACACCATGGACGACTTCACCTCCAAGCCCGGCGTGCCCAACTCCTTCGGGCTGGTGCAGGGCCACGTCAACGAGATCCAGCCGGGCAAGATCCCGCTGTCCTCGATGGTGCCGAGCATCGTGCTCAAGCACGGCAAGGTGTTCATGGTCACCGGCAGTCCGGGTGGCTCGACCATCATCTCCTCCACGCTCGAGAGCATCCTCAACGTCGTCGACTTCGGCATGAACATGCAGCAGGCGGTGGATGCACCGCGCATGCACATGCAGTGGTACCCGGACGCCATCTTCGTCGAACCCGGCTATCTCACGCCGACCACCCAGGCCGCCCTGCAGAACATGGGCTACACGTTCAAGGTCGTGCCCGCATGGGGCGCCGACGAGGCGATCCTGGTCAATCCGGAAACCGGCATGATCGAAGGTGCCAACGATCGCAGACGCCCGGCAGGCCTGGCCGCGGGGTACTGATGCGCGTACGCGTCACGCGTCCACCAGATCCAGCGCCGCAGTGGGGCCGTAAGCCATACCCAAGACCACCGCATAGTTGAACCGCCGCCGGCGAGGGCTCGGCGCTGCATCAGCGCGTCGTACAAAGCGACGCTGCGTGGTCAGTCGTTGTCGGCAAAGCCGGCACTCGGCCAGCGCGTCGGTATCGAGCAGCGCCCCGCGCAACGCCACGCGCCCGCTGTAGCGCACGGCAACACCCGTCGCCACCGGCCATGCGATGCAACCTCGCGCCCACGCCGCTGTCAAAGCTCGATCGACCACGGCACGTCTTCGCGGAGATCCGACATGTCACTGCCATCGCGCCTGTTCACGCTGCTGCTGGGCCTGGCTTTCGCGCCCCGACTGGCGCAGGCCGCCGATGTGATCCCGCCACCCGAGGTTCCGGCCGCGGTTTCGGCGCGGGTGGATGCCATCCTGGCGCGGCTGGGCGCGGCCAAGGCCATTGCCGCGGTGGCGATCTCGCCGCACGCGCGGCATCTAGCCTGGGTCGAGAAGACCACCGACGGCGCGCGGCTGTACCTGGCCAACGGCAACGGCAGCGAGGTGCGCGCCATCGCCGCGCCGGGCCAGCACAAGGGCTGCGGCGTCGCCGCGCCCGGCTTCGCGCCGGATGGACACACGCTGGCGTTCCTGTCCGACTGCGCCAGCGGCAAGCGCGCGCAACAGGACGTCGTGCTGCTGGATGTGGCGCGCGCCGGTGCGCAGCCGCATCAGATCACCCATCTCGATGGCCTCGTGCACGCGCTGCGCTGGGCGCCGGATGGCCGCGCGCTGGGCTTTCTGTACATCCCCGGCGACACGCGCCGTGCCGACGCCCTGGCCTCGACCGGACCCCAGGTGGGCGTGATCGGAGAAACCAATATCGAACACCAGCGTGTGGCGCAGGTGGCGGCGCAGGGCGGCGCACCGCAATTGCTCACGCCCGCTGGACTGTTCGTCTATGAATTCGACTATGCGCCGCACGCGCAGCGCATCGCCTACGTGGCGGCCACGCCACCCGGCGCCGACCACTGGTGGGTGGCGCAACTGTACGTGCAGCCGACGCGCGTCGCTGCCGCGCCACGCGCCGTGGTGGACCCCGACACCGTGGCCGGGCCGCTGCATGGCCTGCAAATCGCGCTGCCGCGCTTCGCGCCGGATGGCAAGTCCATCGCCTTCATCGGCGGGCTGATGAGCGACCAGGGCGCCACCGGCGGCGACGTGTACCTCGTCCCCGCCACGGGCGGCGCGCCGGCGGATCTGACCCCGGGCATCGGCGTCACCCCGAGCTGGTTCGCCTGGACCGGCGCGCATGCACTGCTGGTCAACGCCTTCGCCGGCGGCTCCAGCCAGTTGGCCACGTTGCGCATCGACGGCAGTCACGGCCGCTGGCAGCCGCTGCGCACAGTGCATGCCGCGCTGGGTGACGGCACGGCGATGTCGGCGCTGGCGCTGGCCGCGCAGGGCGATGCGCTGGCGTGGATCCAGAGCAGCTTCGAGGTGCCGCCCGAGGTGTGGTCCACCACGCTGCGCCGCGCCAGCGATGGCGGCATCGCCGCGCTGGCCGCGCCGCGCGCGCTCACGCAGGTCAATGCCGGCATCCGCCCGCTGTGGGGCAAGTCGGTATCGCTGCACTGGACCAACCAGGGCTTCCATGTGCAGGGCTGGCTGCTGTACCCAGCCAACTACGATCCGCACCAGCGCTACCCGCTGATCGTCTCGGTGCACGGCGGCCCGAGCTGGGCGGTGCAGCCACGCTGGCCGGGCGTGAACTACGGTGGCGCGCCGCTGTCGGCGATGGGCTACTTCGTGCTGTTTCCCAACCCGCGCGGCAGCTTCGGCCAAGGCGAGCGCTTCGCCAAGGCCGTGCGTCGCGACATGGGCTACGGCGATCTGCGCGACATCCTCGCCGGGGTGAAGCAGGTCGAGGCGCACTTCCCGGTCGATCCGCGCCGCGTCGGCATCACCGGCTGGAGCTACGGCGGTTTCATGAGCATGTTCGCGCCCACGCAGACGCACGTGTTCCGCGCCGCGGTGGCTGGTGCCGGACTGTCGGACTGGCTGAGCTACAACGGCGAGAATTCGATCGACGCCTGGATGAAGCCCTTCTTCGGCGCCAGCGTCTACGATGATCCGGCCGTGTATGCGCGCAGTTCGGCGATCAACTTCATCAAGCGGGACAAAACGCCGACGCTGATGGTGGTGGGTGAATTCGACGCCGAGTGCCCGGCGCCGCAATCGTTCGAGATGTGGCGTGGGCTGAAGGCCATGGGCGTGCCCACGCAACTCGTGGTGTATCCGAACGAGGGCCATGGCTTCGTCAACCCGGCGCACAAGCGCGACGTGCTGGTGCGCGCGCTGGCCTGGTTCGCCAAGTATCTGCCGCCCGATGCGCATGCCCGACATGGCTGAGGGCGAGGTGTCGGGCAATGCGCCGGCGCTCGAGGCGCGCGGCCTGCACAAGCGTTACGGCGCCGTGCATGCGCTGCGCGGCATCGACCTTGCCGTGTGGCGCGGCGAGATGTTTGCCCTGCTCGGTCCCAATGGCGCCGGCAAGACCACGCTGTTCTCGATTTTCGCCACGCTACTCAAGCCCAGCGAGGGCACGGCGCAGGTGCTCGGCTTCGATAGCGTGCGCGAGCGCGTGGCGGTGCGCCAGCGCATGGGCATCGTGTTTCAGGAGCCGGCTCTCGAAGGCAAGCTCTCGGTGCGCGACAACCTGCATCTGATGGGCCTGTTCTACGGGCTGTCCTCGCGCGCGGCGAAAACGCGCAGCGCGGAACTGCTGGTGACGCTGGGGCTGGAGGATGTCGCCGCGCGCGAGGCGCAGAAGCTCTCCGGCGGGCAGAAGCGCCGCGTCGAGCTGGCGCGGGCGCTGGTGGCCACGCCCGAAGTGTTGTTCCTGGACGAGGCCACGCTGGGCCTGGACGTGGATGCGCGGCGCCTGTTCTGGGCCGAGGTGCGCCATTACGTCAGCGCCGGCGGCACGGTGTTCCTGACCACGCATTACATGGACGAGGCCGAGCCCGCCGACCGCATCGCGTTGATCGATCACGGCCAGATCATCGCCCTGGGCAGTCCGCAGGAACTCAAGAACCGCGTCGGCGGCGGCGTGTTGCTGCTGGCCACCGATGACGACGCGCAGGCCGCCGCATGGCTGCGCGAACACGGCCATCACCCCGAAATCAGCGCGCGCGGCGTGCTGCTGGTCGCGTCCGAGCCGGCGGCGGTGTTGCCCGAGGTGCTGGCGCATCTGCCGGTGCGCACGCGCCGCGCGGAGGTGCACGAGCCCAGCCTCGAGGACGTGTTCCTCAAGCTCACCGGACGTGCGCTCGAGGATGGCAACGGCAAGCCCGCGCCGCGCGCGCAGGGAGGCCAGCCATGAGGGGCCTGTTCGCGGTGATCATGCTGGACCTCAAGCGCCTGTGGGTGGACCGCGTGCGCCTGGTCTCCAGCCTGATCCAGCCGCTGCTGTACCTGTTCGTGCTGGGCTCGGGCCTGGGCGCCAGCTCCAAAATGGGCGGTAGCGGCTATCTGCACTACATCTACCCAGGCGTGCTCGGCCTGTCGCTGCTGTTCTCCTCGGTGTTCGCGGCGATGCTGATCGTGTTCGACCGCCAGATCGGTTTCCTCAAGGCGGTGCTGGTGGCGCCGGTGCCGCGCGTGGCGATTGCGCTGGGCAAGGTGCTTTCGGGCGCCATCCAGGCGCTGGTGCCGGCGACGATCCTGCTGCTGCTGCTGCCGCTTCTGGGCATGGATCTGTCGCTGCTCGCGCTGCTGGAACTGATCGGCACCATGATCCTGGCCGCGGTCACGTTCTCCGCGCTGGGCGTGGCCACCGCCGCGCGCTTCCGCTCGACCACGGTGTTCCCGATCATCTCCAACGCGGTGCTGCTGCCGATGTTCTTTTTGTCCGGCGCGTTGTACCCGCTGGACAGCGCACCGGTCTGGCTGCGCTGGCTGGCGCACATCGACCCGGTGGCCTACGCGGTGGACCTGATGCGCGGCGCCATCCTCGACCGCTATGCGTACCCGCCGCTGCTATCGCTGGCGGTGCTGCTGGGTTTCATCGTGGTGCTGACCTGGCTGGCGACGCGCGTGTTCGCCGCCGGCGAGGACACGTGAGGTCAGCACGCAGCGGCGATCAGCGGTCGATCAACGATGACGCCCATGGCAGGTCCCGCTGGATCCCGGCTCGGCGCTGCGCGCCGCCCGGGATGACGGAGCCTGCGAGTCGCAACGCGCTCGTCCCGAGTCCCGGTCCAACTCAACCCAGCTCGCGCAGATCCGCCACGGCTTGCGCGCCGAAGGCATCGCTGAGCAGGTAATCCAGCAGACGTTGCGCCACGGCAGCCGGCGCCAGCAGCGCGCCAGTCTCGTGCATGGCCACGAAGCGCGCGTGTTGCGGAAAGCGCGCTGGATCGCTGGCGCGCACCGCGGCCTGCATGTCGGTATCGATCACGCCGGGCGCCAGGCTGCAGATGCGCAGGCCGGGCGTGGCGTCCGCAGCCACGGTGCGCGCGTGCTGGTCCAGCGCGGCCTTGCTGGCGCAGTAAAAACTCCAGCCGGCGATGGGCTGATGCGCGGCGCCGCTGGAGATGTGCACGATGCGTCGCTCGGCCGTGTTGGACGCCGCGAAGGCGGCGGCCAGCATCAGCGGCGCGCTCACGTTGAGCGCAACGGCCCGCGCCAGTTGCGCCGGCGCTTGCACCTCCAGCGCGCCCACCGGACCAACCACGCCGGCGTTGTTGATCAGCAGCACGCGCGCGGCGCCAGCCAGCCAAGTGCGCAGTTCGCCGCCGTCCAGCCAGCTTTGCAGCGCGGCGCTGTCGGACAAATCGATCGAGACCTCATGCAGGCGCTGCGGATAGTGCGCGGCGAGCGCCGCGTTACCGCGCCGTGCCAGCCCCAGCGTGGCGATGCCGCGCGCCAGCAGCGCTGCGGCCAGCGCGGCGCCCAGGCCGCGCGAATGCCCGGTGAGTACGGCTTTGGTCATGTTGATCGCAACGCCTTCTTCCATCACGCGGCCGCCCGATAAGTGCGCAACGCCTGCGCCAGACGCGCCAGACCCTGCTCGATGTCGGCCTCATCCAGCACCAGCGGCGGCACGATGCGCAGCACATCCGCACCGGCCTGCAGCAGCAGCAGACCGGCGCGGTGCGCATGGTCGAGGATGGCGCCAGCCTGGCCGCGGTGCGCCTCGGCCAGCACCGCACCCAGCATCAGTCCGCGCCCACGCACGCTGGCAATCACGCCGGTTTCGACTGCCAGCGCCTCCAGCCCGCGGCGCAGCGTCGCGCCATGCCGCTGGACCGCGGCCAGAAGTTGCGGAGCGGACAGGCGGCGCAAGGCCACCCCGGCCACCGCCGCGGCCAGCGGATTGCCGCCGAAAGTGCTGCCATGCGCGCCGTACTGCAGCACTTCGGCCACGCGCGGGCCGGCCAGCATGGCGCCGATGGGAAAACCCGCGCCCAGCGCCTTGGCCAGCGTCACCACATCCGGCACCACGCCGTCCTGCGCGTGCGCGAACAGCGTGCCGGTGCGGCCCATGCCGCACTGGATCTCGTCGCAGATCAGCAGCGCGTCGTGGCGGTCGCACAGCGCGCGCAGCCCGGCCAGGAAGCCCGGCGCGGCCGGCATCACCCCGCCCTCGCCCTGCACCGGCTCGACCAGCACCGCGCACACGCTGCCGTCGGCCAGCGCTGTCGCCACAGCATCGAGATCATTGAACGCGCAGTATCTGAATCCAGCCGGCAGCGGCTCGAAGCCTTGCTGGTATTTGGGCTGCGCGGTCGCGGTGACAGTGGCCAGCGTGCGCCCGTGGAACGAGCCTTGAAAGCTCAGCATCGTGCGCCGCTCCGGCGCGCGCCCCTGCTGCGTAGCCCAGCGCCGTGCCAGCTTGATCGCGGCCTCGTTGGCCTCGGCGCCGGAGTTGCACAGGAACACGCGCTGCGCGAAACCCGATGCCGCCACCAGCGCCGCGGCCAGCTCGATCGCCGGCGCGTTGTGGAACACGTTGCTGGTGTGCCACAGCTTCTGCGCCTGCGCGTGCAGCGCCGCGACCAACTCGGGATCGGCGTGGCCCAGACTGCACACCGCGATGCCGGCGGCGAAGTCGATGTACTCGCGGCCATCGCGGTCCCACAGGCGCGCGCCGCGGCCATGGTCGAGCACCAGCGCGCGCGGCTGGTACACCGGCACGAACACCTGCTGCGCCGTCGCCAGCAGTGCAGCAGTGGACGACGGGGAATCACTCGGGGACATGGCAACAGAATTCATGAAGGCGACGCGCGATTATGCCCGCGAGCGCAACGCTGCGTTACCCTGCGCATCCGTGGCGCCCGGCGCCGTAATGCGAGATCGACCCATGCGCATGGAAACCCTGGCCGTGCATGCCGGCGCGACACCCGATGCCGAAACCGGCGCGGTGGTGCCGCCCTTGCACCTGGCCACCACGTTCGAGCACGCGCCCGATGGCAGCCTGCCGCACGGGTTGATTTATCAGCGCACGGATCACCCCACGCAGCAGCGTTTCGAGCAGGCCCTGGCCGCGTTGGAAGGCGGCGTGCGCGCACTGTATTTCGGCAGCGGCATGGCCGCTGGCAGCGCGCTGCTGCAATGCCTGCCGCCCGGCAGCCACGTGTTGTTTCCGCACGACGTGTACCACGGCTTCCGGCATCTGGCGCTGGAGTATTTCGCGCGCTGGAACCTGCGCTGCGATTTCGCCGACCTGTCCGACATCCCCAGCACGCACGCTGCCCTGACGCCGCTGACACGGCTGATCTGGGCCGAGACGCCGTCCAATCCGCTGCTGCAGATCAGCGACATCGCCGCGCTGGCCGAACTGGCGCACGCGCGCGGCGCGCGCCTGCTGGTGGACAACACCTTTGCCTCGCCGGTGCTGCAGCAGCCGCTGACGCTCGGCGCGGACGTCGTGCTGCAGTCGGTGACCAAGTACATCGGCGGGCACAGCGACACCATGGGCGGCGCGCTGGTGTTCGGCGCCGGACTGGACGCGCTGGCCGAACAGGTGTTCCGTACCCGCGCCGCCGTCGGCTTGCACGGCGCGCCGCTGGGCGCGTGGCTGGCGCTGCGCGGCCTGCACTCGCTGCCGGCGCGCATGGACTGGCACTGCCGCAATGCCTTCGCCGTGGCCCAGGCGCTGGGCGCGCACCCGGCGGTGGCGCGCGTGCACTACCCCGGCCTGCCCACGCATCCCGGCCACGCGGTGGCGGCGCGACAAATGCGCGATTTCGGCGGCATGGTGTCATTCGAGCTGGCGGGCGGACGTGAGGCGGCGCTGGCCTGCGCCGCACGCCTCAAGCTGTTCATCAACGCGACTTCGCTGGGCGGTTGCGAATCGCTGGTCGAGCACCGCGCCTCGACCGAGGGCCCCACGCCCACGTCGCCGCAAAGCCTGCTGCGCCTGTCGGTGGGCCTGGAACACCCGGATGATCTGGTCGGCGATCTGATGCAGGCGCTGGCCGGCTGAACCGGCTGCGGCGGCGCTACCAGACGCCGCTGTTGGGCATGGATCGCCACGGCTCGGCAGGCGGCAGCGCGTCGCCTTTCTGCAGCAGCTCGATCGAGATCAGGTCCGGCGAGCGCACGAAGGCCATATGGCCATCGCGCGGTGGACGGTTGATGGTCACGCCCATGGCCTGCAGATGCGCGCAGGTGGCGTAGATGTCGTCCACGCGAAACGCCAGATGGCCGAAGTTGCGTGCGCTGCCGTAGTCCTCGGGCGCACTGCCGTCGGCGGGCGGCCAGTTGTGGGTCAACTCGACCTCAGCCTCGGGGCTTTCATCCGCAGCCAGAAAGACCAGCGTATAGCGGCCCTGCGGAAACTCGCGGCGGCGCGTTTCCGCGAGGCCCAGCCCGTCGCGGAAAAACCTCAGCGTCGCGTCCAGATCGCGCACGCGAATCATGCTGTGCAGATATTTCATGGCGGCCTCGCTGACGTCGACAAGTGGGCGATGTGGGATCGGCCACGCGATTTGCAAGCGTGACGGCATGGCCGTGGCCATGGGTCGCGAGCAGAGATGAGGCAATACCGGGATGCTTCGCGTTGCTCAGCATGACCAACCCCTTCATTTCACGGCGCGCAAAGTGACTCCATGCTCCTCACACTCCTCGCTTTCCGCGCGCGGTCAATCGAGAAACAAATCCGGCAGCAGCGCGGCGCCGGGCTGCACCGCGTAGTGCTCGAAATCGCTCAAGCCGGATTCGCGCAGCACGTCCTCGTCGATGGCGAAGCGGCCCGTGCAGTTGCGCGCGGGTTGCGTCAGCAGCCAGTGCGCGGCGTCGGCGACGATCTCGGGTTTGCGGCAGTGCTCGGGTTGCACCGTGTCACCGAGCATGGCCACCGCGGCCGTGGCAATGACGGTACGCGGCCACAGCGCGTTGACCGCGATACCGCGCGCGACGAATTCGGCGCTCATGCCCAGCACGCACTGGCTCATGCCGTACTTGGCGATGGTGTAAGCGGTGTGCGTGGCAAACCAGCGTGGTGCCATGTTCAGCGGCGGCGCCAGCATCAGCACATGCGGATTGGCGGCGCGCTCGAGCCAGGGCAGGCAGGCCTGCGTCATCAGGAACGTGCCGCGCGTGTTGACCTGGTGCATCAGGTCGAAGCGCTTGACCGGTGTGCCCGGCGTATCCGCCAGCCAGATCGCGCTGGCGTTGTTGACCAGGATGTCGATGCCGCCGAAGCGCGCCGCGGCGGCGGCTACGGCGCGCGCGATGTCATCCGCGTCGCGCACATCCAGACGCAGCGCCAGAGCGGTTCCGCCCGCCGCCTCGATCGCCGCGGCGGCACTGTGGATGGTGCCCGGCAGTTTGGGATTGGGCACGTCGCTCTTGGCGGCGATGACCACGTTGGCGCCATCGCGCGCGGCGCGCAGGCCGATGGCCAGGCCGATGCCGCGCGAGGCGCCGGTGATGAACAGGGTCTTGCCGGCAAGCGTGGTCATGCGCAGGTCCTCATCCGTCGCGCTGGAAGCGCGGCAGCAACATGTTGAGCGCGCCCAGCCGCGCCAGCGGGTCTTGCAGTTCGAGCAGACTCTGGCGTTCGGCGCGCGCCAGCGGCAGCAGTTCGGCGAGGCGACAGCCCACCCACACGGCGTCGTCGAGCTGCGGCGCAGCGTAGAGCACCGCGTTGTCCTTGGCATAGGCATCGAGCAAGCGCTCGAGTATCGTCGCCAGCAGGCTGAACTCGGGCGGCAGGATTTGCGCGGGCTCGATCGGCCACAGCGTCACGTCTGCGCGCAGCTGGCCATCGTTGCGTACGCGCGTCTGCCGCACGCGAAAGCGCTGCCCGCCCTCGGCGAGGATACCCAGCAACCCGTCGCGCAGAGAGAAAAAATCGCGGATGGTGGCCAGCGTGCCCACCGCGGCCGGCGTCGCCGCCACGCCCGCCTCGGCACCCTCGAGGATCAGGTTGACGCCGAAGGGGCGCTCGGCGCGCGTGCATTCGCGCACCAGATCGACATAGCGCGGCTCGAATACGCGCAGTTGCATGCGACCGCCAGGAAACAGCACGGCGGGCAACGGGAACAGCGGCAGGTCGGCGCAGTTCGATTCCACCGGCGAAGTCTAAGGAGGGACTGGACATGCCGCCACAGGCGAGGCGTCGCACGTGCGCCACGCCTGCTGCGTGGCGCACGTGATTTGCGGCATGCTTGCACGCCGGACCGACCCCGCAGGATCAACGCATGGGCATCGATGCAACGCTCGCAGCGGCTCGCGAGACTGAACTTCCCGCACTCAGCGCGCACGCGCTGCTGAAATCATTCGACGGACGCGAGGTGCTCAAGCGCCTGGACTGGGAGGTTCCCGCCGGGCGCGTGGTCGGCCTGTTGGGGTGCAACGGCGCCGGCAAGACCACGCTGCTGCGCTGCCTGCTGGGCCTGTCGCCGCTGGACGCCGGCAACATCGAGGTGCTTGGTGAACCGATGGATGAACCGCGCGGTCAGCGCCTGCACCGCATCGGCTACGTGCCGCAGAGTTTCGATCTCTTTCCGTGGATGCGCATCGGCGATTTCCTCACCTTCACCGCGGCGTTCTACAAGCGCTGGGACAGCGCGCTGGTCGAGCGCCTGCTGGGCGAATGGCAGCTCGACCGCAAGAAAAAAATCGCCGCGCTATCGCAGGGCCAACGGCAGATGCTGGCAATCGTGCGCGCGCTGGCGCCCGACCCGGATCTGCTGGTGCTCGACGAGCCGGTGGCCAGCCTCGATCCGATCGCGCGGCGCGATTTCCTGGCCACGCTGATCCCGCTGATGCGGCGTCCGGGCAAGACGGTGATCTTCTCCACGCACATCACCACCGATCTGGAACGCGTCGAGGCTGACATCGCGCTGCTGCGCAGCGGCCGCATCGCGCTGCAGCGACCGCTGGCGGACCTGCGCGCGCACTTCCGACGCGCATGGCTGAGCCGCGAAGGCGGCTTCAGCATGGCACCGGCGCTGGATGGCGCGCTGGATGTCGACCTGGTGGAGGCGCGTGCCGCCTACGTGGTGGACTTGGCCGACGTGCGCATGCAGCCGGCGCTGAAGGCCTTGGCCGCGCGCGAGGGCGCGACGCTGGAGCTGGCGGCGCTGGATCTGGAAGACCTGTTCGTGGCGCTGGCATGAGGGCAATGCTCGCGCTGGCCGTGCTGCCCGTGCGCCAGGCCTGGGTGGCCATGCTGCTGTTACTGGCCATGCTGGCCGGCGCCGGCGCGCTGATCGTGGCCGGCGGCAAGGGGATCGATTCCGGCGCGATGCTGGCCGCTTTCGCGCTGTGGTTCGCTTGGCTGCTGGCCGGTGCCGCACTGAAGGGTCTGGCGCGCAAGGAAACCCTGCTGCTGCCGGAGTTCCACCGCGCGCTGTTTGGCGCGGCCATGCTCTGGGCACTGCTGTTCTGGCTGCTGCCCTGCGCGCTCGCAAGCCTGCACTGGGGCGTGATGGTGGGTTGGCAGGCGCTTGGCGTCGGCACGCTGGCGATCGTCTGGGCACTGCTGACCACCAGTGGTTCGCGCAGTGGATTCCTGGTCTGGATATTGATCATTGGTGCGCGCTTCATCGCGGAGCCGTTCTGGCTGGCCATCGCACCGGCGCTGCAAAGCGCCTGGCTGCCGCTGGCGGCGCTGCTGCTGGCGGCGCTGATCCTGCGCGCGACCTGGCAGCGCCTGTTCCCGGCCGGCGATCCGCCGCTGCCGGACTCGCCGCTGCTGGCGCCCGAGCCGATGCGCCGCGGCATGGGCAACACCACCAGCAACGTGCCGCGCGGCAAGCTGATGCAGCGGCTGAATGGCTGGTCGGAGGTCGGCGCCAGCGCGCTGTTGCTGCGCCAGGCCGCGCGCTATCACGCCGCGCCCACGCCGACGCGGCAGCGCGCCATGCTGCGCGCCCTGCTGCTGCCGCAGGAACAGCCGCGCGGCTGGCTGGTGCGCTGGCTGCTGTGGGGCGCGGCCATCGCGGTGTATGCCATCGCCGTGGGGCAGCAGGCGCAGATCGGCATGGTCGCCGGCTACGCCACGTTTTTCGCGCTGACTGGTCTTAACGTGGTCGGTCTGGGCATGCCGCGCCTGCAACCCAGCCTGGTCGAACTGTATTTTTCGCTGGCACCGGACACCCTTGCCGATTTCAAGGCGCAGTTGGTGGACAGCTTCCTCGGCCTGCTGCCGGGCACCATCCTCAGCGCCTTCGTGTTCACCACGCTGGCGGCGCTGCTGGTCGCGCCGCCAGCGCTGGCCGGCGTCGCGCTGACCACGGCGATCCTGGCGCCGCCGCTGACACTGGCGACGCTGGCGCTGTACCTCAGTCTGCCGGTCAATATCATCCTGCGCAGCGTGGTGTCGGTGATCACCCTGTTCGGCCAGATGGGCACGATCTGGCTGGGCTACGCGCTGATCGACCGCTATGGCGCGCTGTGGGGCGGCGTACCGGTGCTGGTGGTCACCTGGAGCTTCGCCATTGGCGCATGGAGCGCCGCGCGCGCGCACTGGATCAACAGTCCGCTGAGCTTCGATCCGCCCAAGGCCAAGGCCGGCGCCTGAGAGGCTGTGAGTTTTCAGCCTCTCGGCTCGGCCATGGATGGCCGGATGAAAAATCCCGCACGCCGCGGAATTTTTCACAGGCTCGGAGACACCGGCCGGCCGCGCTTCAGGCGTGCACTTCGAGCAGGGCCAGCCCGTACGGCGGCAACGTCACCTCGACATGGCCGTCGCGGATCGGCAGCACCCGCGGCGGTGCCAGCATGCCGGCGCGGCGCAATTCCGCGGTCTGCAGCTGCGTGGGATAGGCCGGACGCCCCATGGCGTCGTACAGGCGCATGACGTCGGCGTGGTGGCGGCCGACGCGCCACAGCGTGGCGTAGCTGCCCGCGGCCAGATGCGTGAAATGCACGTCGAAGCGTTTGGCGGGCTGCACCGGCGCGCGGTCGACATAGTTCGGCGTCAGGTTCACCGGCGGCGCGTAGTTCCACAGCGCCAGCGCCAGCGTGCCGTCGCGGCGGCGCGTGGCGATCACGTCAGCGCCGCGCACCGGCAGCCGGGTGCGACCAAGCTTGTGCAGCAACGCGAAGGCATTGAACGCCGGCTTGCGCATGCCATACGCCGAGACCAGACCGTAGCCGCCGTAGAACGGCGTCTTCACCACGCCCTGCTCCTCGAACACGTCCGAGAAGGTCCAGTAGCTCATCATGGTCACCTTGCCGGCGCAGCGGTCCACCGTCTCGGCCAGATACGGCCCCATGTAGGCCGAATCGGTGACGTTGGGCAGGTTCATGTAGGTGGCGTTGTACTCGCTGAGGATGAAAGGCAGGTGCGGATCGGCCGATTGCGCGATCTCGCGGTGCACCTTGGCCACGGCATCGCAGACCATGGCGCGGCGCGGAATGTGCTCGTCCTTGTGGAACACGTTCTGCGCGGTGTCGTCGCCGTACACGTGCGCGCTGAGGAAATCCACCGGGACGTCGTGCGCGTGGGTGTAGTCGAGAAAAGCCCGCACCCAGGCGGTCTGCGCGGTGGCCGGACCGCCCACGCGCAAGCGCGGACTGACTTCTTTCAGCGCGCGCGCGGTGTTGGCGTAGAGCTTGAAGTAGGTGGCCTGCTTCGGCTTGCCAGCCCAGAAGTTCAGGTTGGGCTCGTTCCACACTTCGAAGTACCAGGTGGAGACTTCGTCGATGCCGTAGCGCGCGACCAAGTGACGCGCGAAGGCGCGGATCATCGCGTCCCACAGCTTGTAGCTCTTCGGCGGCGAGGTGATCGGGTGATACCAGAAGCCGTTGGTATCAGCGGGATCGGCGGCCAGTTCGCGCGGCATGAAGCCCAGTTCGACGTAGGGTTTGACCCCGCGCGCCAGCAGGCCGTCGTAGATCTGGTCGACCAGCGAGAAGTTGTAGACCGGCTTGCCATCGGGGCCAATGTGAAACATGCCCACGTGACGATCGAAGATGCCGTGGAAACGCACGTAGTCGAAGCCGGTGGCGCGCTTGACCATCGACAGGTCGCGGCGATACGAGGCACGCAGCGTCAGCACCGCGTGACCGGAGCCGAACATGCGCTCCCAAAAGTGCGGGAACGGCTGGCCGGCAGCCTGTGCATCCACCTCGATCGGAACGGCCTTGGCTGGCGCCGCGGTCTGCGCCAATGCACACGCGGAGTGCAACGCGAACAAAGGGATCACCCAAGCCACGCGACGCAACGCGCGACGTACGATCATGCAGGTCAAGGACATGGGGCTCGCAGGTAATGATGAAGGGGTGTGCATCGAAGCAATCCATATGAACCCTGAAAACTGATTTGGTTCACTCCGCCATGGCACGGCCGTGCTGCAAGGCTCGCTCCGCGGCCGCCGTTTCGCGGCGAAAGAAAAACAACGCCACGAGTATTCCCGCCATCGGTATCAGGGTGATGTAAAAGGCGTGGCTGCCGCCGAAGTGGGTGAACAGGAAAGCGACGATGAACGAACCGGAAGTTCCACCCAACGCGGAGAACACCACGATCAGTCCGGTCATCGCCGCGTGCCGATCCTTGGGCAACGCACTCAGCATCACCGAATTGACCGCGGGATAGATCGGCGCCATCAGCAACCCGATGAGAGGAAATGCATAGGCCACGAACGGCGCATTGAACCAGTTCACGTCGGGACGCAAATGTACGTGCGCCGCCAGCGGCAGGACGATGACCACCAGCAGGATCATGCCGACCAGACACCCGCTGAGCAGCGCATACCAGGACACCCGCCGCAGCACATAACCCGCCAACAGCCGGCCCAGCGCCAGCGAGCCGGCATAAATGCTGGCCATCTGCACGCTCATCGCTGCCGGCAATCGCAGAACCTGGCTGTTGAACGTCGGCAGCCAGGTACCCAGCCCCTGCTCGATCAGCACGTACAGGAAAATCGAGATGATGAAGACGTACACCATGGGCCGGGTCAGCAGACGCAACATGTCGCCGAATGCACCGCCACTGCCGGTGCTGACCGAGCGCGCCGCGGACTCATCGAGTCGCGCCAGCGCGAGCAGCACGACCACGGCCAGACTGGCGCCGGCCAATAGCCAGTACACATGCACCCAGACCAGATTGGCCGGCGCCCTGGAGTCGATGAAGGCGCCGAACAGCCAGTAGCCGCCGAGCACGCCAACCATGAACAGGCCTTCCAGCACATTCATCAGGCTGGCGTGGCGCTTGGCGTCGGCGGTCAGCAGACCGATCGAGGAGTACACGCTGACCTTGATCAGCGCGAAGGTCACCCCGATGGTGGCGAACAGCACCTCCGCCGTGCCGAAGCGCGGGCGCAGCGCCATCAACACGCAGGCCGCCGCCACCAGCGCGTGCCCCAGCATCATCGCGCGCCGGTAGCCGAGCCGCGGCAGGTACGAGGCCACCACGAAGGACACGCCGGCGATGGAAAAATCCTTGCACGCCTCGAGAATGCTGCCGCTCTCCTTGCTGATGCCGAAGCTGAGGATGGATTGCAGGATCACCGTGCCGACGCTGTTGAGCAGCACGGCATACACCATGTAGCTCAGACACAGCGAGACCAGCATCAGCCAGCGGTTGATGCGCGCTTGCCCATGCGGATGGGTATTGCCCAGGCCGTCACCGATCATCCACATGCTCCAGGCGAGTTCGCTGCAGTTGCGCGACACCCGCCGCATCGCGGGTGATCGTGATGTCATAACGCTTGCCGCGTATCGCGATGTCGCGCAAGGTGAGCGCGCGCCAGACCGGCGGCAAAACCGGCGGATAGACCGCCTCGACGCCCGTGCCTTCGACACGCAGGCCGCTGAAGCCGTAGATGAAGTTCTGCACGAAGCCGCCGGAAGCGGACAGCAGATAGCCCGTGTCGTTGGTCGCTGTTTCGCTGCGCACGTCGAATGGCGGCTTGTCGAAGCCAACCACGCTGCGCTGCAGCCAGTGATAAGCCGCTGGCGCATCGCCCAGCGTGGCGGCATTGACCGACAGCATGACCATCAGCATGTCGTTGGGGTCATCACCGTTGGTTCTGAGCGCGTGCAAGGCAAAATCGAAGTCGTTGCGCCGAACGGTCTCGCTCATGTGCAGGTCCAGCGGAGGATAGGCGAGCCAGGCCAGGGTGCTGCCCATCCAGGTCTTGCGGTCATGCGCGACGCCCGCGCCAAAGTCGAGATAACGATTCTGTTGCCGCGAATACGGCAGATAAAGCCCCGCGGCGATACGCGCCCAGCGTGGATCAGGAGCCAGCCCCAGCACGTGCGCGGCTTGCCCTGCGATTCTGAGCGCCTTGCGCGCCACCGCATTCGTGAACGTGTCGTTGTCGACATCGTCGTAATCCTCGTCGGGCGAGACCACATGCAGGATCTCGTAGCGGTGCGCGGCTGTGTCATAGGTCACCCGGCTAACCCAGAATCGGGCCACGGCGCGGATCACCGGCCAGCCGTAATGGCGCAGCCAGGTCTTGTCACCGGTCGCCAGGTAGTACTGCCACTGCGCGATCGCGACATCGGCGTTGACGTGGATCTCGCGCGCTGCATTGCGCCAGGCAAAGCGCGGGGTCTGATCGGTGCCGTATTCGGGATCGGCCTCCCACGGATACATCGCACCGCGGAAACCGCTCGCCTTGGCACGCGCCTTGGCCGCGCCCAGCGTCCGATAGCGGAACATCACCAGCGACTTTGCTCGCCGTGGATGCAGCAGCAGCAAGGCCGGGAAGTCCCATGAATCGTTGTCCCAGAAGACGTGTCCGAGATAATTGGGACTGAAACCACAAGCCGCCATCGGCCACGCGGTGTCGGCGGTCGAGTTTTCCAGCAGGTAAAACAGATCGGCATGCACGGCACGCTGCATCGGCGGATCGCCGCTGATCACGATGTCCGGGCGCCACAGGCGATGCCATGCCGCCACGTGCTGGTCGTGCAGCACGATGAAACCCTTGCGCCGTGCTGCACGGACGAGGGCTGCATCGGTCCGCGCACCGCCCCCCCAACCGGCACGCGAAGCGGTGACGAATTTGTCGAACGTGTAAGTCTCGCCCTTGCGCACCTCGAGACGCATCTCGAGCACCAGCCGGTGCGGAGTCCTGACCAGCCGCGTGACCGGAGGCGGCGTGCCCGGCGGCAATCCGAAGCGCACGGCCACCGCCTCGGCCATGGCGAGCCCGTGGCGCGCGTGGCCGCGTACCCACAGCATGCGCCGTCTGGCGCTGCCGCCCGACGCATCGATCACGGTCTGTCCCGGATACCAGATCGGCGCGCGGTCGGCGGTCGCGGGCGCCACGGCATGCAAGGACTGGCCCGATGCGGCGACGGCGGCCTGCATTTGCGCCAGCGTCAGGCGCGCCAGCGCGAAACGATACGCCGGCGGCGGCCATAGTCGCAGCGAGAATTCGAGACGCACGGCACCGCTGAACCGCGGCGTCAGCGTGAGACGAGTGGCCGCGAGATGCGGATCGGCCTGGCTGACGAAGGTCGACACGAGAATGTCGCTGCCGCGATCACCGTTCACCCAGCGATAACGCGTGGTGAGCGTGCCGGCATGCATGTCCAGCACCTGGCGGTAATCACGGAACGCAGCCGGCGTCAGCGACACGCGATTGAGCCACGCGTTCCCATCAAAATAGTCGATGCCACTCCAGCCGGGAATCAGCGCGGGACGCGATACGTCACCAGGCGTGTAGTCCATGAGCGCGACCATGAACGCGTGCGTGGCGCGGGTGCCGCGCCGCGAGCTCATGGTCGTGAAGTAGCCATTGGCGAGATAAGTGGGAAAGTACGCGGCGAGATCGGCCGGCGTCGCGACCAGCTCGAAATCCGCGGGCGTGGCGCGCACGATCCATGGTGCCAGTCCAAGGCCCAGGACCAGGAACACCTGCCGGAAAAGAAGACGAGCCTGCATGCGCGCACTCAAGGACTGCATCACCTGGACGAGGACGGATCGACGGCATCCGACGCAACGGGTGGCCGCCACCGCCGGCCATGGGAATCGGCGCGGCGCGAGCCACGTGGCGTTGCGCCACGCGACCCGCGCCGCATTGCCATCAGAGCTTGTATTCGACCTGGAACCGCACTTCACGACCGAAAATCGGGCGCGCCATCTCCACTCCATTCAAGATGCCCGAGGTCAATATGCGGGCATTGCCCTCGGTCAGACCGATCTGGTTGGTGAGATTGCTGCCCTGCAGGCGAAATACGAGATGCTTGCCGACCCTGGCGACGGCGCCTGCATCCAGCGTGTAGTACGACGGCAGCAGCTGGGAATTGGCGATATCCGAATAGGCGTAACTGATGCTGCTGTAAGCGGCAAACAGTTGCACATCACCCCAGCTCGTCGGTATCAAATAGCTGGGCGTGAAGCGCGCCTGCCAGCGCGGCTGGCGGATCAGCATGTTGCCGTTGTAGTTGTACGCGCTCTGTCCCGGGCTGGCCGGTGCCGCGTAATGCGTGTAGCGGCTGTCGTCCCAGTCGCCGACCAGCGCCAGCGTGAGGTGTTCAAGCGGACGCCAGCGCACCTCGAAGTTGACGCCGTGTCCGCTGGAACCATACACCGTATTGAAAATGCTGCCGTCCGACATGATGATCGAATAAGGCACGCCGGTGAAAATTCTGCGATAGGCGGTCACGCTGCCATACCAGCCGTCCTTCTCGGCACGAAACCCGACTTCCAGATTCTTGACTTTCTGCACGGATGGCGTGCCATTGCGCAAATCGTCGAAGCTCGGGAAGTGCACGCCCTGATCGACGCGTACATAAGCGCTCATGTCCGGGGTGATCTTGTAGTTCGCGCCCAGGGTCCAGGAGCCGCGCGTGGTGTTGAAATTTTCCGGGGTGTAGGTGCCGTTGGCGACCGCGGTGCTGTTGTTGTACAGCGTCAGCGGATTGCCATCGAGGTTGACCGTCGAATCATTCGACACGGAACCGTTGAGACTCTCGTTTTCGATGCGCACGCCGCCGTCGAACAGCCAGCGCCCCGTCTGCCACTGATCATACAAATAGCCGGCGGCATTGCGTCCGCTGAAGGAATCGATCAGCGAGTAGAACGGACCGCTGATGAAACCATTGCGCGTGACCTGGGCCCCGTTGTTCAGTGTCAGATTGATCGGCTGGGCATTGTTCGTCGCGGTCATCAGCATGTTGTTGCCGAGGTACCACGTATCATTCGCCGTGTAACTCGCGAAATAGGTACCGAAGGTCAGGTGATTGCCCTCGAACAGGCGCTTGGTCAAACGCGCCTCATCGCTGAACGACTGGATCCGGTTATCCACGATCCAGAAACCGAGTGAAGCGACCGCCTGATTGGGGTTCACGGCACCGCCACCATTGACATACGTGGCCGTGCCGCTGGTGGCAAGTCCGCCGGCCGCCACCACCGCGGGATCGGCATTCGCGCTGGCGATTTCGCTGGCCGTGAAACTGCTCATCGTTTCCGGCGAGAGGTTGTTGAACAAGGCATTGGTCGGCATGTGTCCATCGGTGACATTGAACACGTTGCTGAAAGTCCAGCCGTTGTCGAAATACAGATTCAGGTTGGATCCGAACATGCGCACATGCGCACCGCGGCCATTGGCAAGATCGGCATTGATGGTGCCCGGGGGATTGCCTGGCGTGACCTGGATGTTGGCCATGCGCAGCGCGTTGCTGGCGAATGTCCCGGTCAAGGCCGGGAACCCAGGAAAGCCGGACAGATTTTGTCCATTCGGGCTGACAATCAGCGGAACATCCGTGATGAACAGATTCTTGTCACTCAGGTCGCGTGCATAGAACATCACGCTGCCATGGCGCAGATCATGGGTCAGCGTCGCGGTCAGTTGCCCGCCCTGGTTCGCGGGAAATTGCGGGTCGCGTATGCCACTGTCCGTGCGGTAAAAACCGCCGACACTGTAAAACCAGCCAGGGCTGATTTCGCCGCTCATGAAGCCGTCATAGCGGTAGTAGCCGTGGGTTCCGATCGTGTAGCCGATCGCGCCCTCGGTCTGCGGCGTGCCTTGGCGCAAGGTGAAGTTCGCAACCGCACCGATCTGGCCGCTGCCGAAAATGACCGAAGGCCCTCCCTGCAGCACTTCCACGCCAGAGATGGTGTCGTCCAGTCTGAACATCGACGAGTTGTCCATGAACGACAGCGTCGGCACGGGATAGATCGGCGAGCCGTTCAGTTCGAACGTGACATAGGGCGCATCGCCACCGCCGGGAAATCCGGCGACGTCGATGTTGGGGCCGGTTTCGCCGCCGCTGCTCTCCGGCCAGATGCCCGGAACCACTTTGAGCAAATCCGCGGAACTCGAAGGCATGATGTTCTTGATGTCCTTCAGCGACAGCGCGGTCACTTCGAAACTGGCATCGATTTTCTTCACGCCCATGTAGGTCGGCGCGCCAGTGACCACGACCTGCTGCAATGTCTTGACGTGCTCGGGTACCGGCTCCGTTGATTTGCCTGGCGCTGCCGGTGTCGTTGCGTCCTGTGCCTGGACCGTGAATGTGGCCAGCGCCGTCGCAATGGCGAGTGCCAGTACCGCTCGGTTCGTGCGTGTGCGTTTCATAAATCCTCCACCCTCGGATTGCCTGTGTGTTTAGGTTGTTGTTGAGCCGCGTGCGCGCGGCCACTCGACGGCCATTTCCTTGCCAGGATTGACTCCAGATCCAACTCAGCCAGGGATCCGACCACGACATCGGCGGCCCCCAGCACTGCCATGCAACCGATGCCCACCGACCGCATCCCGGCGGCGCGGATGGCGGCGATGCCGGCCGCGGAATCCTCGATGCCGATGCAGGCCTGTGGCGCGACACCGAGTCCTGCGGCCGCCTCCAGAAAAATCGCCGGACTCGGCTTGGCCGCGCCGGCGCGGACCGGGTCGGCGATGAAATCGAAGTACCCGGCGATACCCAGGCTGCGCAGCAACTGCGGCGCATTGCGGCTGGCCGAAGCCAGCGCCAGTTTCAATCCCGCCGCGCGCGCAGCCAGCAGAGTCGCCTGCGCTCCGGGCAGCAGCGCCCCGCCATCGAGTTGCGCGATCTGCTGCACGTAGCGCTGGTTCTTGCGCTCGGCCAGCGTCTGCTTCTGCGCTTCGCTGAATTCGCGCGCGCGCGCGCCCAGCACGAGTTCCAGCGAACCGCGCCGATCCACGCCTTTCAAGCGCTCCGCGAGCGTCGCATCGAACGGCAGGCCAAGCTCGTCAGCCAGTTCGCGCCAGGCCGCAAGATGCAACGACGCGGTATCCGCGAGCACGCCATCGAGGTCGAATATCAGGGCCGCGCAGTGCGCATCCGTGCGAGCAGCCGCAACCACGACCGCCGGCGCGAGCATCGGCGCGGCCGCCAATGCCCTGCGCACGCACGCGCCAGGTTCGACCTGCAGCAGCTCGCTGCAATGACGCAACAACAGTGGCGTGCCTGCTCCCGCGTCCAGCTCATACGACACGCCGGTGCGATCGACAGTCAGGCGCAGATGCGCGCCGCGCCATTGCACGCCGAAACGATACCCCTGCCAGTGCTCGGGACAGCGTGGCGCGAAGGCGATGGCATCGCGCTCCACGCGCAACCCGGCAAAGCCCTGGCTCAGCGCGAGCCAGCTCCCGGCCATGGCGGCGAGGTGCACGCCATGTCCGGTGTTTCCATGCAAGTCATCCAGATCGACGCGCAGGCTCGCCATCAGATAGCGCTCGGCCTTGGCGACCTGGCCGACAGCGGCCGCAAGCACGGCAAAGCTCGATGCGGAAAGCGTCGAGTCATGCACGGTGACTTGCTCGTAGTACTCCAGCGTGCGCCGCTTCAATTCCGCGTCGACCTCGGCGCCTGCCAGAGCCAGCGCCAGCACGGTGTCGGCCTGTTTGCAGACCTGGTGGCGGTAGATCGTGAGCGGATGCAGACGCAGCAGCAGCGGGCCTTCGCCGTGGCTGAGCAGCGCTTCCGGCAAGCGCGGCCGATCGAGGAATCCATCGTCCTGCGGGTAGATGCCGAGCGCGGCATCCACGGGCAAATGCATCGCGTCTGCCGCACGCCGCCATTGCGCCGGTTCCTGCTCGCGCAGACCGATGCGCTGACGCAGCGTCACCCACGCCTGCGGATGCCGCGCCGCCATCCAGTCCGCGATCGCCGCGGCATCGCGCAGGTGACGCTGTGCCATGCGGTTGGTGTAGTGATTGTTGTCGACCAGCGCCGAGTACTCGTCAGGCCCGGTAACTTCATGGATGCAGAACGCGCCGCCGCGACGTGCGCTGAAATGGCCGATCTGCATCCAGATGCGCGCCGTCTCCAGCAGCATTTCCGCGCCCGCATCGCGCATGAACTCCTCGTCACCGCTGGCGTCCACGTACACGCGGATCGCCCAGGCGATGTCCGCATTGATGTGGTACTGCGCCGAGCCGCCCGGAAAATACGCCGAGCACTCGGCGCCCGAGATCGTGCGCCATGCGTACAGCGCGCCTTCGCCATGATCGAGTTCGCGCGCATGTGCACGGGCGCGATCCAGGGTGCGGTAGCGGTAGACCAGCATGCTGCGCGCGAGCTGTGGTGCGATCAGCACCAGCGCAGGCAGCATGAACACCTCGGCATCCCAGAAGAAATGCCCTTCGTATCCTTCGCCGCTCAATCCCTTGGCTGCTGCGCTGCCGCTGCCATCGCGCGCCACTGCTTGCTGCACGTGGAACAAACCGAAACGCAGCGCGCGCTCGATCTCGGTCTGCCCTGGAACATGCAGGTCCAGCGCCGCCCAAAATGGTTCAAGCCAGGCGTGTTGCTGCTCGCACAATGTGTCGAAGCCAGCGGTGGCCAAGGCGGCGCTGTCCCGCTCGGCACGTGCGCGCAATGCGGGTAGATCCGGGGTCGAGTCGGCGGGCGAACACGCATAGGCGATGTACTTCTCGAGCACCACCTCCCGCCCCGCCGACAACTGCGCGCCCACCCGCTGCGCCACGCCCGCGGCGCCGTGATCTGCCACTTCGCAGGGGCCGGCTGCGGACCAGTTCTGGCGCTGCACGCACACCACCGCGATGCCGCTATGCGTGGTGCGCTGCGCATACCAGGCGTGCTCGGTACCTGCCGCTCCACCCGCCCACTGCAATCCGCCTTCCAGCGCCGCGCCGATGCGCGGGTCATCACCCTGCGGTGCCGCGGCGACGGCGGGACTGATGCCTGATTCCACCACCAGCGAACCGCTGTAATCGAGCGAGCGTATGCGGTAACGCAACACCAGTGCCGCGCGTCCATCCAGCGGCACCAAACGTTCGGCGTTGATTTCGATGCGTGCGCCAGTCGCGGCTTGCCACAACGCGCTGCGCCGGTAGCAGCCGGTGCGCAAATCCAGTGTGTGTGCCTCCGACAGGCATCGGCATCCGTCTTCGCCCAGCACGGCCGCCCCCAGTTCAACGCG
This sequence comes from Metallibacterium scheffleri, assembly GCF_002077135.1. Classification (NCBI taxonomy): domain Bacteria; kingdom Pseudomonadati; phylum Pseudomonadota; class Gammaproteobacteria; order Lysobacterales; family Rhodanobacteraceae; genus Metallibacterium; species Metallibacterium scheffleri. The sequence goes on along the minus strand of NZ_LDOS01000001.1, from coordinate 758,594 downwards.
TATCGAGGTGGCGTCCGCAACCGGCAGCCGGGTCTCGGTATGACGCGCGAAGCCTGGGAAACGCTCGTGGTAGCGAATCGGCGTGCGCTCCCAGACCCCGGCCAGAAACACGCGCGGACTCTCGGCACTAACTTCCTCGGCGCCGGCGCGCACGCCGAGCGCGCCATTGGCCAGCGCGCACAGACTTTGCAGCCGCGGTGCGGCTGCGCTGGACACATCGCGCCAGCTCAGCTGCCACGGATCGTGGCCATCAGCCTGCGGCGCTTGCGCGCTGGTGTGCTCGGACATCGCTGCTTTTGCTCCCCGGCAAGCGCCGATGGGCGGCGAGCCTAGAGCCAAATGATATCGATATCAAGATATCGATATCATGCACCGCAGCATGGTCGCCTGCCACGCATGACAGTCCGCGTATGGCAGCGGCGTGACAGCGTTGGCCACATCAGCATTGACGCTGGCCCTGTCACGCCGGAGACTGCAAGGCATGATCGCCGCCCGTCACTTCCGCCGCGTCGCGACCGCGCCGGCGTACCTGTCGTTGCCGGATGCGACCCGCCCTTGAGCAGGATTCGCCCACCACGCGCCGAAGCGCAGCCTCCGGCCCCCCTGACCATGGCCGATCTGGCCCGCCTGGCGGGCACGTCCAAGATCACGGTCTCACGCGCCCTTGCCGACAGCTCGCTGGTGAATGCGCGCACGCGCGAGCGCATCCAGACCCTGGCGCGCGAACAGGGTTACAAGCTCAATATCAGCGCGCGCAATCTGCGCTTGCGCCACAGCCGCACCGTGGGCGTCATCGTCGAGATGCGCCCCTCGGACGCGCGCCCGATGCTCGATCCCTACCCGCTCAACCTGCTCGGTGGCATCACCCAGGCACTGACCACGGCTGGCTACAGCGTGCTGCTCACCACGCGGCAGGATGCCAATGCCACCGCGATCCACGCGGCGGATGGCTTGATCCTGCTGGGCCAGGGCGTGCACCAGGATGCCGTGCGGCGCTTCGACAAACTGGGCCTGCCGATGGTGGTCTGGGGCGCCCCCGCTGACCATGACAGCCACATCGTGGTCGGCAGCGACAACCGCCAGGGCGGACAACTGGTCGCCGAGCATTTCGCGCGCATCGGACGCCGGCATCCCGTGTTTGTCGGGCCACCCGGCCACCCCGAAATTCTCGACCGTCTCAATGGATTCGTCGACGCCCTGGCCCGCATGGGAATCAAGCCGCTGCTGATGCGCCGCGACGATTTCACCATGGCGGCGGGCATCGACGCGGTGCGCTCACTGGTCGCGCGCGGAGCAAAATTCGACGCCATTTTCGCCTCGAGCGACCTGCTGGCGCTCGGCGCCATCAGCGCACTCAAGGATCTCGGCGTGGACGTGCCGCGAGCTGTGTCGATCGTGGGTTATGACGACACCCCCCTCGGCGCCACGTTCCTGCCCAACATCTCCACGGTTCGCCAGGACTGGCAGGCGGGTGGCGTGTTGCTCGCCGAGAAAGTGCTGGACCTGATCGAAGGGCGCCCGGCGCAAACCGAAACGCTCCCGGTCGAACTGATCCTGCGCGCGACCTGATCCGCGGGCCCGCGGACGTGGATTCAGGCGCGTTCCGCGAATCGCCGCGGCGCACCCTCGAAGCCGCCGTTGGACATGAACACCACGTGGTCGCCCGCGCGCGCGCGCGCAGCCAGCGTGGCCAGCAACGTGTCGGTGTCGGGCACGGCCATGCCGCGGCCGTCCAGCGCGGCGATCACCGGCGCGGTATCCCAGGCCAGTGCCGGCCGTGCCAGCAGGACCACCTCATCGGCAGCGGCCAGCGCCGGCGCCAGCGCCGCCGCGTGCGCGCCGGCGCGCATCGAGTTGGAGCGCGGCTCGAGCACCGCGAGGATGCGCGCCGCGCCGACCTTGGCGCGCAGTCCGGCCAGCGTGGTGGCGATGGCCGTGGGGTGATGCGCGAAGTCGTCGTAGATGTGCAGGCCATCGCGGGTGCCGATCAGTTGCATGCGCCGTTTGACGCCGCGGAATCCGGCGAACGCCGGCAGCGATGCGGCCGCGTCGACCCCTGCCGCGCTGGCCGCAGCCAGCGCCGCCAGCGCGTTCATCACGTTGTGGCGACCGAGCAGTTCCCAGCGCACCGTGCCGATCAACCGCCCGCCGCGGCGCACCTCGAACGCGCCGCCATCCGCATCGAGCAGGCGCGCGCGCCAGTCGCCGGCATCGATGCCGAAGGTCTCCACCGGCGTCCAGCAGCCCATCGCCAGCACCTCGGCCAGACGCGCGTCCTCGGCGTTGACGATCAGCCGGCCATTGCCCGGCACCGTGCGCAGCAGATGATGGAACTGACGCTGGATCGCGGCGACGTCGGGAAAGATGTCGGCGTGGTCGTACTCGAGATTGTTGAGCACGGCGATGCGCGGACGGTAATGCACGAACTTGGAGCGCTTGTCGAAAAATGCCGTGTCGTATTCGTCGGCCTCGATGACGAAGGGCGCACCCGCGCCCAGCCGCGCCGACACGCCGAAATTCTCGGGTACGCCGCCGATCAGGAAGCCCGGCCGCGTGCCGGCCGCATCCAGCAGATGCGCCAGCAAACTGCTGGTGGTGGTCTTGCCGTGGGTGCCGGCCACGGCCAGCACCGCGCGCCCGCGCAACACGGTTTCGCCCAGCCACTGCGGGCCGGAGACGTAGTCCAGGCCGGCATCGAGCAGGTATTCCACCGCCGCATTGCCGCGCGCAAGCGCGTTGCCGACGATGATGCGATCCGGCGCCGCGTGCTGCGGCGTGGCCTGCAGATACTCGGCGCGATAGCCGGTTTGCAGCGCGATGCCCAGTGCCTCGAGCTGGGTGCTCATCGGCGGATACACATTGGCGTCGGAGCCTTCGACTTCCAGACCCAACTCGCGCGCCAGCGCGGCGACACCGCCCATGAAGGTGCCGCAGATGCCGAGGATATGCAGCCGCATCGGAGTGTTCGTGCGCGCTCAGCGCGCCGTCGCGGCAACCGGTGCCGCGGATAGTGCGGCCATGATGCGCGCGAACACCTCGTCCAGGCTGCCGACACCATCGACCACGCGCAGCGTGCCGGCGCGGGTGTAGTGCTCGGCCACCGGCGCGGTCTGCTCGGCGTACACGGCCAGGCGCTTGCGCACGGTGTCGGGATCATCATCGGCGCGACCCTCGGCCTGATGGCGCAGCGCGGTGCGTGCGATGATCGCCGCGCTCGGCACCTGCAGCTTGACCACGGCATCCAGCGGCCGCCGCAGACGCGCCAGCAGCGCATCCAGCGCCTGCACCTGGACCAGATTGCGCGGATAGCCATCGAGGATGAACCCGGCCTGCGCATCGGCCTGCGCCAGACGCTGCTCCAGCATGCCCAGCACGATATCGTCGGAGACCAGTTGCCCGGCCTCCATCACTGCCTTGGCCTTGAGTCCCAGCGGCGTGCCCGCGGCCACCGCCGCGCGCAGCAGATCACCGGTCGAGATGTGCGGTACGCCCAGCGTGCTCTTGAGCCGCGTCGCCTGGGTGCCTTTGCCCGAACCTGGCGCGCCGAGTAATACCAATCGCATGGGTCTCCCTTGCAGTGCGTCCCACCCGGGCGCTCCGCTATGCTTGTGATGAGGTTTCAAGCTTGCGGCCCGCGGCCGCCCGAGTCAAACCGCGGCGGCTGCAATCCAGGCATCCCGCCGTGGCGGGCATGCAAACCGCGCGGCGCAAGCCGCCACCCCGGTCGCGACGCGCATGCACCCGCCCGCCGCGGCGACCCATCGCACGGCGCAGCGGCACGGCACACCGCTCGCGTTCCAACCCCTGCAAGCTAAGGAGTCCCCCATGCCCGGCAAGCTTCTGTATGCCCAGTCCGGCGGCGTCACCGCCGTGATCAACACCAGCGCCGCCGCGGTGATCGCCACCGCGCGCGCCCACGGCGTGCGCGCCTATGCCGCGCGCAACGGCATCCTCGGCGTGCTGCGCGAGGATCTGATCGACACCGGCAAGGAATCCGCCGCCGCGCTGCGCGACTTGGCGCACACCCCTGGCGGCGCGTTCGGCTCGTGCCGCTACAAGCTGAAGACGCCCGAGGCCGATCCGGCCGCCTACGCGCGCCTGATCGAGGTCATGGCCGCGCACGACGTGCGTTATTTCCTCTACAACGGCGGCAACGATTCGGCCGACACCGCGCTGAAAATCTCGGCCTATGCCAAACGCAGCGGCCACGAGCTGATCTGCGTGGGCGTGCCCAAGACCGTGGACAACGACCTGGCGGTGACCGACACCAGCCCCGGTTTCGGCTCGGTGGCCAAGTACACCGCGCTGTCCGTGCTCGAGGCCAGCATCGACGTGGCCTCGATGGCCGAGTCCTCGACCAAGGTGTTCATCCTCGAGGTGATGGGCCGCCACGCCGGCTGGATCGCCGCCGCCGCCGGCCTCGCCGGGCAAGGCCCGGACGACGCCCCGCACCTGATCCTGTTCCCCGAGATCGCCTTCGACGAAGCCGCGTTCCTGGCGCGTGTCAAGGCCACCGTGGAACGCGTCGGCTGGTGCACCGTGGTCGCCTCGGAAGGCCTGAAGAACGCCGCCGGACAGTTCCTGGCCGAGGCCGGCGGGCGCGACGCCTTCGGCCACGCGCAGCTCGGCGGCGTGGCGCCGGTGCTGGCGCAACGGGTGCGCGAAAAGCTCGGCTACAAGTACCACTGGGCGCTGCCCGATTATCTGCAGCGCTCGGCACGCCACATCGCCTCCGCCACTGACGCCGCGCAGGCCGCGGCCGTGGGTCGTGCGGCGGTGGAATACGCGCTGGCCGGTCACAACGGCGTGATCCCGGTGATCGTGCGCGGCAGTGACGCCCCGTATCGCTGGAAGATCGCGCCGGCGCCGCTGGCCAAGGTCGCCAATCACGAGAAGAAACTGCCGCGCGGCTACATCACCCGCGACGGCTATGGCATCACCGCGCAGGCGCGCAAGTATCTGGCGCCGCTGATCCACGGCGAGGCGTATCCGCCCTACGACACCACCGGCCTGCCGCGCTACGTCAAGCTGAAGAACGCCGCGGTGCCACGCAAGCTGGCCGCGTGGGCGCAACCATGACCGCGCGCGCAAGCATGCCACTGACGAAATCGTAATCTGCGCGCACTCGGCCCGGCACGGCGCAAGCGGCCCGACTGCGCCATTCGGCGCGCACCACACCGTGCTTGCGTGATAATTTGCGCCCCTGCAGCACTGCTGAAGGAGCCTGGGTCATGCGTGTCGGACTGGTGGTGGACTCGGCTTGCGATCTGCCCGCGGAATTCCTGCGCGCGCACGACATCACGCTGCTGCCGATCAGCGTGCGCAGCGACCTGATCACCTTCGAGGATCGTCGTGATCCCGTCGCCACGCTGCGTTTCTTCCGCGAACAACTGGGCGACCGCGCGCACCACGCCGAAAGCGAGCCGCTCAGCGTCGCGCAGGTGCACGAGCTGTTCCTGCGCGAGTTGGTCACGCGCTACGACGCGGTGGTCGCGCTCACCATCACCGCCTCGCGCAGCAAGATCTACGAAAACACCCTGCAGGCCAGTTTCTCGATCCTCAAGGATTACCGCCCGATCCGTCAGGCGGCCGGCTACGATTCGCCGTTCCAGTTGCGCGTCATCGATTCGCAAACGCTGTTCGCCGGCCAGGTGCCCGGTGCCTGGGAAGCGGTGCGCATGATCGGTTCCGGCGCCAGCGCCGCGCAGATCCGCGAACGCATGGAGTTCCTCGCGCCGCAATGCTACGGCTATTTCTTGCCGCGCGACCTGTACTACCTGCGCGCGCGCGCGCAGAAGCGCGGCGACCGCAGCGTGGGCTGGTTCTCGGCCACGCTGGGCAGCGCGCTGGACATCAAGCCGGTGGTGCGCGGCTGGCGCAAGGCCACCGAGCCGGTGGGCAAGGTGCGCGGTTTCGAGCACGGCGCCGGGGTGCTGTTCGCGCACGCCGCCGAGCGCGTGCGCGCCGGCCTGCTGGTGCCGGTGGTCGGCCTCAGCTATGGCGGCGAGCTGGAAGTGATGCGCGCACTGCCCGGCTACCAGGACTTGTGCAACACCTGCGACGAGCACGGCGTGCAATTGATCGAAAGCGTGATGAGCATGACCGCGATGGTCAACGTCGGCGCCGAGGGCCTCACCGTCGGTTTCGCCAGCGCCGAGTACGAGGCGAAGTTCTGAGGCGTCATCGCGACAACCCCGCGAAGTACGCAAGGCAGGCCGAGAACGCGCACGTTTTTTCATTCGACCGTGCGCGCTGCGCTTCCTGCGCGGACAACGCCGCGCCGCACCCCGCCGCTCAAGCTTCCTGCGCCCACCCCTCGCCACCCAGCAAGCCATCGTCGCCGAGATCGAAGCCGAACAGGTGCTGGTCGCCGCCAACCGCGAACTCATCACCCGCTTCGCGCAGAAAATCCAGGCCACCCGCGCCCGCGTCTGGGGCCACGGCACGCCGACTTCACCGGATTCCACTGCTTGTTGAAGTCCCTGGATCCCCGCCTGCGCGGGGATGACGGCCAACCGCGCTGGGATGTCGAAGCAAGGCAATCCGCGCGGTAATGTCGCGTCAAGGCCAACCGCGCGGGGATGACGGCAGCATCCGCCGGCATGCGCGCACCGCGCGCGGCGCTCAGCCGCGCAGCGCCGCCGCGATCACCTCCAGGGCGCGCACGATGCCGGCGTCGTCCACGTCCAGATGCGTCACCGCGCGCATGCGCCGCGCGCCCATCGGGCACAGGCGCACGCCTTGCGCCAGCGTGGCGGCGGCCAGTTTCGCGGCGTCCCAGCCGGGCGCGGTGATGTCGAAATACACCAGGTTGGTCTGCACCGTGGCCACATCGATACCGAGGCCGGGGATGCGCGCCACGCCTTGCGCCAGTTGCCGCGCGCGCGCGTGGTCAACGGCCAGGCGCGCGAGGTTGTGATCGAGCGCGTACAGGCACGCCGCGGCGATGATGCCGCTCTGGCGCATGGCGCCGCCGATGCGCAACTGCCAGCGCCGCGCCTCGCGCACGAAGGCCTTGCTGCCGGTCAGCAATGCGCCGCCTGGCGCGCCCAGGCCCTTGCTGAAATCGATCCACGCCGAATCGAAGCCCTGCGCGAAATCGGCCGCGCTCACGCCGCTGGCGACGACGGCATTGAGCAGGCGCGCGCCGTCCATGTGCGTGGCCAGTCCGGCATCGTGCGCGCAGGCCGCGATCTCGCGCAGGTCCTGCAGCGGCCACACCGCGCCACCGCCCAGGTTGGTGGTGTTTTCCACGGCGACCAGCCGCTGCAGCGGCGCCTGCAGGTTGTCGGCGCGCAACTGCGCCCTGAGTTGCGCGGCGGTGAACATGCCGCGCGTGCCGCTGATCGGCTCCAGCATCACCCCGGCCAGCGCCGCCGCGCCGCCGGCCTCGAAGCCGACGATGTGCGCGCCGGCCTCGCACAGCACCGCCTCGCCCGGACGGCAGTGCACGGCCAGCGCGATCTCGTTGCACATGGTGCCGGAGGGCAGGTACAGCGCCGCCTCCTTGCCCAGCAGCGCCGCGCCGCGCGCCTCCAGCGCGTTGACGGTGGGGTCTTCACCGGCGCGCTCGTCGCCCACTTCGGCGGCGGCCATGGCGGCGCGCATGGCGGCGCCGGGCTGGGTCTTGGTATCGCTGAACAGGTCGATCAGGGGCATGGGCATGACGGGCTCGCGGCCAGATGGAAAGCGCGATTGTGCGGCAGCGGCGGTAGCGTGGGGAGTCGGAAGTGGCGAGCCGGAAGCCGGGAGGCAGCGCGGCTCATGCTTTTGTTGTCATCCTGAGGCGCAAGCCGAAGGATCCCGGCAGCCACGATGACGCTGCGCGCGCACCAGCCACGACGCGCATTCACGCGCGCAGATGCTTCGCCGCGCTCGGCATGCCAAGCCGTAAACAGTCCGTACCCATCCCCGACCGCCGCCCAGCGCTACGCTGCGCCCCATGCGCACCCGCCTGCCCCTGCTGCTGCTGCTCGCGCTGGCCGTGCCGGCGCACGCGACCGAGGTGTACCGCTGCGTGGATGCGCGCGGCCGGCTCGCGTTTCAGGATCAGCCCTGCCCGCCGCGCAGCCGCCAGCGCATATTGAACCTGCCCACGCCGCCGCCCGCCGTGCCGGCGCCCGCGCTGGCGCCGCCGCGGCCCACGCGCAGCGCGCCGCCCGCGCCGCCGCCCAGGCCCGCGCTGCCGCTGCCGGCGCTGTATCGCTGCATCCGCGCCACCGACCACAAGCCGTACCTCAGCACCATCGGCGACCCGCAACCCTATGCCGTGCCGCTGGCCGTGCTGGGCATCCAGCCCATGTCGATGACACGCAGCGCCCCCGGCATCGGTGCTCCGGTGCGACCGCCCGGCCCGCCGACCCCTCTGGCTTCGCCGTTCACGGGTTACTACACCTGGGTGCAGGATCGCTGCGCACCACTGCCGCGCGCGGCGGTATGCGCCAACCTGCGTGAGCGCCTGGACCAGCTCGACACGCGCATCGAGCACACGTTCCAGTTCGATCGCGCGCCGCTGCAGCACGAAGCCGCGACGCTGCGCGCGCAACTGCAGAATTGCCGCTGAACCATTCCGCACGACGCGGAATTGTTCAGCGGCTCTGCGCGCCGCGTCCGTCGATTACTGCGCCGGCGGCAGCCCGCTGAGCGGCCACGCATGCAGCGCGCCGTTGGCGACATTGATCGTGACGATGCGATTGGCGTCGGTGTCGGCCACCAGCAGCGTGCCGGCATCGAGCACGGCGAGGCCGCCCGGCTGCCTCAGCCCGGTCGCCAGGGTGCTGACTTGATCGTTGGCCGGATCCAGCACGCGCACCGCGTTGTTGAAGGTGTCGGCGATGTACAGCTTGCCGCCCTGCCAGGCCAGGCCCTGGTCGTGCTGCAGCAGCGCCTGCCCGGCACGCCCGTTGCGCAGACCGAAATCGAACAGGCCCTTGCCGATGAGCGTGCGCACGCGCCCGGTTTTCAGATCGATCGCGCGCACCGAGGACGACTCGGGATCGGCCACGTACAGCGTGCCGGCGTGATACGCGAAACCGCTGCTCTGCGCGAAGCTGGCCGACTGCCGCGAACCGTCATCGATGCCCTCGGCACCGGTGCCGGCATACGGGCCGATGCGGTCGCTGCGCAAGTCGAACGCCCACACCTGATGGTCGCCGGCCATGGCCACATACAGCACATCGCCCACGGCCTCGAGGCCCCAGGGCGAGTTCAGCGGCACGCTGCGCGCGGGCTGCATGCCGCTGCCGCCGAACACGCGCCGGCCATCGCCAGCCACGGTGCTGACCACGCCCGAGGCGAGGTCGATCCTGCGGATCAGCGAGTTGCTGGTGTCGGCCACGTACAGCGCGCCGCCGACGAAGGCCAGCCCCTGCGGACCGTCGAACTGCGCCACGCCGGCCGCGCCATCGCGCGCGCCGGGCACGCCGCTGCCGAACACGCGCAGCACCTTGCCGGCGTGATCGAGCAGGATCACGCGGTTGTGGCCGCTGTCGCTGACCGCCACGTAGCGCGCATCCACCGCCACCTTGCCCGGCTGCAGCAAGCCGGCGCGGCTGAGCAGCGGCGGTTTCAGCGGCAGCGGCGCGGTCACCAGCGTGCCGGCGCGCTGCGCCTGCTCGATGGTCTGCAGCACCGCGGCGCGGATGCCGCGGTAATCACCCTCGCCGATGAACTGCTGCACCACGCCGCCCTGCCCATTGAGCAGCACCAGCGTGGGCCACGCCTGCACGCCGTAGTAGTTCCACAGCGTCATGCCCTTGTCGGTGAGCACCGGATGGGTGATGTCGTAGCGCTGGATGAAACCCTCGATGTTGCTGCTGCGCTGCGAGGCCACGAACTTGGGCGAGTTGACGCCGAGGATCAGCAGGCGCGCGCCGAACTCGCGTTCGAGCCTGGCCATGTCCGGCAGCATATGCACGCAGTTGATGCAGCCGGGCGTGAAGAAATCCAGCAGCACCACGCGGCCCTTCAGGTCGTTGGGCGTCAGCGGCCGGCTGACGTTGAACCAAGGCGCGCCCGGCGGCAGCGGCACCGCAGCGGCCAGCGCGCGCCTGGGCGCCAGCGCCACGGACACACACAGCACCGCCAACAGCGGCAGCCAAATCCAGCGGATCATTCGCAACATAAGAACCTCGTCCAGTCATGCGCGCAGGCCGCGGCGGGAATGTCGCGGCATTGCCTGCTTGGTCGCGCGGCGCGGCAAAACCTTACACGCGGGCGTGATCGGTCATTGGATGCGCGATGGCGTCAGCGATCGGTGAAGGACCGCCACGGCCTCACGGATCCTGGCGCCGGATCAGCGAGCCGAAGCTGAGATAGAACGTGGTGTGGCCGCCGCTGGCATGGCCGACGCCGAAGAAAATCGGCCCCATGGGCGATTTCAGCGCGATGAAGGCGCTGCCGGCGTAAATCAGCTGGTTGAAGTTGATCGCGCTGCGCGTGTTCCACACGTTGCCGGCCTCGAGGCTGGCACCCAGATAAAACGGAAAGCCGACGATGCGCTCGCCGCTACCGGTCAGGTCGCGGTAACCGACCAGACGTCCGTAGGCGAGCTGGTTGCCGACCAGTGCGCGCTCGGTGAGGCCGGACAAATCGAGAAAGCCCCCGAGCACGCCGCTGGCCTGCAACACCTGGCCGCTGCCCCACTCGGTTTGTCCGCGCAAGCCGGCGAGCACGGTGTTGCGGTCGTCGTGCCACAACACCTGGTCGTAGCTGAAGCGCGCCACGTCGCTGTCGGCATCGCCGCCGAGCGCACGCAGATACGCGGTGTAGGTAAGATCGCTGCGCCAGCCGCGGGTGGGAAAATCGGCGTCGTCGAGATTGTCGTGCACCACGCCGGCGTAGACATCGGCGAAGGGCGTGCGAAAGCTGGGGTACACCGCGGGATCGCCGATGTTCAGCGCGAAACTGTCGCGACCGCGCTGCATGCCGGTGCGCAGGCGCCAGTCGACCGTGGGGTCCCAGCCCAGTTCGGCGCCGGCGCGCAGGCGGCCGACGCGGTACTGCGCCAGCGTGGTGTTGCCGCTCACCACCGGCTGGTTGATGGCGCGGTAACCGCCGTAGAGCCTGGCGTAGAACTGCGCCTGCGGGCCGAAGGGCTGGTACAGCTCGCTCTGGAAACCCGCCACGCGCCCGAGGCTGAGGCGGTTGCGCCATTCGCGGCCGAGGCTGTCGAGACCGGTGAGGTTGTACTCGACCAGCGCCTGATAACCGGCGTTGCCGCTGAAGTCATCGCTGAGGCTCAGACCCACGCGCAGAAAATCCGGGCCCCAGCTCTTGTCCACCGGCGTCACCTGCAACCCGGTAGCGCCGTAACGCTGCACCAGTTGATAATCGATGCGCTCGTAGCTGCCCTCGCCGTAGCTGCGGTCGATCTGCGCATCCACGCGCGCCGCGCTGAACACCTTGCCGACCTCGCCCTGCATGCGATCAGCGACCAGCGGCGCGGTGCGGCTTTGCGCGCCGCGCACGTCGACGAAATCGATCACCGGCGCCGGCCCGCCTGGCAGCCGGTGCCGCGCCAGCCACGCCTGCCAGGCGACGCGACCGACGGCGAAACGCCGCAATGCGGGCGCCAGCGCGACGGCGGCCTTGCGACCCTCGGCCACGGCCTGATACGCGTGCGTGAAATCGGCGCTGCCCAGATCGCCCAGATCGGGACGGATCAGCACATCGTCCGGGCCCAGCGTGGCCAGTTGCCGCTCGGTTTCCTGGCGCATCATCACGGTGATCATCTGATCGGTGATGGCCAGCGGCGAATTGAGATCCCTGGCTGGCTTCAGCGGCGCGCTCACGTCCACCACGATCAGTCGCGCGGCGCCCAGCGCGCGCGCGACACCGATCGGCACGTTGTCGGAGATGCCGCCATCGACCAGCAACTGGCCATGCAGGTCCACTGGGGCGAATACCGCCGGCACCGAGATGCTGGCGCGGATCGCCAGCGGCAGGTCGCCCTGCGCCAGCACCACGCTCTGGCCCGATCCGATATTGGTGGCCACCGCGCGGAACGGCAGGCTCAGGTCATCGAAGTCGCGCGTACGCCATACCGGCAGCAGCCAACGCGTGAGCAGTTGCTGCAGGTTCTGCCCTTCCAGCGCGCCGCGCGGCAGCTTGAGTCCGCCGCGGCCCACGCCGAACTCGATGCCGCCGATGCGATCGAGTTCGTCGTCCTTGGCGCGCATGCCCAGCGCGGCGCGGCCGGGGCTGTCGCTGAACACCTGCTGCCAATCCACCGAGTGCAGCATGGCGTCGATCTGCAACGGGCTGTAGCCGGCCGCGTACAGGCCGCCGACGATCGCGCCCATGCTGGTGCCGACCACGCAATTCACCGGCACGTGCAGCTTCTGCAATTCCTCCAGCACGCCGATGTGCGCGATGCCGCGCGCGCCGCCGCCGCCCAGCACCAGCGCGGTGCCGCCGGCGCAGGGCCGGCTCGGGTCGGGCTGCAGCGGCTGCGCCACGGTGTGCGCCAGCACCGGCGCCGCGTGCGCCGGCAGCACCCGCACGCACAGCGACCCGATCAGCGCGCAAGCCAGCATGATCGCGTGCTTCATGATCGTATCCAGATCAGTTTGCAAAACCGGGCATCCTGCCGCGGTTTGCAAAACAAACGGACGCGGCAGAGCCGCGCCACCTTTGTCGCATTGTGCGCGAGCGGCGCGGGACTGACGAGAACCGCGCCGCTCGCCGCTTAGGCACCGACGCGGTTGCGACCTTCCGCCTTGACCCGATACAGGGCGCGGTCCGCGCGTTCGAGTGGATCGCTGGCACGGCGGTCGCCAACACGCAGGTCGGCAAGACCGAGGCTCACCGTCAACTCCACCGCGTGCAGGCGATCGACGATGAAGGGCGTCGACTGCACCGCGGCGCGGATGCGCTCGGCCAGATGCCGTGCCGCGCTCGCGTCGACCCGCTCCAGCAGCAGCACGAATTCCTCGCCGCCCAGGCGCCCGAACCGATCGACATCGCGCAACAGCGTCTGTACCAGCGCCACGAACTGGCGCAGCACACCATCACCCGCGCCATGGCCCCAGCCGTCGTTGATGCGCTTGAAATGATCCAGGTCGAACAGCAACAGCGCGAATGGACCGCCGCCACGGCGCAACCGCGCCAGGGCGTCTTCGATTTGCTCGAGAATGGCGCGGCGATTGAGGATGCCGGTGAGGTCGTCGCGCGTGGCCAGCCGCTCCAGCTCGCGTTCCATGCGCTTGCGCTCGCTGATGTCGCGCCAGATGCCCTCCACGCCAGCGTAATTGCCCTGCTCGTCGCGCAGCACCTGCGTGCTGATGGCGATGTCGATGATGCGCCCGTCGCGGCAGCGCATGCGCCCCGGAAAATCGTGCACGAAACCGTCGCGACGGATGGCCGCCAGCAGCGGCTCGCGCTCGGCCGGGTCGGGATAGAACATCGCTGCCGGCAGGCCGATGATGTCCGCGGCGGCGTAGCCGAGCACGTTCTTCACCGCCGGGCATACGTAGCGCGTGATGCCGTCGGCATCGGTGCGGTAGAACACGTCCTGCATGGTGTTCATCATGCGCTGGAAGTTGTCGTCGGTTTCGCGCAGGCGCGCGTCCATCTCGGCACGCGCGCTGAGGTCCATGAACGTGGCCAGCGCCGCCCAGGTGTTGCCAAGGCGCAGCGGCGTGCTGGTCATCGCCAGCACGCGCAGGCTGCCGTCGCAGGCGTACACGCGAAACTCGGTGGGCGGATTGCCGGCTTCGCCGCGCTCGGCGCGGCGGATGCGCGCCAGCACGCGCGCCAGATCCAGCGGATGCACGAAATCCTGCACGCTGCGCCCCAGCACATCCTGCGGCGTCGCCGCGCGGATCAGGCGCAGCGCCTCGGCATTGGCGTAGCGCAGATGCTCACCGACGATCAGGATCACGCCGGTCGGCAGTTGCTCCAGCCAGCGCATATCGGGGTTGATCGGTGCCGCACACGCGTCGGCCATGACGGTTTCCTCTCGCTGCGCAACGCCGCATGGTGCGGGCTGCGCGTCCATAGCGCACGGATTATGCCAGCGCCTGACGCGCGCCGTCGCACCTCAGAACCCGTAACGCAGGAAGCCGCCATCCACGGCGATGCACTCGCCGCTGATGTAGCTGGCCGCCGGCAGGCACAGGAAGGCCACCGCCGCGGCGACCTCGTGCGGCTCGCCGATGCGCTGCATGGGCGTGCGCGCCAGCACCTCGTCGAGATAGTCCGCATCGGCCAGCGCAGTTTCGGTGCGGCGCGTGCGGATGTACCAGGGCGCCACGGCATTGACGCGGATGCCGTCCTCGGCCCACTCACAGGCGAAATTGCGCGTGAGCTGGTGCAACGCGGCCTTGCTCATGCCGTAAGGCGCGCCGGTGCGCACATGCGTGAGGCCGGATACCGAGCCGACGTTGACGATGGCGCCGGCGCCGTGCGCGGCCAGGTGCGGATGCGCGAGCTGGCACAGATGAAACGCGCTGAGCAGGTTGGTGCGCAGCAGCGCCTCGACCTCGGCGAGCGGGTAATCGAGCGCGGCGCGCACCTGGTTGGCGCCGACGTTGTTGACCACGATGGACAGCTCGGCGCCGGCATCGGCGTTCAAGTCGGCGATCCAGTCGAACACTTCCAGACGCGACTCGGCCAGGCTCAGGTCGGCGGCGAACGCGTGCGCCGCGCAGGCCGGGAATTCCTCGCTCAACTCGCGCCGAGCGGCTTCCAGCGCATCGGCATCGCGCGCCACCAGCAGCACGCGCGCGCCCAGCGCCGCCAGCTCGCGCGCGCAGGCGTAGCCGATGCCGCGACTGGCGCCAGTGACCAGGGCCGTGCTGCCATCAAGGCGCCAGCGCGCCAGGATCTCGTTCATGCCCACCTCCGCTGCGCGCGAGTGTAGCGCCGGCTTGCCCGCGCCCCATGCCCGCGCGAGACTGCACGCAACCCCGCGCGGAGAGACCCATGCGCCCGCACATCCTGGCCCTGGCCGCCTGCGTATTGCTGCCGCTGCTCGCCGCATGCAGCAAACCCGCGGCCGACACCACGCACGCGACGCTGGCAGCGCGTGCCGGTTCCGTGGCGCCCGCCGATGGCGGGCTCGGCGGCACGCCGTTGGCGCCATTGCTCAAGGACAAACAGCGCGCGCGCGACGTACAGGCCATCGTCAACCGGCAGGCCGCGAAACAGCGCGCGCAGATCGCCGCGCAGACACATTGAAGCGGATGCCGGCAAGCGCAGGATCATTGCGCCCTGCCTTGCTTTGTCATCCGGGCGTCGCGACGGAACCCGCCTTGGCGCCGTGCGCAGACGCGCGGAAGAGAGGCTTCGCTGCGCTCGGCACGACCAGCAGGAGGCCGCGCGCGGCGACCCGGACGCTGCCGGGTGCCGCGTGCCGCGTGCCGCGTGCCGATCTACTACTGCCCGCAGAAGCAATACGCGTAGGCGTTGACCTTGCCGGGCCGCGCGTTCTGCAGCATCTGCAGCGGGCCGGTGACGCGCGGCGCGAAGCTGGCCATCCATGATGGCAGGGTGAAGCCGTGGTGGATGGCGATGGACGCCAGCGCGCTGTCGCCGAAGCCCATCAGCGCGCGCTGCAAGGGGCTCATCGGCTCGCTGATGTAGTGCACGCGATAGTTCTTGCCCAGCTTGGCGTCCTGCGCCGCCAGCGCGATGGCGGTGTCGATGCCGCCGAGCTTGTCCACCAGTCCGCGTGCAACGGCCTGACGACCCGTCCACACGCGACCCTGGGCGATGGCGTTGATCTGCTCGAAGGTCTTGCCGCGCGCCTTGGCCACGCCGCCGACGAACTGCATGTAACCGTGGTCGATGATCTGCTGGATGGTCGCGCCCAGCTTGGGATCCAGCGGACGGGTGATGTCGAACGCGCCGGCCCATGGCGTGGTGCCGAGACCGCCAGTGTGGATGCCGATCTTGGCCAGCGTGTCGGGAATGTTGTAGTACAGGCCGAAGATGCCGATCGAGCCGGTGATGGTGTCCGGCTCGGCGACGATCTGGTTGGCGTCCATCGAGATCCAGTAGCCGCCGCTGGCGGCCACGTTGCCCATCGAAGCCACCACCGGCTTGCCGGCGGCGCGCGCCAGTTGCACCTCGCGCCGGATCAACTCGGCCGGATAGACCGCGCCGCCGGGCGAGTTGACGCGCAGCACGATGGCCTTGACGTGCTTGTTCTCGCGCGCCGCGCGGATCAGCCGCGCGGTTTCGGCACCGCCGATGCTGCCCGGCTTCTGCGGGCCGCTGATGATGTCGCCTTCGGCCACCACCACGGCGACCTCGGGGCGATTGTCGAGTTTCGGTGCATCGCGCCGGATGCGCGCCAGATATTCGCCGAAGCCGACGCCACGGAACCCGTAGCCGTCTTTTTCCGGCGCGCTCAGCTTGCGCAGCTCGGCGACGACCTGCGCGCGCGTGGCCAGACCATCGACGAAGTGCTCGTCCAGCGCCATTTTCGCCAGATCGCCACCGGCCGCGGCCACGCCTTGCGGCATGTCGTCGATGTCCTGCTTGACCTGCGCCGGGGTGAGCTTGCGCGCCTTGGCCACGGAATCCAGCCACTGGTTCCACAGGCCGCCCAGCCAGTAGGCGTTGGCTTCCTGCGCGGCCGGCGAGGGCCCATTGAGGATGAACGGTTCGGCCGCGGATTTGAATTCGCCGACGCGGAACAAATGCACGTTCACGCCGAGCTTGTCGAGCAGATCCTTGAAATACGGCTGGTAGCTGTCGAAGCCGGTGAACAACACGCTGCCGGCCGGATCCAGCAGCACGCGGTTGGCGTGCATGGCCAGGTAGTACTGGCCCTGGTCGTAGCCGCTGGCCCAGGCGATCACCGGCTTGCCGCTGGTCTCGAACTCATCCAGCGCGTGACCGACCTGACGCAGGCTGGCGTAGGTCCAGGTGCCGGTCTGCAGGTCGGAGGTGTCCAGCAACACCGCGCTGATATGCGGATCCGTGGCGGCGTGCTTGAGTACCATCAGCAGGTCGCGCAACTGCACTTGCTGGATGGGCTCGCCGGACAGCCTTGCGATCACGCGCTGCGCGGGGTCGATGCTGTACTGCTCGACGATCTGGCCCTTGGGCTGCAGCACCAGCACGGTCTTGTCCTGCAAGGGCAGCGGCCGACGCGCGGCGGCGAGGATGATGATCAGCAGCAGGCCGAAGAAGATCAGGTTGAGGATGGCCTGGCGGGTGATATTGATGCCGCGCCACAGCACCCTGATGAAGCCGAGGAATCCATTGCGCTGCTTGACGTCGGCCATGACCGTGTCCCGTACCTGTGAAAGCGCGCAGCCTAGCCCAGCCCGGCACGGGCGTCATCCGCCATCGGTCACCAGGTTCAGCCGGTGCGCACGGCGCACGAAGCGCGCGAACAACAGCAGCGCGGCCATGCTCAGCCCGGCGATCAGGCCCATCCACACGCCGCGCGCGCCGAGGTGGTGCCAGAAGCCGAGGTAGATGCCCAGCGGAAAACCCACCACCCAATACGCGAACGCGGTGATGAACATCGGCACGCGCGTGTCCTTGAGCCCGCGCAGCGCGCCGGCCGAGGCCACCTGGATGCCATCGGAAAACTGGAAGATGCCGGCCAGCACCAGCAGTTGCGCCGCCAGCGCGATCACGCGCGGGTTGACGGTGTAGATCGCGGCGATGGCGTGCGGAAAACCCAGCATCAGCGCGGTGGAAAAACTCTGCGTCAGCAGGGTCAGCGCGATGCCGCTGTAACCGGCGTAGCGCACCCCGCGCGTATCGCCGCGCCCCACCGCGAACCCCACGCGCACGGTGATCGCCATGGCCAGGCCCAGCGGCAGCATGAAGGTCACCGAGGCCACGTTGAGCGCGATCTGGTGGCTGGCCACCACGTCCGCGCCCAGGCGCCCGATGGCCAGCGCCGCGGCCACGAACAGCCCCGCCTCCATCAGCAGGCTGAAGGCCATCGGCATGCCCAGGCGCAGCAATGCGCCCAAGGCGCGCAGGTCCGGCGGCTCCGGGCGCTTGAACAAATGCAGCCCGTCATAGATGCGCGCACGGCGCATGTACAGCGCGAAACCGCACAGCTCCGCCCACAGGATCAGCGCCGTGGCCATGCCGCTGCCCTGCGCGCCCAGTGCCGGCACGCCCAGCCTGCCGTACATCAGCACGTAGTCCAGTGGCACCAGCAACACCAGGCCCAGCACGCCGAAATACATGGTCGGGCGCGTATGCCCCATGCCCTCGGACACACCACGCAGCGCGAAATAACAGGCGATGGCCGGCGCACCGAAGGACACCGCGTGCAGGAACTCGGTCACCTGCGGCCACAATCGCGGATCGACGTGCAGCGCGCGCACCACCTGTGGCGCCAGCCAGTGCACCGCGGCGAACAGCAGCAAGCCCATGCTCAACGCCAGCCACAGCGCCTGGCGGAACAGTGGACCGATTTCAGCGCGACGTTCGGCGCCGACCAACTGCGCCACCGAGGGCGGCAGCGCCATCATCAGGCCGATCGCGGTGACCACGGCCAGCGACCACAGACTCACGCCCACCGCCACCGCGCCCAGCACGTCGGCCGAGTAGTGCCCGGCCATCACCGCATCGACCGCGCTCATGCCGACCGCCGCCAGTTGCCCGGTGATCAGTGGCAGCGCCAGACGCAGCGTGCTCCAGGCTTCATCCGCGAACCGGCGCGTATCGACGCGTGCCATGATGCCTGCTTGTGATGCGAAAGCCGCGCAGTGTAGCCGGTGCCGGTGTGGCACCGATGCTTGCGGCGCGACGCCCGGACGAGGCCTGACATGCGCAGCGCATTCATCACCGGAGCCGGCGGTTTCCTCGGCGGCCACGTGCGCGCCGCGTTGCAGCGGCAGGGCGTGACGCTGCGCGCGCTGGCGCACAGCGATGCCAGTCGCGCGGCGCTGACCGCCGCGGGGGTCGATGTGGTGCAGGGCGAGATCGACGACGCCGCGCTGCTGGCACGGGCACTCACACCCGCGCCCGATGTCGTGTTCCACATCGCCGCCGACACCAGCGTGTGGCGACGCGAGCGCGCGCGCCAGTGGCGCATCAACGTCGACGGCACGCGCGCGCTGCTGGATGCCGCCATCGCCGCCGGCGTGCCGCGTTTCGTTTACACCTCCAGCATCAGCGTGTACGGCCTGACCGCAGCCTGCATCGACGAGGACTCGCCACGTCTCGGCCTGCACGGACCGGTGCACTACGCGCGCAGCAAGGCCGCGGCCGAGGCCCTGGTCTGCGCCGCGGCGCAGAGCGGACGCATCAGCGCCGCGGTGCTGCAGCCCGGCCACATCCTCGGCCCCGGCGATCGCCACAACTGGTCGCGCCTGGCGCAACTCATCGCCGCGCGGCGCCTGCCCGGCGCGCCACCCGGCGTGGGTGCGTTCGCCGATGTGCGCGAGGTCGCGGCCGCGCACGTGGCGGCGGCCATGCATCCGGCGGCAGCGCGGGCATGGGTGCTGGGCGGCGCGGCGGCACCGTTCAGCGCGCTGGTCGCGGCGCTGGCGCGGGCGCTGCACCTGCCCGCGCCGCGCCGCACCCTGCCGCATGCGCTGCTCTGGCTGCGCGCCGTGCTGGATGAATCCGCCGCGGTTTGCACCGGCCGGCCGCCCGCGCTGACCCGCGAAAGCGTGGCCCTGGCCTGCCATCATCTGTGCGTGGATGACACCCGCGCCCGCATTGAACTGGGCTACCGCCATCAGCCGCTGCAAACCATGGCCGATGACACCGTGGCCTGGCTGCAGACCGCGGGCTTGCTGGCCGCCACGCAATAGGAATTTTTCATCCGCGGCAGACGTTGTGCACAGCAGCGCAAGGCTGGGCAAGCTGCACCCGGTCGCGCACGCGGCACGGTTTGCTGCGCGTGAAATCGTCCCGGCATCACCACGCAAGTATCTGTTTTCATGACTATGTGACGCTTTGTTGAAAATGTGACCAAGGCAAGCCGCCGCGTGCTGTGGCAAGGTGCGCACGCTGCCATGCAGCGTCCCATGCACAGACTTATCCACAAGCCATGTGGATAAGCCGCAAATCCTTTCGGAATCCGGCCTTTGCCACGCGAAGTTGCGCAGCCGCACACGAACATGACGCAACCCGACGCCTCGCCGCGCGTGCTGCGCGTGGCACTGCCGGTACCGCTGCGGCGGCTGTTCGATTACACCCTGCCGGAGTCATTTCGCACGCCCATGCCCGGCCTGCGCGTGCGCGTGCCGTTCGGCCACGGCACACGCATCGGCGTGGTGGTCGCGTGCATGGCGTGCAGCGATCTGCCCGCGGCACAACTCAAGCCGGTCAACGCGCTGCTGGATGATGTGCCACTGCTCGATGCCGAGCTGCTGGCCAGCGTGCTGTGGGCCGCGGAGTACTGGCTTGGCAGCCCTGGCGAGGCCCTGCTCAACGCGCTGCCGGTGGCACTGCGCGATGGCCGCGCGTTGCCACAGCTGCGCGCGCAGACTTGGATGCTGAGCGACGCCGGCCGCATCGCGCTGCAGACCAGCCGCACGCGCGGCGCCAGTCTGGCGCTGCTGCAACGTCTGGCTGCAGCCGAGCTGCCTGCCCAGTGCGTACGCACGCTGCCTGCCGCCGAGCGCGCGGCGCTGGCGCGTCTGCGCCGCGCCGGACACATCATCGCCGCCGCGGACAGCGCCGCCACGCCCGGCACCGCGCCCGCGCTCAACCCCGCGCAAGCAGAAGCGCTGGCGCAACTGCGCGCGCAGCCACCGGGATTTTCCGTGACCCTGCTCGATGGCGTCACCGGCAGCGGCAAGACCGAGGTGTACCTGGCGCGCATCGCCGAGGTGCTGGCGCAGGGCCGGCAGACGCTGGTACTGGTGCCCGAGATCGGCCTGATCGCGCAAACCGCGCAGCGCCTACAACAGCGTCTGGGCGTGGGCATCGACCTGCTGCACTCGGGGCTCAGCGACGGCCTGCGCGCCGAGGCCTGGCTGCGCGCGCGCAGCGGCGCAGCGCGTGTACTGCTGGGTACGCGTTCGGCGGTGTTCGCACCGCTGCCGCGCGCCGGCCTGATCGTGATCGACGAGGAGCACGACGCCAGCTACAAGCAGCAGGACGGGTTGCGCTACCACGCGCGCGATCTGGCGCTCAAGCGCGCGCAGGCGCTCGGCATCCCGGTGCTGCTGGGCTCGGCCACGCCGGCGCTGGAAAGCCTGCACAACGCCGCACGCGGGCGCTATGCGCACCTGCGCCTGGCGGCGCGCGCCAACGCGCGCCCGGCGCCGCATGTGGAACTGATCGACCTGCGCCGCCAGCGCAGCGAGCACGGCCTCAGCGCGCCGCTGCTGGATGCCCTCGGCGCAACCTTCGCGCGCGGCGAGCAGGCCATGGTGTTCCGCAACCGCCGCGGCTACGCACCGGTGCTGAGCTGCGCGCAGTGCGGCTGGCACGCCGACTGCCCGCAGTGCGCGCGCCCGCTCACCTGGCACCGCGCCGCGCAGCGGCTGGAGTGCCACCTGTGTGGACGCCTGCAGCCGGTGCCGCCGTGCTGCCCATCCTGCGGCAGCAGCGCGCTGCAGGCGCAAGGGCATGGCACCGAGCGGCTGGAGGCGGCGCTGGCCGAGCGCTTTCCCGACATTCCGCTGCTGCGCGTGGATCGCGAAACCACGCGCACGCGTGCCGCGCAGGCCGCGCTGGACACGCGCCTGCCCGAGCACGGCCCGGCGCTGCTGGTCGGCACGCAGATGCTGGCCAAGGGCCACGATCTGCCGCGCCTGACCCTGGTCGCCGTCACCAGCGTGGACGAGGGTTTGTACAGCATCGACTTCCGCGCGCCCGAGCGCCTCGCGCAGCTCATCGTGCAGGTCGCCGGCCGCGCCGGTCGCGGCACGCAGCCCGGGCGCGTGCTGCTGCAAACGCGCCACCCCGACCATCCGCTGCTGCTGCAATTGCTCAGCGGCGGTTACCACGCACTGGCCGCCAGTCTGCTCGACGAACGCCGCGCCGCGCGCTTGCCGCCGTTCGCCTATCACGCGCTGCTGCGCGCCGAGGCCGCGCACGAGGCCGCGTTGTTCGCGTTTCTCGACGCCGCGCGCACCGCGCTGCCCAGCGAGGCCGCCATCGAAATCATCGGCCCCATGCCGGCGCCGTTGCCGCGCCGCGGCCCGCGCTGGTGCGGCCAGTTGCTGCTGGCCGGCGCACAGCGCGGCGCGCTGCACCGCGCGCTCAAGCCTTGGGCGCTGGTGCTGGAAACCCTGCCGCAGGCGCGCGCCCTGCGCTGGTCGCTGGATGTCGATCCGCTGGAGATGGGCTGAGAGGCTGGGGAAAAAAACGCCCGCCTGCTGCGACCGTCGCCACGGCGCTCGAATTTTTCACAGCCTCTGAGTTGTGGTGCGTCGGTCAGGCCTGATGTCTACGGCTCCAGCACCGTAACACCGCCCTCGGCCCCACCGCGGCAACCACGATCGCCAGTCCGATCAGTAGTTCGACCAATTGCAACAACCACGCCAGCGGCATGCTGGCGAAGTCGGCGACCCAAGGCACGTTGCGGTCCAGATGCAATACCAAGTCGCGCAGCAAACCGAGCAGTCCATGCACCGCGAAGTAGAGGCCCAGCAAAGCGAATAGCGTGCGCTGCAGCGTGAGTAAATCGGTGCGACTCGGCGCAGCCGGCACCATGCCGCCATCGTGTCGATCGGCCGTACGCAGCGCACGCGTACCGAGACGCCACAACAGTGCGCCGATCCCCGCAACGAGCACGAATACGACCAGCACGCCCCCAAGGTAGGTCCAATTGTCACCGCGCAGCGCACCCCACTCGAAACGCGTCTGCAGCAGAAAAACAGTCAGCGACAAAGCCAGGGTAGCCAGCACGTACATCGCCAACAGCCGCAGCGCCAAAGCCGTGATGATGCGGATCATGGTGTCTCCCCCACCCTTGCCCATGCCGCATGCTACTGCGCCGCACGGCCGGACATCGCGTGGCGACCGACTGGGCTGCGCGATCGGAGTCGGCGCGCCTAGGCGCGTTCGATTTGCGCCGCGAGCCGTCGCGCCCACTCCATGCGCTGCGTGGCGCGTTCCAGGCCACCGATGAAACGCTGCGGAATCGCGGACAGACCGACCATCGCCCCGACCAGCGCGCCGGTGAGCATGGCGCGCGCCTGATTCTGGCCGCCGCCGTTGATCGCGTGCAGCACGGCGGCCTCGAAGTCATCGGCGAAACGCGCGGCGAGATAGTACGCGGCGGGAAACTGGTGGTACACCGCGCAGGGCATGCCATACACCAGCGATGCTTTCCACGCCGGTTCGATGCGTACCCCGGGATCGGCGGCGGCGCGGGCGATGTTGCCCGGCGTGAGCAAGGCATCGGGGGAAGCGAACTGCCCCGGCCGCGGCGCGGCTTCGGCGCTCGCGGGGACGGCATCCAGCGCCGCGGCGGTGACCGTGTGGAATGGCAGCTCGCCGCTGCGCACCAGCGCCATCAGCCGGGTCGAAATCTGCGCATCCAGCGGATGACCCTGGACCAGCAGGCCCAGCACCGCGCAGTACGCGGTGGTCATCGCGCCGATGGTCGGATCGATTTGCGTCAGCACGGTGTTGGCGCCGACAAAGCCGGCGAGCTGACGCGGCGCATGCGCGTAGCGCACCGCGATGGCCAGCGTGCGCTCGGCCGCTTCGGTGTTGTCGGCATGGCCGCCGACGCGTCCCCACGGCAGGCCCTGTTGCACGCGCTTGCGCCAGGCCTCACGCATCGACTGGCTGGTGTAGCCGCCGGGCCCGCCCTGCGGCGTGCCGTCGAGCAGGGGGAAGAATTGCGTGTCGATGCGACGGCAGAAATCGGCCTCGTCGTAGGCGCCGCGCTCGACCAGGCTGCGCAGCGTCAGCTCCAGCAGCCAACCGGGCTGGGACGATTGCCCCGCGCGCAGCCCCGCGTGGTAGCGGCCTGGCCTGGGCGTGGTGTAGTCGGCGACCCACGGCCCGAAGTCGGCGTGCAGCGCATCGAGGTCGTAATACCAGTGCGGGCCCACGCCCAGGGCTTCGCCGATGAATGCGCCGAGGAGGGCGCCGCTGACACGGTCTTGCAGGTCGGATGCCGGCATGGCGGGGACTCGATCCGTCAGCGCCGTCGCCAGACGCTGACTTCGGACAGGCTGTGCTGGAATTTGCGCCGCGTTTCGCGGATCACGAACGGCAGCTCGCGCGGCTCGCCGACGCGATCGAAATGCGCGCCGAGGATGTCGCGCAGGCCGTCGAGCGTGGTGTGATTCTCGCCGTCCTTGCGGAAACCGCCGATCCACTCCTCGCGCCGGGTGTGCTCGGCCAGCCAGGTGTAGGGCGAGGCGATGACCAGCAGTCCACCGCGCTTGATGCGCGCGTGCACCTGCCCGAGAAACTGCGCGGGACTGTACAGGCGGTCGATGAGGTTGGCGGCGAGGATCAGGTCGTAGCCGCCGAACAGTGGCTTGAGGTTGCAGGCATCGCCCTGGAAGAACTCGACCTTGCGCGCTGCCTCGACCAGGCCCAGCTCGGCCAGGGTGCGTTCGCGATAGCTGACCAGTTCGCCTTCCTCGACCAAGGCGTAGCGCAGCGTGCCCTGCTCGGCCATGTGCGTGCACACGCTGATGAAGCGCGCGGAAAAATCGATGCCGGTGACGTGCTCGAAATGCCGCGCCAGCTCGAAACTCGACCGCCCGGTGGCGCAGCCGAGATCCAGCGCGCGGCGCGCCGGCTGCCCGTCCATCGCCGCGCTGCACAGCTCGGCCAGCGCCTGCGGGAAGTTGGGCACGCCGAAGTGGCGATCGCCGTAGTGGAACTCGCAGTATTCGGCGACCAGGCGATCGGTTTCGTAGTGCGACTCGGGCAGTTGCGTGCGGGCCTGGCTGACCACGTAGCGGAACCCGGCATGCTGGAAAAAGTGCCGTCTGAAGGCATAACGCGAAACCGGCAGGGCCGGGTTGCCGCAGGAAATCCACGAACCACCCTTGATCAGGTTGTGGTGACCGTCGAAGGTGGGCGTGGTGAAGTCGTCGTAGAGCGGATGCACCGCGAACCCGGCGAACGGATACGTCGGCGTTTCCAGCCACTGCCAGACGTTGCCGATCAGGTCGCAGAACGGCCCCTGGGCGAAACGCGTCACCGGGCACGACGAGGCGCCATGGTCCAGCTCGATGTTGGCCGGCGCGGGCCGTGGCTGCGGCCCGTCGGCGATGCCGGCGAGCTGGCGCATCGCGTGCCACTCGTCCTCGCTGGGCAGGCGCACCGGCTGACCGCTTTGCCGCGCCAGCCAGTTGCAGAATGCCTTGGCCTCGTGGAAGTTGGTTTCCACCGGCCAGTCCCAGGGCATGGGCACTTCCTCGGCCAGCAGGCGCAGACGCCAGGCGCCGGCACCACGCACCCAGAACGCGGGATGTTCGGCACGCGCGTAGCGCTTCCACGCCGCGCCTTCCTCGCTCCACAGGCTGTCGTCGGCGTAGCCACCGGCCTCGACGAAGGCGCGGAATTCGTGATTGCTGACCAGCTGGCGCGCGGCCTGGAACGCCGCGACATCCGCCGCGTGCGCGCCGAATTCGTTGTCCCAGCCATACACGTGCGGCTGCCCGCGATCGCGCCCCAGGCGCACCTGGCTGGCATGCACGTCTACCAGCGCGTTGCGCGGCGGCATGCCGCTGTCACGGCACGGCTGCCAGGCCGGGTGCGGCTTGACGTATTCGAGCTTGTGCTGGCGGATCAGCACGGACGAAGTCTCCAAGTGGATGCGCTCGTGCTCGATGCCCATCAGGATCACCCACCACGGACTGTCCCAGTCGATGGGCGCATCCAGCGGCAGGCTGCGGATCAGGCCATCGACGACGTCGCGCACGCGCCGGCGATAGGCGCGCACGGCCTGCGGCGTCGGCCACTCGTAGTGCCGGTCATCGAGGTCGTCCCAGCTCATTTCATCGACGCCCACCGCGAACAGCGATTCCAGCTCGGGATCGATGCGTTGCCTGATCAATTCGGCCAGGATGAGCTTGTTGATGAAAAACGCCGCGGTGTGGCCGAAATAGAAAATCAGCGGATGGCGCTGCGGGATCGGCTTGACCAGCCATGCCGCGTCGTCGCGCAGCAGCTCGAGCAGGCTTTCATGGCGATCGAAGGTCGCATGGAACGCGTGCAGGACGTCGACGCGCAGGGCCGCCGGCTCGCGGCCATCGAGGCGCACCGCGCGCAAGTCGCCGTGGCCCCGCGCGGTGGTGGTTTCAGCAGCGCCGCCGGATATGTCCATGCCGGCATTATCCCAGCGCTGCCGCGCGCATGTGTCAACGTCGCGTCAATCAGGACAAGGTTGCCGTGCACGGTCATGGCGCCGCCGCGACGAATCGACTTGCCGGGTACGCGACTTGCGTGAGCAGGACGGATTCCCTCAACGATCGGCCATGCCGGCGCCAGCGCGAGCATGGCCGCGCGCGCGCGCATCGCGCCATGCCAGGCGCGGCGCCAGCATGGCGAAGTGCAGCCAGACCAGCGCGGGCAACAGCGCGCGCCATGGCCAGCGCCGCGCCGCGGCATCGTGCGTGCGCAGATAGCGCAGCAGGCCGCGGTGCTTGTGCCGCGCCACGAACAGCGCGCGGCTGCCGGAGGAACCACCTTTGGCGTGCAGCACGCGCGCCGCGCCGGCGAGGCGCAGCGGCGTGCCGCCGGCACGCACGCGCGCGCACAGGTCCAGATCCTCGAAGTGCAGGAAATAGCCCGCATCAAAACCGCCGACATGATTGAACACCGCGCGCGGCAGCAGCAGCAGCGCTCCGGACAACGTCTCGACCGGAACCGTCGCAGCGGGCAGCGCATCGCGCCGGTTGACCCCGGCCAGCGCCGGCCAGCGTGATTCGAAATGCGCCAGCCCGCTCATCATGCACAGCACGCGGCGCAGCGTGGGCGCGCGCCGCCAGGCGGCCGCGTCGGGCCGACCCTGCGTATCGCAGACGATGGCGCCGACCAGTGCCCCGTCCTGCGCGGCGGCGAGCAGGCGCGCGAGGGTGTCGGCGGCGAGCAGGCAATCGGGATTGAGCAACAACAGCCAGTCACCGCGCGCCACGGCCGCGCCACGATTCATCGCCGCGCCAAAGCCGAGATTGGCGCCGAGTTCCAGCACGCGCACGCGCGCATCGTCCGCATGCTCGCGCGCGAGGCGCTGCGCAATGCCATCGCGACTGGCGTTGTCCAGCACGATCAGCTCGCTGCATTCCGGCGCGGCCAGCGCGCGGCGCGCGGCCTCCAGCGCGCCCGCGCCGCTGTCGGCCAGCACCATCAGCACGCTGACGCGGGCGGTGTCGGATGCCATGGCGGATGCGCGCACGCTGGACTCGAGGCACCTAGCGTGGGGCATGCGCGGCACCTGCTGCAGGACAGGCCGTGCTGATCGCGCGGCAGCGCGCAGCGCGCAGCGCAGCGCCCAGCGCCGGGCCCTGCAGGCCCTGCGCCAGCAGCGGCGCGGTACTGACATGGTGCGCGGCCGCCAGCGCGGCGCGCAGCCGCGCGGCCTGCGGATACGCCGCATCCGCGTGTCCGAGGCGTCCGCGCGCATCGGCCTCGCAGGCCAGCAGGAATTCGTGCAGGCGCTGCGGACGGCGCAGCGCGTCGAGTTTTTCCAGCAACTGCAGCAAGGTGCCGGGACGCAGCGCCAGCGCGCGGTGCGCATCCAGGTGATAGCGGCACACGGCGGCGGCCAGATCGGCGTGTTCGCCGCCGACTTTCAGCCGCGCGCACAGCGCACGCAGCGGCGCCAGTCCGCGCTGCTCGTGGCCGACGTGGCGTGGCCACTCGGCGCGCGCGGTCAGCGCCTTGCCCAGGTCGTGACCGAGCGCGGCAAAGCCGATGCGGTCATTGCCAGGCGCCAGCTGCGCGGCCATGTCCAGCACCAGCTCGAGATGCACGCCGCAGTCGATCTCGGGATGATGATCGGCGCGTTGCGGCACGCCGTACAGCGCATCGACCTCGGGGAACAACCGCGCCAGCGCGCCACTGGCGCGCAGCACGCGCACGAACGCCGACGGCTGCGCCTCGGCCAGCGCCTTGCGCGTCTCCGTCCACACGCGCTCGGACACCAGATGGTCGATCTCGCCGCTGGCCACCATCTGTCGCATCAGTGCCAGGGTTTCATCGGCCACGCGAAACCCCAGCGGCGCGTAGCGCGCGGCAAAACGCGCCACGCGCAGCAGACGCACCGGGTCTTCGACGAACGCGGGAGAAACGTGGCGCAGCACGCGCGCCTGCAGATCACGCTGGCCGCCATGGGGATCGATCACGCGCCCCTGCGCGTCCTCGGCCATGGCGTTGATGGTCAGGTCGCGGCGTGCCAGATCCTGCTCCAGCGTCACCTCGGGCGCGGCGTGAAAGGCAAAACCGTGATAGCCGTGACCCTGCTTGCGCTCGGTGCGCGCCAGCGCGTACTCGGCGGCGGTATCGGGGTGCAGGAATACCGGGAAGTCCTTGCCCACCGGCTTGAAGCCGGCGTCGAGCAGCGCTTGCGGGGTGGCGCCGACGATCACGTAATCGCGATCGCCGCCACTGCGTCCGAGCAGGCGATCGCGCACCGCGCCGCCGACGAGGTACACGGAAAAGAGCAGGGATGGGTCCATGCGCATAGCCTATGCGCGCTGCGGCCCGCGCGTCGAACGAAACCTTGCGCGCGTGGCACTACCATCGCGCCTGCGCAACCGGAGACCGCCATGCAGGCACTGCCGCTGGGCCCGCTGGTGCTGCCGTGGGGACCGGTACTGATGTTGATCGGCTATGCCGTGGCCGCACTGGTGGCCTGGCGCGAGCGCCGTCACGGCCGCGCCGACGCCGAGCCGGCGCTGTACCTGCTGCTGTTGCTGGGCCTGCTCGCCGCGCGCATTGGTTTCGTCGCCCGACACTGGCGCAGTTACTCCGGCGTGCCGGCCATGCTCGACATCCGCGATCTGGGCTTCGCCCCGTGGCCGGGCGCGATCGTGGCGCTGCTGGGTGGCGCGTTATGGCTGTGGCGGCGCCCCGCACTGCGCCGCCCGCTGGCGTTGAGCGCGGCCAGCGGACTGGTGATCGCCGGGCTGATCGGCGCCATGATCAGCATCTCGCAGCCATTGCGCACACCGCTGCCCGAGGTCACCCTGCGCACGCTGGATGGCGCGCCGCAACCACTGGCGGCGCTGCGCGGCACGCCGCTGGTGCTGAACCTGTGGGCTACCTGGTGCCCGCCCTGCGTGCGCGAGCTGCCGCTGCTCGTGCACGCGGCACGCCACGAACACGGCGTGCGCATCGCGCTGATCGATCAAGGCCAGGATGCCGCCACGGTGCGTGCGTACCTTCACGCGCACCGGCTCGATCCGCCGCTGGTGCTGCTGGATGGCGACGGCGCGCTGCTGCGCGCCTACCACTCGCCGGGGCTGCCGACCACGCTGTTCATCGCGCCCGATGGGCGGCTGCTCAGCGCGCACGTCGGTGAGTTGTCGCAAGCCACCCTGGCGCAAGCGCTCATGCGATTGCGCGCCGCGTCGCGACCAGCGCCCACTGCCCGCGACGGCAGCGCCTTGCGCGCGCATGCATCACCCTCAAACTGAGCGCATGGCCGCAGCGCCGGCTTGCCGCGACACATGACCCGAGCCGCGTGGCAAAGCAAGCTAGGCGCGCGCCGCGGTTTGCCGTGCGCCGCGCGCGCGCGACTTGATGGTCGCCGCCGAATTCAACGGCGCCGCCTGCGCGGTATCCAGCAAGGCTTGCAGCAACGCGCCGCGGTAGCGTCCACGCGCCAGCACCAGCGACAGCTCGCGTTGCAAATCCAGAAACGGCGTCGGCAGGATGCGCAGCTCGCCCGCCGCCAGCTCGGCGCGCACCGCCACGCGCGGCAGACAGGCCACGCCAAGCCCGGCCAGCACCGCCTGCTTGATCGCCTCGCTGTTGCCCAGCTCCAGCACGGTGACGCCGGCCGGCAGGCGCGTCAGCTCGCGCTCGACCAGGGCGCGCGTGGCCGAGCCGTGTTCGCGCAGAATCCAGCGCGCACCGGCGAAATCGGCGGGCGCGAGGCGCTTGCGCGA
The DNA here is from genome assembly GCF_002077135.1 of Metallibacterium scheffleri. Classification (NCBI taxonomy): domain Bacteria; kingdom Pseudomonadati; phylum Pseudomonadota; class Gammaproteobacteria; order Lysobacterales; family Rhodanobacteraceae; genus Metallibacterium; species Metallibacterium scheffleri. The sequence continues at coordinate 728,619 of NZ_LDOS01000001.1, read as the reverse complement.
CGCCAGCGGATGGGTGGGACGCGCGCACACGCACAGCGCATCCTCGCGCCACGGCAGCGCGTCCAGCCCGGCGCGCGCGGCCGGGCCTTCGACGCAACCGACATCGAGCGAATAATCCAGCACGCGCTCCAGTACCGTTTGCGTGTTGTCCACCAGCAGTTGCACCGAGGCCTGCGGGTGCAGCGCGATGAAGCCGCCCAGCAGCTCGCCGACACGGTAGCTGCCGACCGTGTTGCTGGCGCCGATACGCAGCTCGCCGAGTAGTTCGTCGGGGCTGGCGGCGGCGTTGCGCTCCAATGCCTGCATGCGCACAAGCACCTCGCGTGCCTGCGGCAGCATGGCGCGACCGCGCGCGTTCAAGTGCAGGCGCTGGCGCGCGCGATCGAACAGCACCACGCCGATGCGCCGCTCCAGCTCGGCCAGCGCCATGCTCGCCGCGGGCTGGGTGAGGTGCAGTTGTTCGGCGGCGGCGCGCACGCTGCCCAGCGCGGCGACGGCAACGAACACCTCGAGCTGGCGCGGAGAAATGCCGATCATGTGCGCAGCATAGCCGCTGACCGGCGCAAGCCGGCGCGGCTCAGGCGATCTTCTTGAAGCGCACGCGGTGCGGCTGCGCGGCCTCTTCGCCCAGGCGGCGCTTCTTGTCGGCCTCGTATTCCTGGTAGTTGCCGGTGAAGAACTCGATGTGCGAATCACCCTCGAAGGCGAGGATGTGCGTGGCGATGCGGTCGAGGAACCAGCGGTCGTGCGAGACCACGATGGCGCAGCCGGGGAACTCCAGCAGCGCCTCTTCCAGCGCGCGCAAGGTTTCCACATCGAGGTCGTTGGATGGCTCGTCCAGCAGCAGCACGTTGCCGCCGCTCATCAGCGTCTTGGCCAGGTGCAGGCGCCCGCGCTCGCCGCCGGACAGTTGCCCGACCAGCTTCTGCTGGTCGGCGCCCTTGAAGTTGAAGCGGCCCAGGTAGGCGCGCGAGGGCGTCTCGTAGCGGCCCACGGTGATCATGTCGGCGCCGCCGGAGATTTCCTGCCACGCGCTCTTGCTACCGTCGAGCGTGGCGCGCGATTGGTCGACGAAGGCCAGCTTCACCGTCGGTCCGATGATCAGTTCGCCGGAGTCGGGCTTTTCCATGCCCATGATCATTTTCATCAGCGTGGACTTGCCGGCGCCATTGGGCCCGATCACGCCGACGATGGCGCCGGGCGGGATCTTGGCGCTGAAGTCCTCGATCAGCATCTGCCCGGCGTAACCCTTGCAGAGTTTGTCGAACTCGAGCACCAGCCCACCCAGACGCTCGCCAGGCGGAATGTAGATCTCGTTGGTTTCGTTGCGCTTCTGGTACTCGACCGAGTTCAGCTCCTCGAAGCGGTTGATGCGCGCCTTGCCCTTGGACTGGCGCCCCTTGGCCGCCTGGCGCACCCACTCCAGCTCACGCGCCACCGCCTTGCGCCGTGCGCTCTCGCCGGCCTCCTCCTGCTTCAGGCGCTGCTCCTTCTGCTCCAGCCACGAGGAATAGTTGCCCTTCCACGGAATGCCGCGGCCACGGTCCAGCTCGAGGATCCACTCGGCGGCGTTATCGAGGAAGTAACGGTCGTGGGTCACCGCGACCACGGTGCCGGTGAAGCCCTGCAGGAAGTGCTCCAGCCATTCCACCGATTCGGCGTCGAGGTGGTTGGTGGGCTCGTCCAGCAGCAGCATGTCATAGCGCCCCACCAGCAGACGGCACAGCGCCACGCGGCGCTGCTCACCACCGGAGATCTCGCCGATCTTCGCCTCCCAGGGCGCCAGGCGCAGCGCGTCGGCGGCGATCTCCATCTGCCGCTCCAGCGTGTGCGCGTCGCCCGCGGCAAGGATGCCCTCCAGCCGCGCCTGCTCGGCGGCGAGCTTGTCGAAATCGGCGCCGTCCTCGCCATAGGCGGCGTAGACGGATTCAAGCTGCTTTTGCGCATCGAGGATTTCGGCAAAACCTTCTTCCACGGTTTCGCGCACGGTCTTGCGCGGATCCAGGTGCGGCTCCTGCGCCAGATAGCCGATCCTGATGCCGGGCTGCGGGCGCGCCTCGCCGTTGAACTCGGTATCGGTGCCGGCCATGATGCGCAGCACCGTGGATTTGCCGGAACCGTTGACGCCGAGCAGGCCGATCTTGGCGCCGGGGAAAAAGCTCAGCGAGATGTCCTTGATGATCTCGCGCTTCGGCGGAACGATCTTGCTCACGCCGATCATGGTGTAGATGTATTGCATGGAGGACTCCGAAGATTGCATGACGCCCGCTGCGCGGGCGCGCGGCGCGGCTGCCAGGAAAAAGAAACAGGACCATCCCGCCCCGTCATGCCCGCGCGGGCGGACATCGCTTCACGACAGCGCAGCGGGTCATCCAGCGCAAAGCCAGTTACCGGATGCCCGCCCCCGCCTTCGCCGGGGCAGGCTCTGCACGGGCAAGACTGACGCTGCGCAGACGCCGCGCATGTGTGAGGCCGGGCAAACCGGGCTACGTTGGCGACACGCGATTATCTCCGAGCGCGCCGCGCGGCGCCAGCGCTGCTAGGCGCAAACCCGCGCCTCCGTTAGACTTTTGCATCCGCGCGACGGCTGCGCCGCGCCTCGCCCGAGGTTCACCATGTTCCCCAGCACCCTGCAGATCGCTGGCTATGACGACGAGCTGGCGCGCGCCATCGCCGCCGAACGCCAGCGCCAGGAAGACCACGTCGAGCTGATCGCCTCCGAAAATTATGCCAGCCCGCGCGTGCTCGAGGCGCAGGGCAGCGTGCTCACCAACAAGTACGCCGAGGGCTACCCTGGCAAGCGCTATTACGGCGGCTGCGAGTACGTGGACATCGCCGAGCGTCTGGCCATCGCGCGCGCGCAGCAGTTGTTCGACTGCGACTACGCCAACGTGCAGCCGCACTCCGGCTCGCAGGCCAACGCCGCGGTGTACTTCGCCCTGTTGCAGCCGGGCGACAGCATCCTCGGCATGAGCCTGGCGCACGGCGGTCATCTCACCCACGGCGCCAAGGTCAACTTTTCCGGCAAGATCTTTCACGCCACGCAGTACGGCGTCGATGCCGGCGGCCTGGTCGATTACGCCGAGATCGAACGTCTGGCGCAGGAACACCGGCCGAAGATGCTGGTGGCGGGCTTCAGCGCCTACTCGCGCGTGCTCGACTGGGCGCGCCTGCGCGCCATCGCCGATGGCGTGCAGGCATACCTGTTCGTGGACATGGCGCACGTCGCCGGTCTGGTTGCCGCCGGGGTGTATCCCAGCCCGCTGCCGCACGCGCACGTGGTCACCAGCACCACACACAAGACCCTGCGCGGCCCGCGCGGCGGCATCATCCTGGCCAAAGGCGCCAGCGAGGATGTGCAGAAGAAACTGCAGTCGATGATCTTCCCCGGCACCCAGGGCGGCCCGCTGATGCACGTCATCGCGGCCAAGGCGGTGGCCTTCAAGGAAGCGCTGGAGCCGGACTTCAAGGTCTATCAGGCGCAGGTCGTGCGCAACGCGCGCGCGATGGCCGCCACGTTCGTGGCGCGCGGCTACAAGATCGTCTCCGGCGGCACCGACAATCACCTGATGCTGGTCGACATGATCGGCCGCGAGGTCACCGGCAAGGACGCCGAGGCCGCGCTGGGCAAGGCGCACATCACCGTCAACAAGAACGCCGTACCGAATGATCCGCGCTCGCCGTTCGTCACCTCGGGCCTCCGCATCGGCACCCCGGCGGTGACCACGCGCGGCTATGCCGAGGCCGAGTGCACCGCGCTGGCCGGCTGGATCTGCGACGTGCTCGACGCGCCCGCCGACGAGGCCGTGATCGCCGCCGTGCGCAGCAAGGTCACCGCGCAGTGCCGCGCGTTCCCGGTGTACGGCTGAACACACGGCCATTCGATGCACTGCCCCTTCTGCCAGCACGAGGACACGCGCGTGATCGACTCGCGTCTGAGCGAGGACGGCAGCACCGTGCGCCGGCGTCGCGAGTGCCCGGCCTGCGGTGAGCGCTTCAACACCTTCGAGACCGCCGAAATTCGTCTTCCCGCGGTGATCAAGAGCGACGGTCGCCGCGAGACGTTTGATGAGCGCAAGCTGCGCACCAGCTTCGAGCGCGCGCTGCAAAAGCGCGCGGTCGGCGCCGAAGCCATCGACGCCGCGCTGCGCGCGGTGCTGCATGGCCTGCGTCTGGGCGGTGAGCGCGAGGTGCCCTCGCTGCAGATCGGCGAGCTGGTCATGGGTGAACTGAAGAAACTCGACCAGGTCGCCTACGTGCGCTTTGCCTCGGTGTACCGGCGCTTCGAGGACGTGCAGGCTTTTCGCGAGGAAATCGAACGGCTGGAGCGCGACCTGCCCGCGCTCGAAGGTCTGCAATTGCCGCTGCTCGAAGGCGAGACGGAGGACACACCCGGCAAGCCGGCCAGGAATGTCCGCAACGGCAAGCGCTGAGCGCTGCGCATGGAATTCCGCATCGACTACGCCTGCGACGCGCCCGCCTTGCACAGGGATTTCGCCGCCGCGCAAATGACCGCGTTCGCGCCCATGATCGCCGACATGCGCCTTGATGCCACGTTGCTGCGCGTGCGTGCGCATGTGCAGCGCGGTGCGCTGCCGACCAGCTTCATCGCGCACGCTGACGGAGCCTTTCTCGGCGGCTGCAGCCTGCTCGTCAACACGCCCGCGGATACGCGCCCATGGACGCCCTGGCTGGCCAGCCTGGTGGTGCGCGCAGACCGGCGCGGACGCGGCATCGGCACTGCGCTGCTGCAACGCTGCGTGGACGCGGCGCGCGCGCTGGGGTTGCCTGGGTTGTACCTGTACTGCGCGCCGGAGCTGCACGATTACTACGCCACGCGCGGCTGGCAACGCTGCGGCGACTTCACGCGCGGCACCTGGCAGGCCACGGTCATGCGCATCGGGCTGCAAGCGGCGCGGGCGGACGCGGCATGAACCCGTTCAGCGCCAGCGATCACGCGCACATGGCGCACGCGCTGCGCCTGGCCGAGTGCGGCCTGTTCACCACGCAGCCCAATCCGCGCGTCGGCTGCGTGATCGCGCGGGGCGAACACGTGCTCGGCAGCGGCTGGCATGAACGCGCCGGGCAGCCACACGCCGAGGCGCATGCGCTGCGCGCGGCCGGTGCCGCGGCGCGCGGCGCCACCGCCTACGTCACGCTGGAACCCTGCGCGCACCACGGGCGCACCCCGCCCTGCGCCGATGCGCTGGTCGCGGCCGGCGTGGCGCGCGTGGTCGTGGCCTGCGTCGATCCATACGCGCAGGTCGTCGGCGCCGGCATCGAACGCCTGCGCGCGGCCGGCATCGTGGTCGACGTGGGCCTGATGCAGGCGCCGGCGCGCGAGCTGAATCGCGGCTTCATGAGCCGCATCGAGCGCGACCGCCCGTGGCTGCGGCTGAAAATGGCGCTGAGCCTGGACGGCCGCACCGCGCTGGCCGACGGGCGCTCGCTGTGGATCACCGGCAGCGCCGCGCGCGGCGACGTGGCGCGCTGGCGCGCGCGCAGCTCGGCCCTGCTCACCGGCGCCGGCACGGCACGCGCCGACGATCCACGGCTCAGCGTGCGCCTGGCCGAGCCGCAGCCTTTCGTGCCACCGCTGCGCGTGCTGCTGGATACACGTCTGGATGCCCTGCCCGTCGACGCTCACCTGCTGGATGGCACGGCACCCACGCTGATCCTGCACGCGCCGCATGCGCGCCCCGCACACGCCGGCTATGCGCGCGCCGAATGCGTGCCAGTTGCGTGCCACGGCGCCGGACTCGACCTCCACGCCGCGCTGGCGCTGCTGGCCGCGCGCGGCTGCAACGAGCTGCAGGTGGAGGCCGGCGCCACGCTCGCCGGCGCGCTGTTCGCCGCGGGTCTGGTCGACGAGCTGCTGCTGTATGTCGCGCCGGTGATGCTGGGCGACAGCGCGCGGCCATTGCTGCGCCTGCCGGCGCTGGCTGAAATGAGCGCACGCTGGCAACTGCGCACACTGGATCAACGCATGCTCGGCGACGATCTGCGCCTGTTGCTGCGCCCGCATCGAGGAGACTGACATGTTCACCGGCATCATCCAGGCCGTCGGTCACATCGCCCGCATCGAGCCGCGCGCTGGCGACCTGCGCCTGCGCATCGATGTGGGCGCGCTGGACCTGACCGGCGTCGTGCCCGGCGACAGCATCGCCGTCAGCGGCGTGTGCCTGACCGCGATCGAACTCGATGCGCGCCAATTCGCCGCCGACGTATCCCGCGAGACGCTGGCCTGCTCCACGCTCGGCGTACTGCGCGAGGGCGCCGCGGTGAACCTGGAGAAGGCCCTGCGCGTCGGCGATGCGCTGGGCGGACACCTGGTCGCCGGTCATGTCGATGGCGTCGGTCATGTGCGGGACGTGCATGCCGACGCGCGCTCGCAGCGCTGGCGCTTCAGCGCGCCCGCCGCACTGGCGCGCTACATCGCCAGCAAGGGCTCGGTGTGCATCGACGGCGTCAGCCTCACTGTCAACGAAGTGGACGGCACCGACTTCGGCGTCAACCTGATCCCGCACACGCTCGAGCACACCTGTTTCGGCCAGCGCGCAGCGGGCGACGCGGTCAACCTGGAAGTCGACCTGCTGGCGCGCTATGTCGAACGCATGCTGGGCGCGCAGGCCTGATTTCACCCGTCCGCAAGCTGCGGGTGATCTCAACCCTCCCGAGAAGGGGCCGAAGATCGGCGGGTACACCCAAGCGAGAGGTGAAGGTGTTGCCGCGTCGCTGTAGCACTTGCGTCCAATTCCCTGTAGCACGGCACTGGGAACGGTACGGCACCACTCGGAACGAGTGTCCTGCAAGGCTTACAGGAGCGGTGGTGGCTGCTAGGCGGTTGGGCGGTCGTGTGATATCATTTGTGTAAAATGCTATCATTGATAGCATAGATTCAAGGCAGCCATCATGGCGACAGTCACCGTTAGAAACCTACCGGACGAGGTGCATCGCGCGCTCCGTGTACGCGCCGCCATGCACGGCCGCAGCACCGAGGCGGAAATCCGCGAAATACTTGAAACGACCGTCCAGCCAGCGGAACGCCTTCGCCTGGGCACAGCCTTGGCGGAGCTGGGGCGTCGCGCCGGGCTGTCCGATGAGGATTTCGCTGCTTTTGAACAAATGCGCGACAAAACGACTGCCGAGCCTGTGAAGTTCGGATGATCATTTTGGATACCAACGTCGTCTCCGAGGCGATGAAGCCACGGCCACATCCGGAGGTACGCACGTGGCTGGACGATCAAGTCGCGGAAACGCTGTACCTGTCCAGCGTCACGCTCGCTGAGCTGCTGTTCGGCATTGGGGCCCTGCCGACCGGCAGACGTAAGGACGCACTGGCTCAAACGCTGGATGGGTTGTTGGAACTGTTCGGGGATCGGGTTCTTGCGTTCGACACGGACGCAGCCCGGCATTATGCCAAGCTGGCCGTAACGGCACGAGCGACTGGCAAGGGCTTCCCAACGCCAGACGGCTACATCGCCGCCATCGCCGCCGCACACGGCTTTACCATTGCGACACGTGACGCATCCCCGTTCCAGGCTGTCGGGCTCAAGGTCATCAACCCCTGGGGCCTATAAAACATCTGCCACTGACATTGTCCAGCACTGACCGCAGCAATACTCTTGGCCTTGATGGCCGCGCCCAACGACCTGCCCGCTTCTAACCTGCTGAGCCTACTAGCCAGACTGGATGGGGCACTGCCTTCGTCCGTCAACACGATGTGGCTGACGGACGTCGCTCGCAGCTTGCTGCGAATTCACCGAAATATCGCGGACTGTTGGCGCTGGTTGAAAACTGACCACCTCTGCTGGTTCAAAACTGACCAGGGATGGAGGCCGAGGGGAAGGCCCCTCGGCTGTGGATAAGTATAGGGTTTGGGGTCCTCAGAAGGGATCGTTGGTGTCGTCGGTGCTGCTGGATTCCGCGCCGAGTTTTCGTGTGTGCTCGCGGGATTTGATTTTTGCCTTGGCGGTCGCGCTGCTGTGACGGAAGCGGAACGACTCGTTGCCGGTTTCGACGATGTGGCAATGATGGGTCAGGCGGTCGAGCAAGGCGGTGGTGAGCTTGGCGTCACCGAAGACCGCGGCCCACTCGGCGAACGTCAGGTTGGTGGTGATGATGACGCTGGTGTGCTCGTAGAGCTTGGACAGCAGGTGGAACAGCAGCGCGCCACCGGCTTGCGAGAACGGCAGGTAGCCGAGCTCGTCGAGGATGACCAGATCCATGCGCATGAGCGCGTAGGCCAGACGGCCTTGCTTGCCCGCGGTCTTCTCCTGTTCCAGCGTGTTGACCAGCTCAATGGTCGAGTAGAAGCGCACGCGCAGGCCGCGCTGCGTGACGGCGGCGACGCCGAGCGCGGTGGCCAGATGGGTCTTGCCGGTGCCGGTGCCGCCGATCAGGACGAGGTTGTGCGCGGCCTCGGTAAAGTCCAGCGTGGCGAGCTGCTCGATCAGGGCGCGGTCGACCTTGGCGGCCGTGAAGTCGAAGCCGGCCAGATCGCGATGGACAGGGAACCGTGCGGCCTGCATCTGATGGCGGATGGAGCGCATCGCCCGATCGGTGTTCTCGGCACGGATCAGGTGATCGATCAGCCAGTGCGATGTTTGCATGGCAGCGGTGTCGCCTTCCTGCAGCAGTTCGGCATAGGCCTGCGCCATGCCGTGCAACTTGAGGTCCTTGAGTTCGGCGAGGGTGTCAGGCCTGGGCATGGCGCACCCCCAGGCCGTGCAGGCGGTCGTAGCGCTGCGGATCGGCCACCGGTTCCTCGATCAGCTGCAGCGTGGTCTCGACGCGGTCAGGGGTCGGCGTGGCGCGCAGCCGCGCGAGCACATTGAGCACATGCTCGGCGCTGGGTGCGCCGGACTCGAGGACCCGATCCACCGCAACGAGCACGGCCTCCAGGCCGAAGGTCGGCACAGAGGCCAGCACCTGGGCCATGACCCGGTCGCCACCCACATGGCGCAGCAGCGCCTGTTTGAGGGCGAGCAAGGGCGCCGGCATCTCGGCAAACGGCGCGCCGTTGCGCAGCGCGCCGGGCTTGCGCTCGAGCAGCGGGACGTAATGCCGCCAGTCGTACGCCACCTGATCGCGGTCCAGGCCGCGCACATGATCGGCGACGATCTGCGCATCGGCGCAGATCACGATGTGCTCGGGATACAGTCGCACGCTGACGCGCTGACCTGCGTACTCACAGGGCACCGAGTAGCGATTGCGCTTGACCGTGACCAGGCAGGTACTGGAGACCCGTGCCACGACCTCGACGTAGCCATCGAACCGGCTCGGCATCGGCATCAGGTGCGGCTGCTCGTACGCGTGCGCCTCGGCGATGCTCATCCCCGGGAAGTCCGGGTGTCGCGCGCTCTGCCACGCCGCCTTGCAGCGCTCCGCCAGCCAGGCATTGAGTTCGGCGAATGTGGCGAAATGCTCGGCCAGCGCCTCCTGCCAGATCCCGCGCCGGCTGTCCTGCACGTCCTTCTCGACGCGACCCTTCTCCCAGCCGGCGGCGACGGTGCAGAAATCCGCATCGATCAGATAGTGCGCGCACATCGCCGCGAAGCGGCCGTTGACCAGGCGCTCCTTGCCCTTGCCGACCTTGTCCACGGCCGTTTTCATATTGTCGTAAATGCCGCGCCGGGCCACACCGCCGAGGCCAGTCAGCGCGCGGGTGTGCGCATCGAACAGCATCTCGTGACTCTGCCCCGGATACGCGCACAGCCAGAACGCACGGCTGGCGCAGAGCTTCATGTGCGCCAGCTGCACGCGGCGGTAGACACCGCCGATGACAATGCCTTCCTCGCTCCAGTCAAACTGGAACGCCTCGCCCCACTCAAATTGCAGCGGCACATACGCTGCACGTGCCGTGGCCAATCCGGCCTCGGCACGCAAGTGCCGGATGCGCTCGGTCAGTTGCGAGTAACTCCCGGCATAGCCTTGCGCCTGGATCTCGGCAAACAGCCTCAACCGCGTCCGTCGATCCCGCTTGGGCCGATGCGCATCCGCTTCCAGCGCCTGCCGCAGCGCGGCCATGAACGGATCGAGCTTGGTCTTGCCCTGCGGCCGTGTGTACTTGAGCTCGTCGCGCTCGGGCGCTTGGAGCCACTTCCTGACCGTGTTGCGCGACAGATTATTGCGGCGTGCGATCGCGCTGATCGCGACCTTCTCCCGGAAATACATCCGGCGAACTTTGGAGTACTGACTCATGGTGATCACCTCGTGGTCCTGCTGGTTAAAAACTCAGCAGGTTAGGTTGAACACCCTGGTCAATATTGAACCGGCAGAACCCCTGTTTGATGGTCAGTTTTCAACCAGCGCCAACAGGCCACGCCCCTGCCTTGGGATGCGATTGCTGCTCTGGCCGGGCTCCGCCAAGCCCATCTTGATCCAGGTCTCTACAGCGAGCACGAGTTGGCCAAGGTGTATGAGGTGCTCCAACAGGATCGAGCCGATCTGCTGGCGCGTCCCGATGCAGCGCCCGATCTCATCCGCCTGGCCGAGCTGCGGATCGTGCAGTTCGTCGTGCTTGCCGCCAGCGGCATCCGGCCCCGCTCCGCACGTGGCCTGCTGTTGGCTGATCTGCATTTGTTTGGCGAGGCCGGCGATTGGGTGCACGTGCATCGCACCGGCGGCTACGGTGAAGCCAAGACCAGGACTTCGATTGGCTACGTGCCGCTCGAAGGATCGTTGTGGGTCCGTGTACGACCCTGGTTCTGCGAATGGCTCGAGACCGAGCGTAGCCGGGTTTCTGCCGATCAGACCCAACGGGTACCGTTGTTCGCCGTCGCCGCCGGCGCGCGGAAGCGCTTTGGTCGCACACTGCTCGAGCATCGCCAGGGCGAGCTGCTGCGCTGGGTCACCGGGAATGAAGACGCCCGTCTGTATTGGTTGCGCAAAACCCGGGTCACGGCGCGGCACCGTGCACTTGCTTTGACCGAGGGCGCGCGCGCCCGCGATATCCACCGCATCCTGTGCCTCTCAGGCCATGCCAGCATCGAGACGCCGATCAGCAGCTACATCGCTGACCCTGCCGTTCTCGTCGGTCACAGCGTGCTGCAGGGCCGCAACGCCGAACGGCAACAGATCCTGGCTGCATCAAACGTCGAAGGCGGCGCCATTGATGTGGCGTGGACGACCGCAGGCGGCGTGAAGAGCGGCCAACGCATCGCAATCACCCTGAACCGGCTCGCGCATGCGCCGCACGAGGTGCCTGCCGAGCAAATCACCGAGCCGCCGCCGCTGATCGCCAAAGGCGGATTGCTGCCAGCGGACCTGGATGCCTATGCGCGGCTGCGACGCCGGCTGCCCGCCGATGAGGCGCAGTTACAGGTCAATCTCTCGCCGTCCCAGAGCGAGGCTTTGGAGGCTGCCGCGCGCAAGTTGCTGGTCCTGCGAGGACAAGTTCCGTGGCCGGTTGACGGCTTTCAGAAGCCGCGTGCACGGCTCTTGCCACCGAGGCTGCTCGCCAGCGCAGCACCGTTCAAGTCGGCACTGGCGCGACGACCGGATGATGACCTGCTCGCGCTGTCGGAGCTCTGGGCACAAACCGGGCACGCCACGCTGACGGGTGCCGACCACGATGCGGTGTTCGTTCCGACTGGCGGGGATCTCGCACGTGTGCGCGCAAGTCTGCTGACGCTGGGCGTTCCTGCTGCTCTGATCTCCGAGGCAACCCATGCGCACGGAACCAGCCTCACTGTCCTGCGCCCACCCGATGAAGAGACCGTGCTCGAGCTGACCCATCAGGCAGCTCTGAGGTGGCTGCTGGCACTGGTCTGGCTATGGAGCGCCGTCACGTCGCCCGCAAACACGGAGTAGGCTGCCAGCGCACTTGCGCGCGCGCTCGCAATTCATCCATTCCGCGCCATTGCGCGCGATGATGGCTGCCCAATGTTCGACGCCACAACCGACCGAACTGATGCAAAAAACCAGGCAACTGGACTGTAAAACCAGCATCACTGGACACCAGCGCCAAGCAAACTGGACAGCAGCGCCAGACCGGCTGGACACCGACGCCAGCCTGGACGGCAACACCAAGTTGCACGCACTAACTATGGCGAGGTGAATTGCGGTGACTTCATGGCCTGACGGCAAGTGCTGCCGGAGTGGATCTTCGTCGCTTTCCATGCCCGTCGAGAACCACATCGGATCGCAACATGTCGGTCAGCGTTCACGGTCGCTTGGCAGGAGGGCGCTCTCGTAGTCCTGGCCACCGTAGAACACGCCGATGATCCAGACCTCCTCCTCGTCGACCACGAAAGCCACCTCAGCGCTGCCGCGGTAGGGCACCAGCCGTAGGCCCGGTCGGATGTCGTCGCGCCGCGCACCGCGCTGCGGAAACGTGGCCAGCGATTCGCAATAGCTGACCAAGGCGTCGACATAACGTTCTGCGACCATCGGATGGCCTGACGCGGCTGCGATGTAGCGCTCTATCGCGCGCAGCTGGTTGAGCGCCTCGGGGGTGAGGACTACTTGGTAGGCTTTCACCGCTTGCCAGTGGCTTTCCGGCGACCGGCCGCCAACTCTGCGCGCGCAGTTGCCAGAGGAATCCCCCGTGATGGATCGGCCTTGAGGGCATCGTAGGCGGGCGCCACCGTCTCGCGTAACCAAGCCTCCACCGCCCGATCACGCGCCATTAGAGATCGCAAACCGTCCCGAATGACCTCGCTTTCGGTGGCGTACTCACCGCCCGCAACCTTGGCGCGCACCACGTCGGCCATGTCATTGGGTAGCGTAATACTGAACTGCTGCGTGGAACGCATGCCTGGATCCTCGCTCACGAATATGGGATTCAATCCTACGCATCTTGCAGTTTGCCCGCAACGCAAGGCAAGCGGTGGCGCTGGTGTCCAGGCTAGCGTCGGTGTCCAGCCGGTCTGGCGCTTCCGTCCAAGCGGTTTGGTTTTTGGTGTCCAGTAGATTGGCGTTTTGCAGAACTGACGACGCACATCGACGGTGCCGGTTGATCAACATCGAACGCGCTGGAGTATTCATTTTCAACGCGTACCATCACGTCACGCAGGCCCGATTCGCATGAATCCCCACCCGGCACATTCGGGCGTGGTACGATTCGTTTCATGTAACAAAGCGAGAAATCTCATGTCGACACCCATCCGGGTCCGTGTCAGCAAGCATCGCGCCGCGCTGCGTGCGGCGGGACTTCGGCCTGTGCAGCTATGGGTTCCTGATACGCGTCAACCCGGCTTTGCCGAGGCCTGTCATCGGCAGTCGCTCAAGGTCAACCGTGCCGATGCGAAGGATCGTGCGCTCCAGGATTTCCTCGACGCAAGCGTCGAATCGATCGAGGGCTGGACCGCTTGATCCGAGGGACTCTCATCACCGTGGCGCTGCCTGGAGATCTAGGCAAGCCAAGGCCTGCGCTGATCATCCAGGCCGACCGCTTCGAACGTCTCGCCACCCTGACGGTACTCCCGATCACCAGCACGCTCGTCGATGCGCCGTTGCTACGCGTGACACTCGAACCATCCGACACGAACGGTCTGCGCAAGCGCTCGCAGGTCATGCTCGACAAGATCTCGACGATCCGGCGCGACAAGCTGGGGCCGAGGATCGGGGCCCTGAATCGTGACCAGTTGATCGAGATCGAGCGCCGCCTTGCGGTGTTTCTCGGTCTTGCGGATTGAATGTTCGCGCGAGTCACTTTCTGTGCGGGGCGAAATTGCCTCTGAGAGGCGTTTTTATCACCAAGGGGCGTCACCGAATGCCACAGAATAGGTATCGGCCAGATCGTGGTCGACAACCCAGTCATCAGCATGAAAACGTCGAAATTCAGCGAACCGTATTTTGCGATGGCGTTACTTGCCAACGAGAATCCACATGAGGACGAAGCGATTGAGATCTCCACTGCCGATTTGCGCAGAATGGTCCACGCCAAAGTTTTCCGGCCACTCATCAGGCATTTGCAGCGCCAATGTCAAATTGCGATCTATGTTGATCGCGGCATCCTTATCGTCGAGATCAAGGCGACGAAATCTGTTAAGCAAAACGGTACAGCCGAGTTGCTCGATGGCAACGCGGCGGCGTTTGACCTGATTTCTCAATTCTGCAGCATGCTCGAAAAATCCGCAGAGCGCATTCATGCGAATAGCATTTCTGAAAATCCGGTGCCGTTTGCGCAGCTCCTTGGAATAACTAAATTCGCATTGCGGATGCTTGACGCGCTTTCACGGGCGGCCAAGGATAGCGTTAATGTACTCTGCCATTGCCGCGAGATGACACGCTTGCCTGCACTGCCGCGCGAGTGTTTTACGGACATGCTGACTGCGCAAAATTCCGCGACTCGCGCAATTAATGCCCACATCTGCGGTGTGGTGCTCGTCTCACGGCCTGATAAGTTTGTCCTCGAACTCGAGGATGGAACCCGCGTGGTCCCGCCCATGCGCTTCCTACTTAAAAACGCGTTGATGACTTTCGAGGCGCCGATCCTTGTTGTTGGTCGAGCCAACTTGCATGACGACCGCTGGCACCTTGATGAAGATTGTCGCTTTCTCCAGCAAGCTGCGCTCGGATGAGGCTTGATCCATTGCTGCGCGCTCACGATTGACTGGTTGTTCAAGTCACCATACGCTCGCGATGGTAAGCCAGATAACGCGCATGTTCCACTGCCAGCCAGCGCAGGTACAGCGGCGTGCGCAGGCTCAAAGCGTCGCGCTGAGACGGCGAGATTGTGGGGCTGACCAGCAGTCGGCCCGTCACATCGAAACTGATGAGGAAGCGGTCGAACAGCGCGTCGAGGTTCGCCACCAGCAAAAATCCGTTGAACACATCCAAGCGCTCAGCGTCGCTGGCGCAGTCGGCCCAGGGCTTGGCGTGGCTGGCGCGCAGCACATCGGGCAGAGCGATGCCGGTGACGGCGCAGGCGCCGCCCCAGTAATCCAGCAGTGCATCGCGATAGGTCTGCTGACCCACGCGCTGGCGCACCAGGCGCTCGACTTCGGTACCGCGCGCCGCGGCGGGGAGCGCCGCCAGAGCAGCGTCCATGGCGGCCTCGTACGTGTGCAAGGCCTGATGGGGCAAGGCCAGCGCCAGCGCGGCGGCACGACGCAACAGCGCGGCCAAGGCGGCCTCGCCCTGTACGATGAAGCGGCCATCCGCCTGTCGCGCGGCGGGAAAGCTGCGCGCGAGTTCATCGGCAAAACCGGCGAGCGTGGCGAGGATGCGCAGGTGGTAAGTATCCCGCTCCAGCCGCACCTCCACCTGCGCGCGGTGCCGCGCCGAGGCCATGCGCACCGCATCGGCTGGCGCATCGCCCAGCACGTTCTCGAAGCCGTTGTCGTAGCCGGCCTTTTCGATCAGTGCGCGTTCGAGGGCATTCATGCCGAGATGGGTGCATCCGCTGCGACGCGATTCCACTGCACGGCGCGGTGCCGCCAGTGGTCTTCGATGGTCTGGGCGAACTGCGCGCGCACCAGCTTGGCGCGGACCTCGCACCAGTCGGCGGACTCGCTGCGGATCACCACGCCTTCCAGCGGCCCGTTGCGGTAGCGGCTGGGCGTGCCGTTCACCAGATGCTTGACTTGATCGAGCGTCGCGTGGCCACGCCACACCAGCGGCACGGTCACCAACCCCGCCTGCGCCGCCAGCACGTTGCGTCGCGCGCTGCTCCAGAACTTGCCCGCCGTGCGATCGTACACATCGAACAGCAAGAACCAGTCGGGCAAAGCGGCGTAATCCAGCGAATGCCGCGCGGCGCACCATTCGCCGAACAGGATCAGATCGGGCGTGAGCACGGCGCGCAGTCCCGCCTCGTGCTGCGCCAGCCACGCAGGCAGGCGCGCAAACTGGCCCATGTGCGGCGTGCTCAGGTATTGCCCGCGGTTCTGCGCGCGCAGGCTCCCATCGGGCGCCCGTGACAGGCCGAGGTTGGCGCCATCGAGTTTTTCTTCCACCACCACTTTGCCCGCCAGCAATGCGCGCGCCTCCTCCGGCGCCAGCACCTTGTCGTCGCGCGGGGCGCCCTCGCCCAGCCAGGCCAGGTGCGGGGTGTGGGGGAAGCGGAAGAAGGCGGTCATGGCTCAGGCAAGAGGCAAGTCGGGAACGGCATGCTTGGGAAATTTCTTGGTATAAAAGCGTCGCGCATCATCCGGGCAGACAAACTCCACTCTCACGCCCTTGGCCGCCAGCGCGGGCCACCAGTCCAGCCATTTGCAGTCAGCGGCTTGCCAGATCGGCGGCTTGTCAGTGTGGGCGTGCGCCACGGCAGCGAATTTTCGATCTGGCGCATCGAAGCGGGACTGCAACGTGGCATCCGGAAATTCAGCGAACTCGTTCGTCGCCGTCTCCGTGATCGCCACCTTGTGCACGCGCGACGCATTGGCTTGGTTTTGCAACAGCCACTTCAGGAATGCATCGCCCACGCCCTTGGGTTGGTTGGGGCTGGTCTTGTTCCGGTATTCGGACAAGATGCGGAAGCCGTCGTCGATCACGGTGACACCACTATGTTGCTGTGTCTGCAGACGTTCGATACAAGCTGCGCGGCACGCATCTGAAACATCCGCATGACTGCCGTTGGCAACCAGCAGTATGTTGGTATCGATCACGGCCATCGACATCACTTGCCTCCTTTGCCTGTTTGCGCACGATGTCGGATCGCGGCCAGAGTGCGTGCCGCAATGTCGCCCATCTCATCGCCGAAGAAGTTGTCCGGCCAATTGCTGATTTCTCCCGCAAGGTCGATTTGCAACGACTCCAGCCTGGCGCCGCCGTGCTGATGCTTGACGAAATACACGGCGATCTCATCGGGCCTGATGCCACCTTCGGCCACGCGCCGCTGCAACCGGGTAAGGAAGTGCTCGGAGTGTGTCTCGATGATTAGTTGTGTATCGCGCGGCTTGCCGCCCTCGTAAGACTGCACGGCGCTGATGAACGCATCGGCCAGGTTGGATTGCGCCATCGGGTGCAGATGGATTTCCGGCTGCTCCATCCAGATCGTCGAACCGGCAGGCGCATAGAACGCCTGCACCATGGCCGGCAAGACCTGCGAGAGGCCAAAGCCCACATCGGTGAGCTTGACCTCGGGCGCGTCGGCATGGGTCTTGATCAGCACCTCGTACTCCTTGCGGTCCTTGGCGACCGGTTTGACCTTGAACGAGTTGATCACGCCCAGATCAACCAGCCAGGCCGCGATGAAGGCATCGAAGCTCTGTTTGCGCTGTTTATAGGCGCGGTTGAGTTCACGCCGACTCTGGGCGGCCGCCAGCAACGCAGCGATGGCGTATTCGCCCTGCTGTCCCACATCGCGAGGCGTATCACCCGACCACTGGTACACGCGCTTGGGCGGGCTGCGCAGCGGGCCGAGATAAAACACGCCATCCAGTACGCGCTCGGTCTCCAGCGCGAACTCGGCGAGGAAGTCTGCATTCTGGTAACGCGACAAAGTTCGATCAGCGAAACGGTAGAACTTTTCCGGTGGCTCGGCTGGCCATTTGCGACCCTGTGCATGGACCAATCGCAGCGGCTTGCTGTCCAGCGTTCCACCGGATGCATTGCGCCCATGCGTCACTTGCAGCACAGGTCCTGTACTCGTTGCCAGCGTGTAACTGATCTCGGCCGTCTGCGGCTGGCCGGCCTTGTCGGCCGTCAGTTTTGCCGTCAAAGCCAAGGTGTCGCCCACATACTTGGCGCGACTCAAAGTGTCGGAAACTGTCATCGCACTCGGCAGTTTCCAGCCCAGGCTGAACTCCAGCGCACGCGCGGTATCGTGGGTATACAGGCAGTCGGCAAACGTGCCAAGGTCGATCAAGGCATTCTCGTCACCGAGGTGCAAGGCGCGCTTGCGGTCGGCCATTTGCACGGTTTGCTTGAGTGCCAGCAGCAGGTGACCAAGACTGGATTTGCCCGAGCTGTTGGTGCCGAAAATCACCGTCAGTGGCGCCAAGCGCATGGTGCCGGAGTCTTGCCAGGCTTTGAAATTCTGGACACGCAGTGACGTCAACATGATGCGGCTTCTCCTTCTTGGTGCATGGCATCCCACGCCGCCAGTACCAGGCGTTGGGTGCGATATTCGCCGAAGTCGCGTTCTTCGTTTTTCTCGAGCACGCGGAAGGTTTCGCTGGGGTAGTCCGCGCCCAGCACATCGCTGGGGTCGAGGATGTAGCGCAGCTCGTCGCGGGTGAGGCCGTAGAGGTGGGCATAGTACGCATCGAGTTCGGCGCGCAGCAGCGCGCGGCGGTCGGGGTCGAAGGCGTAGGGCGGGCCGTCGTAGCCGAGGTCGTGCGCCCAGGCGTTCAGGTCGTGGGCGGTGTAGGTGAGTTCCAGCACGCGCGGGACGATGAAGGCGTGGTCGGCTTCGGTGTATCGGTCGGACGAGAGGATGGGGAATTGCTCGACGATGAAGAAATTCAGATTGGTCCCGCCAATCTTTTGTCTTGCGGCGTAATCCAGGGTCATGGATGCCATGTTTGCGAGCAAAACTGCTGCGTGACTGGCGGGAATTTCGCCGTCTATGAGCAAGAGGGGGGCACTGTTGCCTACCGCGACGAAGGGAATGATGCTTGAGATAAAAGACCGTTCATTGGTTGCATTGGTTATTCCCCTCATTGCCATCAACCACCCCCGCGTCCAGCCTTTGTCTTGCAGACGCTGCTCCACCTCGGCGGCTTCCACCCAGTAGCGCGGGGTGACGGTGAAATCGGGGTCGCGGTGTTCGGCCAACGTCACGTCGCGGCTGTTGCCGTCGGGGTTATAGGTGGCCCAGCGGTGGTCGAACTGGTGGATGAGCTTGGCTTCGTACAACGGCAGGCGGCCGGCGCCGGGGGCGTCGGCGAACAGGTGGCTGTCGTTGGACATGTCCAGCATGCGCATGAAGGAAATGCCCCAGGGGTTGCCGTCGGGGCGCCGCTCGTCGATGAGCACCGGCGCGGCGCGGTAGAGTTTTTTGGTGAGTTCGGCATCGCGCGCGCTGCGGAATACCGGGCAGGTCAGGGTGTTGGGGTTGAGCAGGCGGAATTCGTCGGGGGTGAGGGCAAAGCGGCGACGCGGGTCGGCCAATTGCTGGAGTTGCCTTGCGAAAAAAATAAACTCCGGTTGCTTCGAATGTCCCAAGGTCAAAAGGCAAAATTTGAATGCGTGATGAACTGCCTGGAAAATAAATTCCTCGTTTTCAAACGAATAGAGACTTGCCAACTGCTCTGATTGAACGATGTGGGAAAAAAATGTCTTTGTGCTGTCGTCGGTGACGATCCCGGTGGGCACAATGAAACCGGCGCGGCCCAGCGGCGCCATTAACTGCACGAAGGTTTCGGCAAAGAGGGCGTAGGTGTTCACATCGCCCACGCCGGTGAGCGGGTAGCGGCCACCGTCCTCGCCCTTGACATGGGCGAACAGGCTCACGGCCTCGGCCGTGCGGCGGGCGGTGATGAATTCAGCGTACACGCGTTGCTCGGCGGCGCATTCCTGCTCGGGGTGTTCCAGTTCGGGGAACAGATGCCGCGCCAGCATGCCCTCGGCTAGCCAGCCGATACGCTGGCTGCGTTCGGCCTTGTTTTTGGCCTCGGCCACGTCGCGGTGGCGGGTGGCGAAGAATTCTTCTTCCTGCAGCTTGATGCGTTCCCACGGCGGGTTGCCCAGCACGCAGTCGAAGCCGCCCGCCGCGGCCACCTGCGGAAACGCCAGCGGCCAGTGCAGCACGCGCGCCTCGGCGCAGGCGTGCTGCGTGGCGCCGCGCTGCGCCACGTGGGCGACATCCGCTGCGTCTGTGAACAGTTCCAGATACAGGGTCTGGCTGGTGGGCACGCTGGCCGCGCTGGCCGGTGTCTTGGGCAGCAGGAAGGCGCCGATCAGCAGATCGGCCGCGTGGGCGAGACGGCTGTCGTGGGCCTGCTGCAAAACCTCACGCCAGGCGATTTCCTTGGCGGCGATTTCGGCAGGGGTGTCTTGCGGCAGGGCTTCGAGTCGGCGCAGGCCATCGAGTCCGTCCACGTGGTGGAAGTCGAACGGCACCTGCCCGCGCTGCAGGTCGCGCTCGAGTTGTTTCAGCCCGTGGGCGTTGGCCTGCGCCAGCACTTTGCACGCGGCTTTGTCGTCGCCGGAAAGCGGCTTGAACGCGTCTTTGGGAATGCCGTGTTCGAGTGCCTTGAGGTCGGTGAGGCCGAGCAGCGCATCGCCCATTTGCAGGTGGTGATCGAGAAAGCTCAGGGGCCGGCCTTCTTCAAAGCCTTCCAGCCACAGCGCGGTGCGCGCCAGTTCGATGGCCATGGGGTTGCGGTCGACCCCGAAGATGCAGCGGGCGATGACGTCGCGCAGGGCGTGGCGGTAGTGCTGCGGCTGCACGGCGCCATCGGCGGCGCGCAGTTGGGCGAGTTGTTCGGCCAGGCGGCGCGCGGCGGCGAGCAGAAAGTGGCCGCTGCCGCAGGCAGGGTCGATGACGCGAATCGCCAGCAGGGCTTCGACCGGGTTGGCGGGCTGGGCGGCGAGGCGCTGGGCGATGACGGGGTCGAGGGCGGAACGGATGAGTTCCTGCACCAGCGCGTCGGGGGTGTAGTAGCTGCCGCTGAGTTTGCGCGCGTTGCCGGCGGTGCTGCCTTCGCTGTCGCCCATGCCGATGAAGCCGAAGCGGCGCGCGGGCAGGTCGATGTCGGGCACCAGTTCGAGCAGGCTCTCGTACACGCTGCCCAGTTCTTCCGGCCCCATGTTGCGGTAGTCCACCGGGGCCAGGCTGCCGCTGTGCCTGGACCAGCGCAGGTGTTGCAGCGCGGCCATGAGGTGGGCGTTGTCGAGGCTGGAGGCGTCGAGGTCGGGGCATTGCGCGGGGGTGAACAGGCCGCCCAGCGCCGGCAGGGCCAGGCGCGGCTCGCCTTCGGCCAGCGCGTTGAACACGATGCGCAGCGCCTGCCAGTGGTCGTCGAAGCGGTTGCGCGCACGGCGCTTGAGGCAATGATCGCGCAGGCGCGCCAGGGCATAACCCTCGGCGTAGGCGGTGCGGGCCTGCGGGCTGGCGTCGCCGGGGTGCAGCACGCCGCGCTCTTCGACGTTGAACAGGAAGATCAGCCGGTAGATCAGGCGCAGCAGTTGTTGGAAATAGGCGTCCTTGCCAAGGGCGCCGCTGTGCAATGCGCCGCGCAGCGCGTCGTTGGCGGGATGCTGGATGAAGCCTTCGCCGAAGCTCAGCAGGGCTTGGGTGACGCCGTCGCGCAGACCCTCGCGCACGCGGGTGCCTTGCTCCTGCCCGGCCTCGCGCCAGCGCTCCCAGATGCAAGTGCCCGCACCTGCCGCTGCATCCGCATCCCCTGCCACGCTGCCAGCGGATGAAGCACGTTGCGGGGCGCGGCTGGCGTGCAGCAGGCGCCACACCGAGCCGAATTCGGCGTAGCGGGCGTTGCCCAGCAAGTCTTGCAGGTCGATGTCGAGATAGCCGGGACGGGTGAGCGTGCTGGAGACGCGCAACAGGCGCAGTTGGCGGCCGTTGCTGACCAGCGCCCAGGGGTGATCGGGGCTGGCATTGCAAAACTCCTGCGCAAGCTGGAAGGCGGTTTTTTTGCGCGCGCCACCGCCGCTGATGACAAAACGTGCGTCGGCCTCGTCCAGCCCGATGGTGTGCGGTGCAACGACGACGGGCACGGCGCCGGCTTGCAAGGCGATGGGGTAGTGGTGATCGCCGATGGCGATGCCGTCGATCGACGCGATGTCGGTGTAACCGAAGGCATCGCGCAGCAGTTCGCGCACGTAGCTTTGGGTGAGTGCCGCGGCCTCGACATCACGGCGCTCGCACTGGCTGGCGAAATGCTTCCACTGCGCGCAGGCGATCTGAAAGGCGCGGCTGATGTCGTCCTTGAGCTTGAGGCCCTTGGGGGTGCGGTAGTCGGCTTCGGACTGAAAGTCCGCGGCACCAAGCGCGGCTTTTTCCAACAGGTCGGGCAGGAACAGCGCGCCTTCCAGACGCAGGGTGTCAAGGGCCAGGTGCTGGCGCGGGCGGTGTTTCACGGCGACACCACGTGGATGCGGCGCTTGGCGATAGCCGATGCGTCGAAATCAGCGCGCATCAGTTGCCGCGCGCCTCGAGGATGAGCCGGCTGATGGCCTTGCCGCCAAGGGTCAGCGGCCGCGCCGGGCGCTGTTTCCACGAGGGCGTTCGCGGCGGGATGGGCTGGATTTCGGCGATGGGCTTGCCATTGCGCAGCACGCGCACGGTCTGCCCGGCCTCGACCCGCGCGAAACAGGTTGCGAAGTCTTTGCCGATCAGTTTGCTGAGTTCGATTGCTTGCATGACGGGACTCCTTCCGGGTTTTGTCCATCACAACGCATCCGGCAGCAGCACGTAGATGCCCATCACGTCCACCGGCAGGCAGGGGCTGACACTGTATTGGCCGACATCGCGCGCGGCTTCGCGCACACGCTCGTGGTCGGCCAGCAGCACGGCGGCGCGCTCACGTGCCAAGTCTTCGAGCTGCTGCGGGTGGGCGCGCAGAAAATCCAGCGCAGTGGCGATTTCGCGTTGCACGGCAGCGGGCGCCAGATTGCCGCTGGGAGTGCATTCGAGCAGCGCGCTGGCGGCATCGCCGCGCAGCCATTGCGGGTTGCTGCGACCTTTGACGGCGAGGGTGACGGTTTCTTCGGCCATCACTTGGAACGGTTCACGGCGGCGCACATAGCTGAGCTGATGGCGCAGGCGCAGCAGGTAGAGCGTGGTGACGACATCCACCGCGTCGGTGAGGGTGGCTGCGCAGCGCGCGGCAAGCCCGCTATCCCCTTGCAGGCTGGTTTCCAGCAGGTGCTCGGCCAGGGTAGTGACCAGCGGGTGACTGCGGTGCAGTTCGGTGAAATCGAGGTTCAGTGTTTTGCTGATGCCCTCGTCGGCCAGACGCAGGCGCAGCGCTTCGGGCAGGTGCTGCGGCAGCAGACGAAACTGGCCGTTGCGCGCGGTCTCCAACGGCGCGCCGAGGCGCGCGCAGGCGCTGAGCACGAAGCGCTGCACGTCGTCCTGGGTGCCCAGCGCCTGCTGCTGCTTGTGCCACTCGGGCAGCACTTCGTCGGGGCGGATACGGCGCTGTGCGAACACGGTGCGGTTGGCCTTGGCTTTGTCCAGCGCGTCGCGCCACTGCGCCTGCAGCGGGGCGAGGATGGCCTCGGCATCACCGAAGTCGAAACCCAGTTGCGGCGAGCGCGCCTCGCTGCGCTTCATCAGCGCGGCCTTGACCAGCGCCTGGTTGATGCGCGCTTCGTCCTCGGGCATGGGCACCAGCACGCCGAGTTCCTTCTCGATGGCCTCGCCCTTGCGCAGGATGACGTTGAGCACGAAGCCATCGACCGGGTTGTCCTGCCCGTACAGCATGGTGCAGCGCACTTCGGGCGCCTGCTGGCCAAAGCGGTCGACGCGGCCTTCGCGCTGCTCGTGGCGAGTTGGATTCCAGGCCAGATCGTAGTGCACGACGGCGGTGAACAGGTGTTGCAGGTTGATGCCCTCGGACAGGCAGTCGGTGGCGACGAGGATGCGCGGCTCGGCTTCGGTCAGCGCCTCGACCCGCTCGCGACGTTCCTCGGGCGCGTATTCGCCGGTGACGGCCTCGATGGTGACCTTGGGGAAAGCCAACCGGAGGTGTTCGGCCACATAGTGCGCGGTGGCGATGTAGCGGCAGAACACCACGGGGGCAAAGCCGTCCTGCAGCAGCGCACGCAGGTGGACGATGAGCGCCGCCAGCTTGGGGTCGCCTGCTTGCCCGCTGAGCCGCCGCGCCTCGGCAATGAGGCTGCCCAAGCGCTCGGCATCCTGCAGTTGCGCGGGCGGTTCGAGATCGCTGCCGCTGAGGTCGTCGGCGTGGCCGTCGTACAGACGCTCGTCGCTGAGCAGGTCGTCGCCGGCCATCGTGCCGTCGAGGCGCGTCGTCAGCGCCTTCACCGCCGCGGCGGGCGATGAGGCCACGCAGCGCAGCAGCGCCAGCGTGGCGTACCAGATCAGCCGCGCGCCGCCGGTGTCGGCTTGCGCATGGGATTCGGCCAGCTCGCGGCAGTAGCCCTGCACGGCGTCAAAAAACAACCCCCAGTCGCCGCTGAGCGGATAGGTGATCTCGGTTTTCATGCGCCGTGGAAAGCCGCGGCCATCGCCGGTGTCCGCCTGCCATTCGACGATGTCCTTGCGCCGACGCTGGACAAAGTGGCGGGCCAGCTCCAGGCGCAGCGGGTCGCTGGCCGAGGTGCGGCCTTGAAGATCGGCGAAACGCGCATCGAGCAGCGACAGCAGATTGTAGAAGGCAGCCTCATCACCCGAGTGCGGCGTGGCGGTGAGCAAAATCAGGTGGCGGTTGGCGTCGGCGGACAGCCGCTGCAGCAACTCGAAGCGCAACTGCCTGCCCTGCCCGCCGGTCGCGCAGGTGTGGGCTTCGTCGACGATGACGCATTCGGGCGCAATGGCGAGAAAGTGCGCGCGGTGGCGCTCGCTCTTGATGTAGTCGAGGCTGACTACGGCGACCGGGTAGTGATCGAACAGGCCCATGCCATGCGGCAGGTCGCGTTCGATGCGCGCAGCCGAAGCGGCGGTGAGCGCTACGGCCTGCAGGTTGAAGCGGCTTTCCAGTTCGTCCTGCCATTGCTCGACCAGGTGCGGCGGGCACAGCACGGCGAGGCGTTGGATCTCACCGCGATCGAGCAACTCGCGCGCGATCAACCCGGCTTCGATGGTCTTGCCCACGCCCACGTCATCGGCAATCAGCAGGCGCACGGTGGACAGGCGCAGGGCCATGAGCAGCGGCACGAGCTGGTAGGCGCGCGGTTCCACGGCGATGTTGCCGAAGGCGCGAAACGGCCCGCCGCCGGCGCGCAGTTTCAGGCGCAGCGCGTCGCGCAGCAGCAAGGCGGCCGCATGGTTGCCGGCCTGTTCGGGTTCTGGCCATGGGAAGGTGGCGGGCGCAATGGCCTGCAACTCCAGCGCGGGGATCAGGGCGATGCTGTCATCGTCGGCGCCGCCCAGCGGACGCAGGCGCAGCCAGTCTCGGCGCGAGTCACTCTGCACCACCCATTCGCGGCCGCGCGCGCGCACCAGGGCGCCCGGCAGGAAGTCGTGCTCGAGCGCGGTCATGTGCGGGCCAGATCAGGTGATGGCATGGCGGGCGTGCCGAACACATCAGCATGCGTGGCGAACTGGGTCGCCCATTGCGCTGGATCGGAGCAATCGAGCACGCGCCAGCCCTTGTCGGTGAGCCGAGTGATCCGCTCGGACGCGAGCGAGTGGACGAACACCAGGACACGCGCCGCCTGATATCGCCCCGCCGCGGTGACGGCACCTTGATCGACCGGCACGCGTGTGGCGTCGGGCTGGCGCAAACCGGCGACGTTCAGCGCGAGCAGCCATTGCGCGATCAGGTCTTGCGCATCGCTTGTAGCGCGTTCTGACACCGACGTGGGTTCGGTGGCAAGCGGCTGCACCTGCGCATTGGCCAGCGCCACCAGCAGATCGATGGCGTCGGCATTGTGACGGTCGATGTGTTCGTGGTCGGGCTGGTTGAAGTACGACAGCAGGCATTGGTAGCAACCGGCTTCGCAGGCGCGCTGGCCGTTGGCATCGAGCTGTTCCTGCAGCGCGTCGGCTTGCCAGATGTCGACGGGTTTTTGGTAATGCATGAGCTGCAGTGCCTGGCTTGCCACCTGCGCCAAGCTGGCCGGGTCGCTGGCCAGGCGTGTGAGCACGCCGGCGCCGCCTTCGGCGGCTTCGTAGAACATCAGCGCGCGACGCTCGTCGCCGGTAGGCAGCGGTTCGGCCACCAGCTCGGATTCCTCGATCTGGAAGGTCATCTCGATGCCGCGCTTGAGCGCAGCCTGCAAGGTGGCCATGGCCTCGATGGGCAACTCGCGCAGCGGGGCCAGGATCAGCAGGTTCCGATGGTCCTCGACAAAGGGCACGATGCGCTGATTGGGCACCTTGTCGAGCAGCGCCTCGTCGTTGTCGTTGCTCTCGCTGGCGCTGGGGTCGTCCTGCTTGCTCCAGGCGCCGGTGATGGGGTTGATGTAAAAGCCGAGCTGCGCCTTGTCCTTGCGCCGGCGCCAGCCACGGTTGATGCGCCAAAGCTGCGCGGCGGGCGCGTAGGTGAGTTCGGCCAATACGTCCTCAGCGTGCGAGACGCGCGCCTTGCGCTGCTGGATGACGCCATCCGGCCCAGGCAGGAAGCGGTAGGTGGTCTGCAGCTCGAAGCCCTGCCGCTGGCGGTCTTCGTCGTTGACCGAGATGCGCTCGACAGGAATGGTCTCGACGGTTTCGATTCGGTATAAATCGCGCACCCAGTCGTGCTCGGTAAGCAGGGCATCGCAATTGTCGCAGCGCTCGGCCAGCGGTTCGCTTGCACCCGGTTCGCCCAGATGACCGTAGCCGCATTGGCCGCACACCCGCGAGGCGATGGTGGCAAGCGTGCTGTTGCCGGAGATGTGATCGGCCGAGCCGACGTTGAGCTTGGCGCGCACGACGCGGTACATGCGGCCCTGGTGGTAGATGAGGCTGCGCGGGCCAAATTCGGACAGCGCAAGAAAGCGCGGGCGGCTGACCATGCTGCCTTCGTCGTCCTTGCCATGACCTGTGCCGCCGCGCGCCGGAATCCACGCCATCAACGGCAGCCGTGGAAAGTTGTAGCCCGGCAGGAAACCCTGGCTGGCCAGATAGCGGTAGCTGTAGAAGTCGGCGTTCTGCGTGTTGCCGGTCTTGAGCAGCACAGCGTATTGACGTGCCGCATCGCCATAGCGCCGCTGCGCATTCTGGCGCTCGCGGTTCGAGGCGGTGTGGCTTTTCACGAGCTGATCGGCCATGGCCATCTGCGTGCGGGTGGCGTCGAACAGCACGCGCCAGCGCTCCAGCGCCTGCGAAAAGGCTTGCGGCGCCTGCCCGATCACGCGGCGCACGTAGTCGGGCGAAAACCAGTCGCTGCCGTCCAGATCGGACTGCAGTTGATGGATCACGCGGGCCGCGCTGGCCTGCGCGCGCGCTTGCGCGGCAGGGTCGTTGAAGCCGACTTGATAATCGGCCTTGAGTGGTTTGCCTGGCTGATCGAGATCGAGCAGTTCGGCAATGCTCGATGGCAGATCGATCTGCGCACTGGCCAGCCAGACGGCGTGCAAGTGGCTTTCCACCAGATCACGGTTGGCCAGATCGAGCGTGGGTGGCTTGACCACGCCATGCACCATCTGCGCGGCATGGTGGAAAAACCACTGGTCGTGCGGACTTTGCGCCGCACAGTAGGTGATGACCAGCGCCTGCTGGCCCGAGCGCCCGGCACGGCCACTGCGTTGGGCGTAGTTGGCCGGTGTCGGCGGCACGTTGCGCAGGTAGACGGTATTGAGCGCGGAAATATCCACGCCCAGCTCCATGGTCGGCGAGCAGAACATCACCGGCAGCCGTTCCAGCGGCGCGTCGTGCGCCGGGTTGCTGGCCCAGTCGCTGCGATCCTTTTCGGTATAACGGAAACGCTGTTCCAGCAGTTGTCGACGGTCGGCATCGACCTGTGCGGTGTGCTCCTGCGCCTCGAAATCGAATAACGGGTGGCTGGGCGCGCGCAGCAGGTCGGCGACGTTGAGATAGAGCTGGCGGAAGAAGGCGTTGGATTTGCTGTCTGCGGCCTGGGGCGCAGCGGCGGTCAGGTGCCAGTCGAGTGTCGTCGCGTTGAGGCGCCAGCCGATGACTTGGGTGTCGAGGTCGTGCTTTTGCACGTAGCCATAGTCGCTGGCGGCAGCCAGAGCAGCCTCGATCAGCTCGACCCAGTGCGCTGATTTCCAATGTGCAATCTCAGCGGCCAAGGCGCTGCCTTTCCAGAACGCCGCCGCCTTGACCTGACGCAGCAGGCGCGAACGCGGACCGCCGGTGATCAGATCATTGCGCGGCTTGCCCTTGTATTCGGGACGCTTGCCGGTGATCAGATACTTGGCCGTTTCCAATTGCTCATCGGTTGCGAACGCCCAGCGCTCGTTGAGATAGGTGTAGGCGCTCGTACGAATCTTGTCCTGTTCGACGGGATCGAGGTAACGGCTTTCCAGGCACAGACCGCCACGCATGCCATCGAACACGATCTGGCACAGCTGCGCCCGGTCCTGTGCGTTGAGCCTGGCGAGCGCGACATGCTTGGCAAACGTGGCATCCGTGGCACAAAACGCATCGAGCTCGCGGTAGCGGATGGCCAGCAGCCCGAGCTGGTCGAGGTTGGGATTGTTGAAGCGCCAGCCCCGGCGCAGATCGCGCAGCAGCCGATAGCCGATGATGAAGCGCAGCGTGCGCTGCGCCTCCTGCCGCGCCAGACCCATGAGCTTGGGATTGCGCAGGTATTCGGCCAGGGTGGCGGCATCGTTCGCATCCAGGCGCAGCGCCTTGAACACGGCATCGGCGAGCTGCGCTTCGTCGAGCAGGCCGCCGCTGTTTTGCATGGCGCCCAATAGCCCGGACCGCAGGGTCAGCAGAAAAATGAAATCATTGAAATGCCCGGCTTGCAGCGCGGCATCCTGGCGGTTGTCAGTGAAACCCAGCAGCTTGCGCGGGTCGGGCTGGCCGGGCGCCGGCATGGGCTCGCCAAACAGTTGGCGCAGCGCGCTGAGGGTCAGCATGGTGGTGGCCGACGAACGGCCTTCACCGGAGAGGCTCGCGAGGCGGTTGATGTCCTTGCCATGGGCTTCGTGCTCTTGGCCGCAATTCAGGCAAAAGCGGAACTTGCCGGGAATGAACCAGTACGCCTGGCCGCGACCGGCATGGCCCTGGGCATCGACGGCCACTTCAAAGGGCACGGCCTTCTTGTAGTTCGGCTTGACCCTGGGTTCGTTGCGGGTCACATCGAGCCAGGCTTCGGGCAGGTCTTCCAGCGCGCCCCGGTATTGCTGGCCCTCGCGCCGCGGGCAAAGGAAGCCGTAGCGGTCGTCTTCATCGTCGGCGGTGATGTCGTCAATCTCGCGCGGCGAATACAGGTCTCCTGCCCCGCCGCTGCTGTGCCACACCGGGTGGTATTCCTGCCCGCAATCGCGGCAGAAATGCGTGGCGTAGAGCTGCACCGCTTCGGCCTGTCGTCCAGGTGCAAAGCGTTGTACGTCCTGGGTGATATTGCGTACGCCGGGAGCCTCCAGCGTGGCCATGACCTTGCCGGGGCCGCTGATGAACTGGTGCAGCTTGAATGCGAACGGTGCACGGCCTTGCGGTGTCTTGACCGCATGCGCGGCGAGCAGGAACCGCTGCAGGGCGCTGCGTGCTGCATCTGGCGTGCAGCCGGCGTCAACTGCCAGACGTTCGCTGGCGTCCTTCAAGGTCATGGGCTGGGCGCGGCGCGGCGGCGCGTTGTCGTGCAGCGCGATACCCAGATTCAGCTCGACCCATACTGCAATCGGATCGCTGCGAAAGGCAGCGAAGTCGTCCCATTCAAATGATTCGCGCTGAATTGCTGCGCTCAGGTGAGGCCGGATCGCGGCCAGATCGAGTGCCGGATCGGTGACTCGCTCCAGAGTTTCACCGATCACATCCTGCGCGGTGATGGTGGCGCCGAACAAGCGGCTGGCCACATCCGCGACAGCCTGGTTGCTGTCGCCACGATGCTCGGCACTGGACATGGTGGCCGAGGTGCCGATGCACACGAGGGATTCGGCGTGCAGGCGTTCGCGCAGGCGCCGCACCAGCAGCGCCACATCGGCGCCTTGCCGGCCGCGATAGGTGTGCAGCTCGTCGAGCACCAGGAATTCGAGCCCCTCGCAGTGTTCGAGCACCCGGCGATCGGTGTCCTCGAATCGGGTGAGGATCAACTCCAGCATCATGAAGTTGGTCAGCAGGATGTCGGGCGGATTGACGGCGATGGCGTCACGCTCGGGCTGCTTCTCCTGTCCGGTGTAACGCGCCACGCTGAAGGGCGCCGCCCCGGCTGCGAAGCCGTGCAGAAACTTGTCCAGCTCCTCCAACTGGCTGTTGGCCAGCGCGTTCATCGGGTAAATGACGATGGCTCGGGTGCGGGGGGATGGATCGACATCCTTGGCACGCAAGATGCGATCGATGATCGGCAGGAAAAAGGCCAGCGACTTGCCCGACCCCGTGCCTGTGGTTACGACGAAGCTCTGACCTTTCTGTCCCTTGGCCAGTGCCTGCAACTGATGGGTGTAGAGCTGCAGTGGCGCGGGATGTCCTTCGGTCTTGCCGACCTGGAAGATCTCCGCGCACAGCGGATGCAGCACGCCGTCGCGGGCCAGTTGCTGCACCGTGCCCTGTTGCTGGTAGTTGGGGTTGATCTGGATCAGCGGCTCGGGCCAGTAGCGGCCATCGGCGTAATCCCGCTCGACCTCGTGCCGGATGTCGTCCGCGCCGATACGCACGAAACTGCGCGAGAAGGTGCTGTATTCGTCGATCAGTTTGTCGCGGAAGGAAAAGACGTTATCCAAAGACTTCATCCTCCATGCGGCCAAAGTGATAGCGACTGCGGATAGATACTAAGGCCTGCGTGCTAATGCGGACAGAACAAAACACGGTACGCTCCGCCGCCGCAAGCCGCCGCTCGAGGGCATTCATCGGTTCTTCCACGCCGGCATGCACCCGCTTGTCATGACTCATGCGCGAGACGAATGCGTTGCGCCTCGGACACCAGGCGGAACAGCGCGCCATTGCCTTCGAAGCTCCACGGACGACCCGCCTCGACGATCGCGAGATCGGATTCTTCGCTGCGCAACAAGAGGCGGTCGGCAACTCGACCCGAGGACTCTCGATAGATCAGCGCCAGTGCATCGGACCCATGCCATTGCACGCTGACCACGCTGCCGCTGGCATCGGGCAGGATGCCGCGCACCGGGCTGCCCGCGGTAAGCTGCTCCAGACGTGTGGCGGTGCTGCTTGGCTCGACGTTCGCCTCATCCATGTCTGCAAACACTCCCCTTGCGATGCGGATGACCATGGTATGCCTGCCTGTGTGTCCGCTCTAGCAGCACAGTTCGGGTGCGCCCGGTCGAGACTGCGTTGATCACCGCCGGTGCAGCCCCGGTGTCGCCACACCGAGATCCGCCGGCGGCCCGAGGATCTGGCCTTCGGACAGCTTGATCCCTTGATTGAGCCGCTCGGGATCGCCGCGGTAGGGAAGCCCGGTCCACACCTTCGGAATGACCGTGATGTAATCCCTCTCCAAGTACTTCTCGATGGGTGCACGCGCGCGCTTGGGTGGCTTGTTCCTGGCCGGCAAGATGTCTTGCAGTCTCCGCGCCAGCGCCAGCATCAGCGTGCCGATCCCGGCGAGCAGCAGACCGCTGGCCGAAATCAGCACCCAGCCGATCGCCAGCAGGATGCTGTTCGCGATGACCCAGGCGAGTCCTTTGGCAAAGTCCGCCAGCAGATCCAGCCGCCAGATTCCCTCGCTGAGGCGGCAGACGATCTGCACGCCCAGCTCGGACAGCCCGGCCAGCACCAGCAGACTGAGCAGGCCCAGGCCCATCCGCGGCAGCAGAGTGCCCGGATCGAGCGGGTTGTCCGCGGGCTCGGAACGAACCTGTTGGAGTGTCGGTGTCATGGCATACCCTCCTTTGGTGTAGCCGATGGATCTTCAGACCACCCAGCCGGGCGCCTCGGCGCTTCGATTCCGCATGCGCCGAGGATGTTCCTGATTTCAGCAACGTCATTCCGAAGCGCGGCGTCGATCAAATCAGTTTCCCGCACGTGAACGCTCGGCTCGCTTTCGATCAGGTTCGCCATGGCGATCATGCGCCGCATTCGATGCTCCCGCCGTTGGATGACTGCGATCGGATAGAGCCCTTTGGCAGTGACGCCCGTGGGAAGCTCCAAGTAGGCGACCGTTTGCTCGGGCGTGATCGACAGCATCGACTCCGCCTCGACATACGCCTCGATGAGCGAATAGAGCAATGCATGCACCACGGGATCCTGTGGCACCGATTCAACCGAACCCGGGGCATAGCTACCAGTGCGCGCCATCGGCATCGGATGCTGGGCAATCTCCTGACTGAGCGCCTCCAGCTCTGCCTCGATGGCTGCGACATCGCCCATATCGGGGCCAAATCGCGGCGGCCACGTCAGTCGGATCTGGCGCTCCTGAACGATCTGACCGTGGCAGATCGCTCGCAGGAGGCAGCAGCTGGATTCACGATCATGCTCAGGGAGAAAGACCTCGAACAAGACATCTCCCTCACGACATTCTGCCCACTTGATCATCGGGTCACTCCGGTGTGATTGACAGGGGGGGGTTGGTATCGAGGTGTCCATGGCGCGGCCTCGGGTCGCGACGCCGTCGCTAGGGCGTGATCGCGCATTGACGTGCCCACCACGTGTTGACGGCTCATCAGGTCGATCACCCCATCGTTCGTCAGGGGTGTGCTCAGACAGAGATTGCGTTGATCACTGTTTGTGCAGCCCCCGTGACGGCTGCCTGAGATCGAGTGGCGGGCCGAAGATGGAGCCCATGGATACCTTGATCCCTTGCACGAATCGCGCTGGATCGCCCTGGATGGGAAGTCCGGTCCAGACCCGCGGCGTGCGGGTCATGTACGCCTTTCTTCGATAGGTTGGTGTGCGCCGTTGCGCTGACTTCCCTGCCGGCAAGAGAGTGCGCAGCCTCCGCGCCAGCGCCAGCATCAGTGTGCCGATCCCGGCGAGCAGCAGACCGCTGGCCGAGATCAGCACCCAGCCGATCGCCAGCAGGATGCTGTTCGCGATGACCCAGGCGAGTCCTTTGGCAAAGTCCGCCAGCAGATCCAGCCGCCA
This sequence comes from Metallibacterium scheffleri, assembly GCF_002077135.1. Taxonomy (NCBI): domain Bacteria; kingdom Pseudomonadati; phylum Pseudomonadota; class Gammaproteobacteria; order Lysobacterales; family Rhodanobacteraceae; genus Metallibacterium; species Metallibacterium scheffleri. The sequence continues at coordinate 695,978 of NZ_LDOS01000001.1, read as the reverse complement.
GATTCCCTCGCTGAGGCGGCAGACGATCTGCACGCCCAGCTCGGACAGCCCGGCCAGCACCAGCAGGCTGAGCAGACCCAGGCCCATCCGCGGCAGCAGAGTGCCCGGATCGAGCGGGTTGTCCGCAGGCTCGGAACGAACCTGTTGGGGTGTCGGTGTCATCGTGCGATCTCCCATAGCGTTGCGGTTGGCTCTTCAGGTCGTCCGGCCGGGCCAACGATCCGTTGCGCACTGCGCGATCAGTGCATCGATTCGTTGTCGTCCGAGGATCAAGACAGGGGCCAGAAGAATTCGCCCAGCCAATAGGCCCACCAGCAGACGAGAGTCCCCGCCAGCAGTACGAGCGGGGTCAGGAAAAACCCGCATCCCGCCAAGGTGAGCAGATACAGGCCGTAGCTACCCTGGAAACCCTCACCCGCCGGCACGCCCCAGATACCGAAGATCATGCGTGCGACGCCCCAGGCCAGCCCGGTGGTTACGAGGATGTAGGCCAGGATCAGCGCAAAGCCGAACAGAATGCGCGCCCAGGTGCGCCGGTCCATGAGACCGTAGGGCCCGAAGTCCAACACGTCGCACTGCGCGGCGGCCTCATCTGCAGCCGCACCGACCGCGTTCTGCGCATCCTCCGCCGCAAGCTCCCGCTCGACGGGATGCATCAGTTCGTCCGCTCCGGGCTTCCGCTCAGTGTCCTTGCTCATGGCAACCTCCGCTGTGGCAATGATGGGGGGGGTGTATTGCAAAACGACGCCGTCGCACAGGCTGCGACGGCGCCGGGGTCGTTCAGTCTTGCGGGGCACCGGCGCTGGCCGCGCTCTTGTTGTCCGCCCAGCGCAGCAGATCGCTGAGCCGGCGCAGCGGCAGCGGGCTCTCGGCGAAGTACGTCCGATTCGTCAGCAACACGTGCAGCCCATCGGCCAGCAGCGGGGACTCCTGACGCATCGCCAGCAGGGCCGGCCACAGCAACTCGACGCCGAGCAGCTCGTGCCCGATCCGGCGGCAATGCTCGGTGCGGCCACCCTGGGCGTCGTAGGCCGCCGTCTTGCCGACCTCGTGCAGCAGCGCGGCCGTGAGGGCCAGGTCGCGTGCCGCGGGCTCGACGCCTTGATCGGCCAGTGCCTGTTTGCGCAGCGTGCGCTGCACGATCTCCATCACATGCAGGCTGTGCTCGATCAGTCCGCCCGGATAGGCGTGGTGCGCACCGGCCGGCGCGGTCCAGTAGCGATAGAAGATCACTGGGACCTTGAATACCGTACGGATGAAATCCTGCAGCGCCGGGGTGTCCATGGCATCGACAGTGCCGCGCAGCTGCTCGATGGCCAGCGGGATGCAGCAGAACGCACCGGGCACCTGCGCCAGCGGATCGAAATCGGCCGTGCGCCGGGCCTCGACCAGGTGCATCACACCCTGTGCCGTGCGCAGCAGCTCGACCTCGGCGAAGTCGATCGTGGTGGCATGGTCACGCGGCCCCTCGGCCCAGCACTCGACCGGGGTGATGCCGCCAGCGTTGATCAGCGAGACGCCGCTCGGCAACGCCGGGTGCGCGCGGCCCCAGGCGAGAATGCCCTCGCTGCTGTAGACATCCGGGAGCGATTCACTGCGCAACAGGGGATTGGTCAGGGTCGTCGTATTCATGGCAAAACTCCTTGTGGTGGGTTGTTGCGTACGCGCCCGTGCATGGGCTCACTCGGGGGAACTTCGGGAGACTTCGGGGAACTTCGGTGGACTGCCGGTGGCGGCCGGCCAGTGGGTTAGCTGGGTGGCGTCATGACGTCCTCCTTGACAGGGATCACGGACAACGGCCGCTGCTCCAACAACCCGGCCAGGGCGAGGCCATCGCGCCGGGTCAGGTTGGGCACGAAGCGGCTGTAGACCTTGAACAGCATCTCGGTGTTGGCGTGACCCAGCACGCGGGCGATCCACTCCGGGTTCTCGCCGGCGGCCAGCATCAGGGTCGCGGCGGTATGCCGGGTCTGGTACGGGCGGCGCGGTTTCAGGCTGAGGTAGCGCAGCAGCGGCAGCCAGATGCGGTTGTTGAAGTTGTGGCCATCGATCGGTCCGCCCTCGCGCGTGGCGAACACCCAGGACACGTCCGGCCGACGCTGCTGGAACTGCGCTTCCAGCGCCTGACGCACCATCGGCAGCATGGGCACATCGCGCACCGAGCCGAGCGTCTTGCCGCCGGGCGTGGCCTCGCCATCGACCAGGGTCTGGCGCACCAGGATCTGGCTGCGCGTGAAGTCGATGTGCTCCCACATCAGGGCGTTGATCTCGCCCGTGCGCAGGCCGGTGAAGAAGCGCACCGTCAGGTAATGCCGGTAATCCGGTCGCACCATGGCCAGGATGCGCTGCACCTCCTCCAGGGTGAAGGGCTGCACCTCGCTGCGCGGCAGCTTCAGGGGCTTGATGCCGCGGAACGCGGGCACCAGGCCGAAGCGATCGGCGGCCTCGTTGAGGATCTGTCGCAGCACGCCGAGGATCTTGTTGATGCGCGCCGGCCCAAGGGTGCCTTGCTTGCCGGGGCGCTGCGCCAGCTTGGCGCGCAGGGCCAATACCTCGGCCTTGCCGATCCGGGCCAGCGGCTGCGTGCCGAAGCGTGGCAACAGATCCCGGTCCAACACCGCGCGGACGTTCTCGCGGTAGCGACCTCGCCACTGCGGCGTCATCTCCGCGTACCAGGTTTCGGCAAAGGTGGCGAAGACAGGCGCCGCGGCGAGAGCGGTGGCATTGCTGCTCGTCATGGTCGCCGGCATCGGCACGCCCGGCGGTGTGCCAAGGGCGCCGTGGATGGCCGGGGGCAAGCCCGGCGCCGCCATGAGTGCGGCACGCGGACTGTCCGGGAAAAATGCCGAATACACGAAGCTGCCCTCGCTGATCGCGCGCTCGATGCGCTTGAGCAGGCCTTGCAGCAGCCGGCGATTGGCCGGCGTGTCGGCAAAGTCCGTCTGCTCTCGGCACCGCTGACCGCGATAGCGGAAATCGACGAACAACTTCCCGGACTCGATGCGGGTACGCACCTTACCCACGTGCGTAGCCCCCGTTGGCCATCGGGATCAGCGTGCCGCACTGGCCCATGTAGGGCAGGTCGCGCACGATGTTCTCCCACAGGAAGAGATACTTCCGGCGCGGCTTGATGAAGTGCACGTTCTCGAACAGCACGACATCGATCCAGGTGTTGCGGATCGTGCACTTGGCATAGCCCAGGCGCTCGGCCACCTTATCGGTGGTGATCACTTCGAACTTGGACACGTCCGGCGGCGTCGCGGCAGGACCGAGCAGGTAGGGAATCGCCGACGCGCGGGTGGCAGGCGGATCTTGCGGTGGCACCGCGACCGGCGGATGTGCCGGAGCGGGCGATGCCTGACCGACCTGCTGATGGTTGCGACGCGGCGTGCGATACGATGCACGGCGCGACACGTGCGTGTCCGGTTGCGCGTCCTGAGTAGCCGGGGTCAGCGGCTGGGTTGCGGTTTTCATCGTCGTCTCCTGAGTTGGGCGAAGCGGCTGCTCCACGTGAATTCAAGAAAGCACACGTTTGCGCTGTGGCAAGAGCGGGACGCGCGATCATCATGGACGTCAATCGACGTCGATCGATCTCAACGGCGAAACGGTCGCTGAACGCACTGAATCGCAGGGTGCAGCAATCGCGATGCATGAGGGCAAGCCCGATGCGCCCGCATGGGCTCGGCAATGACCGCGCACGCGCTTGCATGAGTGCGCAGGCGATTCATGGCGCGCAGTCAGTGAACATCCTGGCTGCAGATCACACCTGGCGCGTGACGCATTCCGCCTTGAGGCGATTCACGATGGGATTCAAAGAAGCTTTGCGCTGTTAGCATCACCCGATGCGCGTCCTTCACTACCGTGGTCTCGACACACGACGAGTCCAGAAAGCCTTCGACAAAGTCCGCCAGGCGCTGATCCGCGAGGACTTCCACAGTGCCCAGATCAAGAAGCTCGCGCCCACGCCCTACTGGCGCGCGCGTCTGGATGACAGCAATCGTCTGTTGCTGCAGTTCGTGCGCCATGCCGGTGAGACGGTCTGCCTGCTGCTGGAGGTGATTCCCCAGCACGCCTATGAGAAGTCGCGCTTCCTGCGCGGCGCACGCATCGACCCGGCGCGCATCGAAGCGGATTCCCAGCAGGATCGAATCGACGTCACGCCCGAGCCGGCGGCACCGACGCTGCGCTGGTTGCATCCCGAGCGCAGCGCGTTCGAGCTGCTGGACAAGCCCATCGTGTTCGACGATGCACAGGAGGCGGCACTTCAGCTGCCGCCGCCGGCCGTGCTGGTCGGTCCAGCGGGCTCGGGCAAGACCGCCGTGACCCTGGCCAAGCTGCGTCAAGCCAGCGGCCGCGTGCTCTACGTCACCCTCTCCGCCTATCTCGCGCAGAGCGCCCGTTCCCTCTATGACGCGCACGGCTATGTCAATGAGGATCAGGCGGTCGAGTTCCTGAGCCTCCGCGAGTGCCTGGAGACACTGCAGATCCCGGAAGGACGGGAAGTCCGTTTTGCCGATTTCCGCGGCTGGTTCGAGCGCCACCGGCAAGTTCTGCGCGGCGAACTCAAGGAGTTGGATGCACATGCCTTGTTCGAGGAGTTCCGCGGCGTCATCGGTGCCGCGCCTCGTTCAGCGCTGGATCTGGCGGCCTATCAGGCCTTGGGTGTGCGCCAGTCGCTGATCCCGCAGGGTCCGGCACGCGCGGTCGTGCATGGCCTGTATGGCCGCTACAGCGCCTGGCTGAAGGAGGCCGGCCTGTTCGATCTCAACCAGATCGCGCACGCCTGGATGCCACTGGCCGAGCCGGTGTACGACTTTGCCGTCATCGACGAGGTGCAGGATCTCACCCGCGCCCAGCTGGCGCTGATCCTGGCCTGCCTGAAACATCCGGATGCTTTCCTGTTGTGCGGGGATACGCACCAGATCGTGCACCCGAACTTCTTTTCCTGGGCGGCGGTGCGTGCGCTGTTCTGGGAAGGGCGTGATGCAAGCCCGGACACCACGCAGCCCGTCGCGTTGTTGCGTGCCAATTTCCGCAACACCCAAGCGGTGACCCAGCTCGGCAACCGCCTGCTCAAGATCAAGCACGCCCGCTTCGGCTCGGTCGATCGAGAAAGCAGCTTCCTGATCGAGTGCGCCACCCGCGAAATCGGCACCGTCCAGCTCCTGGACGCCACCTCGGCGACACTGCGCGAGATCGATGCGCGCACACGGACCTCGGCGCGTCATGCCGTGATCGTGCTGCGCGATGAGGACAAGCCCGCCGCCAAGGCGCAGTTCCACACGCCGCTGGTGTTCTCGGTCCACGAGGCCAAGGGCCTCGAATACCCGCATGTGGTGTTGTTCGATCTGGTCTCCAGCCAGCGCGCGGCCTTCGCCGAGATTGCCGAAGGCATTTCCGAGCGTGGTCTGAACCAGGACGACCTGAGCTTTCGCAGGGCGCGCGACAAGGCCGACAAGTCGCTCGAGCTGTACAAGTTTTACGTCAACGCCCTGTACGTCGCGCTCACGCGCGCCAGCGAGAGCCTGATCCTGGTCGAATCCGATCCGCGCCATTCCCTGCTGGATCTGCTCGGCTTGCGCCCGGGTCAGCCGCTGGATCTCGCAGCCAGCCGCTCCAGTGTCGATGAATGGGCACAGGAGGCGCGCAAGCTGGAGCAGCAGGGCAAGCAGGAACAAGCCGATGCCATTCGCGCGACGTTCCTGCAGGCCAAGCCGACACCCTGGAAGCCTTGGTCGGAAGCGCTGATCCGTGAACTGCTGCCGCGGGCGCTGGACCCGCGCGATCCTTCCAACAAACTCCGGCAGACCCTGTTCGATTACGCCCTCTGGCACGGCCAGCATGCCTGGATCGAACAACTCGCGGAGACGACACGCTTTGCGCCTGCCCTCAGCCTCGCGCCGCAAGGCGCCCTCGGCGGCATCCCGCTCACGCGCGGTTTCATCGAGCGCGCCGACCAACCGGTCTTGCGCGCGATCGCCAACCAGCGTGAGCGCTGGTTGCGCCCTTATGCGGCACGCAACATCAAGGAGGTGCTGGCCGATGGCGATCGATATGGCGTCGACCACCTGACACCGACCGGGGGAACGCCCCTGATGTGCGCCGCGCAGGCGGGCAACCTCCCACTGGTCGATGCATTGTTGTCCCGTGGCGCCAGTCCCGAACAGGCTGATGACTTCGGACATACGCCGTGGCTGGCAGCGCTCAATGTCGCCATCGAGGATCCGGGTACGGCGCGCAATGCCCTGGGGAGCTTGTTCGAGCGTTTGGCACCGGGCGCGCTCGATGTGCAGGTCGACCACCGTTTGGTGCGCCTCGAACGATCGCAAGCGGAATACTGGGTGCTCAGCGTCATGCTGGCGGGGCTGAAAACCTTGGGCATGCGCGTCAGCCCGCGACCGCTGCCAATACAGCGCTATCGCCGCGGCTTCTTCGCCGACGCCATCCTGGCCGTGCTGGAAACCTTACCCGAAGCCCTGTGGCCCGCCGCGCGGCGCAAGCGCACCTACATCAACCACGTGCTCGCACGCGCGGAGCTCGGCGCGAACTATCGCCCCTCACGACAACTGTGGGTGCGGGTCCAGCAAGGCTACTACATGCCCAATCCGGCCATGAAGCTGCGCGCATCACCGCAAGCAGACAGCACGACAGGCTGGGTGGATCTGGACAACGCCTTCAACCTGGCCTGGGTCACCACCGGCAGCGATGCATGGCCTGTGATCGGATTGCGTCATGCGATCGCGGCGCCGGGGCCAGCCGAGCAAGTTGTCCAGTGTCAACGGCCTGACCGGCCAGAAGATTGACGCTGTAAGCAGCCTCAGGTCTGGTTCAAGACACGCGTTCAAGCAGCGCGAGCTCATGCGGCCAGGCAGCCAGCTCGGCGTGCTCGAGTATGCGTCCTTCGGGAAGACGCCGCAGCAGGCGCAAGACCAGCGCGGCATCACCAGGCTGCATGCGTACATCGACGCGCTGCATCGGCACGTCGCACTCGAGCAGTTGACCCATGCGCGATGCCGCACCCGCGTGACCGATGGCCGAGGTAAACCCGCACGCTGCGCGCGCACGTGCGGCAGAAACGTCCAAGGGCGTGAAGCGGAACGTGCCTATCGTGGTGAGTACGGGAGAGTTGAGCAGATACAAGGTCATGAGGCGCATCCAGACTGTGATGGATAGGCACAGAATGGATGCGCTTGCTCAGCAGTACGCAAGTGACAAGTTTGCCGCGGATCGCGCCGATGATGCTGTGCGGCGGCTGGCGCCGCGCCTGGGACCGGGTCATCCGGTTCTTCGCATTCCCTCCGGCCGTGCGCAAGGTGATCTACACCACCAACGCCATCGAGAGCGCAATGCACGGCTGCGCAAGATCATCAAGACCCGCGGCCATTTCCCCAGCGACGACGCGGCCAGCAAGCTGATCTGCCTGGCGCTACGCAACATCACCGCCGACTGGGGCCGCGCAGCCAAAGACTGGAAGGAGGCGATGAATCAGTTCGCGATACTCTACGAAGACCGCTTCACGCTGGCACGGCCCTGACCACGGCCCTGTCAGCGCAGAAGCAAAACCGCCTCACACACAAAAAACCTGACACGCCCCATGGCCGCGGAATAACGTCTCTGCGCGCTCAGCCTGCTGGCCAAATCAGCCCGACGATGGTGAGGCGATTGCCCTGCGCCTCGACTTCGACCTCGACACCGGCAAGCTCGCCTTTCTTGCGCAGGCGTTCGCGCTGTGGCTCGGGCAAGGCATCGAGTAACCGTGTGGCTTGCTCTCTCACTGCGGGCTTGCCTTTGCCAGCCAGCGTGGCCGTCAATCGGCAGGGCCCGGGCTCCCATTTGAGTTTGGCATTGGGCCAGGTGTTGAGCGTCGTAGCGTATGCCGTGGGTGCCGTGGCCCCTGCTGGCACCGCCTTATTGTCCACCGAGACAGTCACTGCACCGTGTGGCTTGCCCTGCGTTGGCTGATAGTGCGTGGCAGGGATGTAGCCGCTGGCAACGGCATAGTCGGCCAATACGGAGTTGCCTTGCTTGGCGGTTTGAAATTCGTTGACTTTTCCCTTTGCCTCAAGACGCATATGGCGCAACGGCATGCCCACGGGCAATTTGCAGGCAGCGGCCGGATCGGCCATGGCGCAGAGGTTGAGTAGCTGCGGTGACTGTTCCCACTGAGGGAACGAGGCCTCCATATGTGCCGCGAACGCTGCCACGAAATCGGCGCGGCGCGCTGCATCCAGGGCAGCCTCGGGGATCGCAGGATCGTTCGGAATGAGCCGGCTCTGGTCGGTATCCAGAGTGAAATGCACTTGCCCGAAACCAAACGGCTTGCCCATGCCCAGGCTGTGGCGCAGATGCGTCTTGCCGCCCCAGGTCAGCGCCCAAAGCAATGCGCCCAGCTCCTCCGGCTTGAGGTTGTGAAACACGATGCGCCCGGCAAACCGGCTTTCCGGCGCCAGGGTATGCAACTCGATTTGCACCTTGCGATTCTTGAGTTGCTCGTCAGTGAGCGACTGCACCTGCGCATCGCTCAAGGGCCGCACGGGATACCGCTTGAAACCGCGCAGAGTGGGCGCCTTGGACTGACTACTCTCGAGGTATGTCGCGTACTGGCTAGTCTTGAGCTTCCAATTGCTGGGGTTGGCCTGCTGGGTAATGTAATTGGGAAAATAACTGGGCTTGGGGCCGTTCAAGATCGTAGCGGGCTGCGCAACGGCCTGCGGATTGTCCAAGGCATGCGCCGTTTCCAAGCTGACCCGGCCACGCAATGCATCCGCCTGAGAGTCACCGTTGATGGCGCCGAACAGGAGATCGGCCAGGTCGTAGCCATGCTGAGCGCCGGGCGGTTGCAGATGCTCGCAACTGACATGTTCGATCATGTCGAGGCTGGAAAAATCTCCTGCCAGCTTGGGCATGTAGGCCAAGCCGATGCGAAGCAGATCCTTGTTCTTGACCGTGTCCCGCAAATAGAAAACAGGAACGTCCTCGCCCGCGCGATATTTGTTCTTCCAGTAACCGGGCCAGGACATGGCGGGTTTGCCATCCTCATCGCCATGGATGCGCAGGAAGTCACGCCATGCATCACGAGAAACCTCGATCGCATGGGATGCATCGCGCGCGTAGAACACGAAATCGCGACGCTTGCCACGTGGCTGGGTGCTATCGTTGATCTGGCCCGTGAATACCGGTACGCCCTCGAGGGCACCTTCGAACAGACGTATCGGGGCCTTGGCGTCTGCGCCCAGATCGAAACGCAACGACCGCGGGTTCTTGCCAGCCTTTCGACAGGCCTGGCTCCAAGTCTCGTATTTGTCTTTAACCGAGGTGCGTGTCGCAAAGATCGGCTCTTTGACGCCGAGCGCTTTTTCAAGAGCACGATGGTCAAGCCGCAGCATTTTGCAAGGGACGATCTCCTGCCCGCCATCCTTGCGTCGGCACAGGAATCCGGTCTTCACCCTGTCGCGCACGCGCGTTGCATAGACCGTATCGCTTTTTGAGATGTCGCGCAGCCCTGGGCGCACTTCATCCACCATGCGCATGCGCCCGAAGGCCGCTATTTCGACCACGCTGCGCAGCATGCCCTTGAGGCTGGAACCGGGAATGGCGTAGGTGCCATCGGGCCATTGCAAGGGTTTGACGCTGCCGGGTTTGTCCTGGGTGGCCTTGATCTGCTTGCCGCCGACCAGCAAGGGCGTATCGGCAGTGAGGATGTAATGCAGCTCACCGCTGTAACCATCCTCGAAAGGCCAGTCGTGCGAGACTTCGCGCGACCACGCCGGGATATGCACGCGGGGTGCCAGCGGCACGAAGTTGTAAGGCGCCGAGATCATTTCTCGCGCGCTGTTGTCCTGCCCCTGCGAACGGCTTCCGTTCTGATGGCGGGATGGGCCTTGCGCATTGGACGAATGAGCATTGGGATTGGACATGACGGGCCTCACTCGAAACCGATGAAACAACCGTGATCCTGCACGAAGCCCGCTTCGGCATCGTGCCGCCAGTAACGCCGATAGCGCAGGGTGCCGGTCTTGGGGTCGTGCGCAAGATGCCGCACCTCATCCCACAAGTCATCCCCCGTTGCCTGGTGCTCGAACCGGCTCACCAGCCAGGCGCCGTCGGCATCCAGCGCGATGGCGATCGAGCAGCCCTCGGCATCGACCAGCTCGCCCGCCAGCAGCATGCCCCAGCGTGGATCGCGCACGGGCAGCTCGCCGTGCATGGCGAGCTGGTACGACTGGAACTGCAGCCAGCCCTGACGCGGTGCATGCTCAGCCAGATGCGCCCATAGCTGCGCCTCGCTGGTGCAAGTCTGCTGTGTCATGGTGTAGCTGCCGGTGTGCATCTCGGGAAGTTCCGGGATGCGCGTGCGCAGTTTCCGATAAGACTCGATTAGATTCGTCATGCCGCCTCTCCCTGCAATTGCGCGGATGGATCCAGCCAAGCCTGCAGTGGGCCGCTGAGCCGGCCGCAGAAGAACCCGTTGCCCGTGGTGCTGCGTGAGCCCAGTGCCAGCCGGCCCTCGCACAAATCACGAATCGCCAGATGCAGGGCGGCGCGCGTATCCGCTGACCGCAGCCGTTGCGTATCCAGCGCCAGCTCGATTTCGATGACGCCGCCCAACACCACCTCTTCGTCGTACAGCACGCGGTCGCGCACACCGCCGGTGAAGCGATCGATGGCGTTGTGCATCAGTTGCGCCAGCTTGACCTCGGACACGCTGACAAATGCATCGTCGATATACAGGCAGCCAGCCTTGCCGAAACCTTCGTCGTCGTCCGCGCTGGCGCCGTTCTTGGCTTCGCCGAACAGGTCGACCACCGCGCCGGGCTTTTCGTCCAGGTCGTGTGCGGTCTCCGCTGCGGCGCGCCACGTGTCGGACAGACGCCGCGCATGAAACGCCATGCGATGCGCCAACGCACCCTTGATCGAACTCGCCGGGACCAGCAGCATGGCGGGCGTATAACCTCCGGCACCTGCGGCCCAATCGATGCGCGATTCAACCACGGGCAGAAGGTCCGCGGGTTTCTCGGCGCCGCTCGGCGGCGCGTCGCCCTGACCGATACGCCACGCGCCGCGCGGTTCCAGGCGCAGCGTGCCGCGCAGCCAATCGGCTTGTTCGGCAGGCCGTGGCGTGGGCGTGTAGGCCGCAAGGCCACGCCAGTCGTTCAGGTCGCGTGACAGATTTTTCAACCGGGCGCGATCCGCAGCCTGCTCCATGTCGAGCCGTGCGATGGCAATGTCGACGGTTTTCAACCGGCCCAGGCCCGCGCGCGTGGCACCGCCCACGCGCAGACCCGGGTGGGCAAGCAGGCTCAGCAGGCGATCAAACTCCGTGTCGTCGTGGCCGGCGCCGGACCACAGGCGCAATTCGACAATGAATCGGTTGCCGGCAGGCAGGACGGCGCGATCGAACTTTCCGGTATCCGCCGCTGCGCCACGATGCGTCAGACGAACCCGGTTGCGGAATACGGGCGCATCCACCTGGGCCAGCGCCGTGGCGAACAAGGGATCAGACGTCAGGCGCTTGGCCGCATCGCCCAACAACAAGCCATCGGCGACACGACCCTGGCTGTCGCACAAATGCCCCCAGGAGACAGCCACTCGCGAGGGCGCACCCTCGCTGCCCGTCTGGTGGCCGAACAACGCATCAGCGGACGCCTCGCCGTGACGACCCAGCCACAGATGGCGCAGGACGCCGGCCAGTGCCGTGCCGGGGATGGCGGGCAACCCATTGGCATCGCGCACCAGCGCGGTATCGAACACGTTGTCCGGCTGCCCCGTGCTGATGGAGAGCGGGGTGACGGCCTCGAGCTTGACGCGGGCAAGCAGCAGAACCGATTCGCCAGCCATTTCAAACCCTCCTGTTGTCGATGTCATCGCGCACGCGATGGGCGATGCGCCGAATCAAGTAGGCATATTCTTCCTTTGTGCGCGACGCGACTGGCAATTGCACTTTCAGCCAGTCCGCAAGCTTCTGCCACTGTTTGTCCACCAGCACTTCGATGCTCCAACCCTCGCCACTGGCTTTGATGATGGCCTTGTCATCCTCGAACAGTTGCTTGTACAGCGCCGCGCCCGAATGCACGCGCGCGGCCTCGAACACACGACCCCACTGCGATCGGGAGGGTCCGAAAGGCAGCTTCTCGTCGAGACCTGCGGCGCGGCGCGCCGCCATGATCCGCTCACGGATCTCGCTCGCCATGTCTTCGGCTTTCTGCTCAACGCAGATCTTCCAGCTCTTATCCTGCTGGGTCAGCCAGTGCAGCAAGGGATGGCCGGGTGCGACTGGAACAGGCTCCGAATCGGACTCCTTGCGTTCGGCAAACCGTGGGTGCAGCTCGGCCAGCAGAGGCGCATCGGCCCAGACCTGGCCAAGTCCCGACTCGCGATGCAGCCCCAGCCCTGCATGCAGGAGATTCCGCAATGCCTGACGATCGGCGCCGTCGGGCAATACCACCGTGATCACGCCCCCCGCATTCAGCACCAGGCGCTCGCGCTCATAGCCGTGTCGCGCCGTGTTCCATGGGCTGTAACAACGCCGCCGCACGAAGGTTTTGCTGGCATCCAGACGAGTGCCGCGTGGAAACCCCAAGGCCATCAAGTCGATGGCATGGGTGGGTTGACGCGCCCGATCACAAGGCGCGAGATCGGACAGCAGCCACAGGCTCATGCGTGTCGCATCGGCAGAATCGGCGTGCTCGAAGGCCGGCAGTTCGTTGACAGGCGGCCGGGCCAGCGCGCGACCGAATTCGGCGGAGCGCGAGCGCCCCAGCAACAACGAACCGTGCAGGGCGCCGAGTACCTGTTTGAACAGATCCGCGTCGAGATCGTCATCGGCATCGATGCAGGCCATGAACGACTGGCCACGCTGCAGGGCGTCATAGCCGAACAGTGCGGCCTCCATGGCGCGTCCGCTGGCTGGATCGATCGCGGTCTTCATGCGCAGTCCATGCGCAGGCTTGCTCCGGAACCCATCCGCATGCACGTAGCCGTTGCGCATGGGCTTGACCTGTGGGTCAGCAGCACCGGACTTGTCATGCAGGAAGTTGAAGATCTGATCCGACAACAGATAGTCCTTGGAGTCGTCCCTGCTCTGCAGCCGTTCCTTGGGCTCATGCCACGACAACGGCAGCGGATAGCCCACGCTATGGCCATCCCAGGGCAGGCCATTGCCAAAGCGCAGCTTGCCGGAATGGAACACGCGCGCCGCATCCGCCGGACCGAGCGTGCGATAGACGCGCGCCGCGGCGGCGCCAAGCAACGCGCTTCCGGGAACATGCGTAAGCGACGCATGCCCGCCTTCAGTCGCGGCGCTGGCACTGAAGACGCAATCGTCGAGAAGATCGATCTGCAAGGCTGCGCGTCTCATTCGGCATGCTCCAGGCTCAGTACGGCCCGCCCCAGACCACGTGTGCGGTGCGCGCCAACGGCATCGATCAGCGGCAGCACGTCGCGCAGGCGTTCGTGCCAGTCAGGCGGTGGTGAATCGGCGTCGGCGATGGCCTCGATGCGTGCATGCAGCTGCAGGGGAATCGTGACCTCGATGCCGCGCAGCGAATGCTCCTTGGCGCTGCCCGTTTCGTGATCGACTGCCGTGCTATGCAGGCTTCGAAACAGGCGGGAGATGTGGTGTTTGCCGTTTGAGCTGGCTACCAGGTAACGGGCCAAGCTGCTGTCCATGCGGCCATCGCTGACGCGCAGGCAACCCGGCCTGGGCACGACACCCGGTTCAATACGCTCGCTGCGCTGCCCGAACAAATGCTCGGCCAGGCCGGCGTAGCCGTCCCAATTCCAGGCCTCGGCGCGTTCGAGCGCATCGCGCAACAGCCCCTTGATATGGCGTCCCGGCAACACCGGCAGGCCGGAGGGGTCACGATGCACCAGGGCATCTACCACGGCGCCGCCGCTGCGCCCGGTGCCGGCATGCCAGTATCCGAGCACGTCGATCTTCAACGTCTGCGCGCTCATACTGCCGCCTCCAGCGCGGTGGCCGACTGATCGCTGTCCGCGATTGCACAGCACCGCGTATCGTTGCCCGCGCCGTGCAGGGCGAGCACATCGCCCAGCGGGCTATGCCGCAAATGCTCGCGATCGGGCGGACCATAAGGCAGATCCTTGATCCTATCGACATTGCATCCCAGCAGCTTGCAGACCCACTCATCGAAGCGTTGCAGAGTCTCTCGCTTGTTGTCTTGCATCAACTGACGCCAGCGTCGATAACGCATGCGCGCATCCGCCGGAGCCAGTCCGACCAGGGTCAGCAATTGCCGCGTGGGGCCACGTGCCATGTCCTCGTCCCCCAGCAGGTGCTGCAAGGAGAGCAAGTCGCCCAGATTGGGCTGCTGCGTGTCGTCGAGAAAATATGCGGGCAGCACATTGCGATAGACGTGTGCATCCCCATCGCCATCGCCTCGATGCGTCAGCTCGTGACGCAGCACCTCATCGTAATCGTCGACCAGGCTGCTGGTGATGCGATGAAACTTGATGCTGCTGGCCGGCACGGCGTAGGTGCCGGCCTGCTGCTTGGCCAGATCTTTCGCGCGGCGCATCAGGTCTTCGCTGAGATCGGCGGCCATCGAAAACGGCTGGCTGGCACCCATGTAGACCAGACCGATGCCCAGGGTGAGTTGCTGCGGCAATCCCGCCACGTCGAACCCAGCCAGTTTCTGCTGCAACAGGCGCCGACTTTCGGATTCGAAAGCGCGCGCAAAAGCCAGGGCATAAGCCAAGGCAAGATCGGCGCGCACCAGCACGGTGACATCGTCCCCGCCCAGCACGATTGGACGTGCCGCCAGGCAGTCCGTTGCGCGAACGCGTGCGGGTAGCAAGACGGTTTCGGCTGCGTGACGCGCCGCCGTCTGGATACTCGCATCGAGTGTGTCGGAAAACCCCTTGAAGATCCCGATGAACTGGTCCGGTCGCGCTTGAGCTGCGGCGCTCAGGTTGCGCAGGATCTGGCCCATGCCATTGCCATCAGCGTGAATCAACGCCACGGTGCGCAAGTCACCTGCAAATGGCATGGACTGCTCACCCGCCTCGAGATTCGTCGGCCAGTCGCGCCAGCCAACGCCCGGCGGTGAAAAGCGCGTGATGAAACCAGCGTGATCGGGCCTCGAAAATGCCTTCTTGCGCGCACTCGCAGCGTCCACGGGGCCGTCGTGCCGATCGAGCACGCTGGCCACAGCGCCGGTGCGCCGATGACGTGCCGCGATCGGCGCTGCTGCCGGAATTTGCAAGGGTCGTGCAGCGGCCTGGTCCACGGACTTGCGCGCATTCCGGAATGCATCAAGTTCACTCTGGCCGTGCCCGCGCGATACGCTGAAGCCTAGCCCGGGCGCCCAGTGTTGCACCGCCAGCACCCACAGCGCCTCGAAATGGCGCAACAGAGCCTCGTCCGCGCAGAACGCATAGAACGCGCCACCCGACCGGCGCGAAAACCGGATCGCCTGTTGCGCATCGCAGGACTGCAACACGCAATCGAGCAGGTTGCCCTCGGCGCTCTCATTGGTCATCAGATCGATCAGCTCGCTGCCGCCGATCAGATCGCGCAGGCGCCCGCTTTCAGCGATCCAGGATTGGATTGAATTGAGCTCGAACAGCACGGCGTGGTTGGTCATGAGGGCTTCCTTGGCTGCTGGATCGTTGCAGTTGCTGCCCGCGCGCAAGAAGGCAGCACCCAAAGATTCCGGTGCATTGCCACTGCACGCATGCGCGCAAAAATCAGGCAAGAAAAAACGGATGGTGGGCGCGGGCTCAGCACCCCGCCGGATGATTCGGCTGTGTACGCATCAGCCCCCTGCCTGCGTCGCATGATTGAGCGTATCTCCCCACCTTGCCGCGCCGCAGTGCGGTGAATGGCAGGATCATGGCCCGATGAGTTGGGGACAAGTATGGGCGGATAAAGTTCCGCGACGCAGGCCGGATCCGCGCCTCTTGTTGTACGCGCTGCGTTCATGACTCGCGCTCGATCGTCTGCAATAACTCGCGCCATAACCCGATCACTGCAACTATGACCCAACCCAGCCAAACCCACTGCATGCCGGGCCACGCCATGCACATCAGGTTGCCAACCACCCCAACGCAGGCGACGGAGTAGCCGAATCGGCCGTGGTCTCCGTAAATGCCCGGCAGCATGACTTGCAGCATGAAACCCGCGCTCACGCCATCGAGCACGGACCCGAGCAGGCCCCAGCCGCACACCAGATTGGCCGCGACGGTGGACAGCATCAGCGCCGCCAGCGCCACATGCCAGCGCCAAGTGCCCTGCTCGGCCTGGTTCCGCGCACGCGTGCGCCAAGTCAGCGTCGCGATACCGTCGGCCAACACCGCCAATGGCGCGCGCCACGGCGATCCTGCCGAGTCAACCGTGCCGGGGTTTTCCGGCGGTTGTCTGGATTGCGGTGCTGCGGAACGGACCACGATGCGGATCCTCCTGACGGAGAGCTGTGCGCCGACATCATCGGCTGGTGCGCAGTGTGCTTGCGCCTCTCGGCGCTGCGCTGACCGGCAAGTTTGCTGGCCATGACCTCGGGACCGCGCTGGGCCACCTGGACAACCCGGATCAACGCCGCCGCCGACCACTCCACGGTGCGGATGGCTTGCTGCTGGCCATACCGCCCAGGCCTTTCTGCTCCAGTTGGCGCATTTTGTCCTCGCTCGCGGGCGCAGCGGGGGCGTCAGATGGCGCTGCTTGAGCCGCGTCGGAACCAGCACCATCGGCCGAGGAAACGCGTTCGTAGAGCTTCGATTTGGCGTCGATTTTCTGCTTCGCGTCCTTTGAAATCTCGAGCACGCGCGCCGCATACCCGTCGTCGCGCGGCATCGAGCCACGTCCTGCGTCGATCCACTCCTTGAGCTTGCGCGCGAAGTGTTGAAGAGGCTCCTTACCCTCACCAGACGGTTGCGCCGAGAACACCTCGATGCGCTTGTCCCTGGCGCGCTTTTGGTCATCATCATCCAGCGCGCGCGCTGTAACCAGCCAGTTGCCGCTGAAATAGTGGCCCAAGGTATGGCCCACCGAATCGAGCTTGTATACGGTGTCCTGTGCCTTGGTACTTTTCTTGCCGCCGCCCTTGTCGGACTTGCGCGCAAGATTGGCCGCCTTGACCTCGATCAGCAGGGTGCGATTGCCGCTGACGATGAGCGCATCGAGTTCGTTGTTCTTGCCGCGTTCGCTGCCCACTTGCACACCGCAGGCCCAGTCGTCGGGACCGGCAGCCTCGATCAGACTGGCGACATGCGCCTCCAACCACGAACCCAACAGATAACCGATTTCGGAAGGTGCAGTGAACTGCAATTTGACCCCTGCGTCGCTTGTCTGCGGCCGTGTACGCAGCACACCGGCCTCAGCCAGGTGTGCGCCTAATTTGCCGCTGATTTGCTTTGCCGCAAAGTCATCGCCAGGCAACACGATGAAGTGCCCCCGCGTGGCTTGCTCGACATCGTGCTCGATTCGCCACACCCCCTGTTCCGATTTCTTCTTGCCGCGCTGTAATTCTTCCATCTGTGCGACCAGCGCATTGAACAGCGCAAGCCTGTCCGGATTCCCCAGCAGGTAGCGATGCAATTGAGTGCGGCTCATCCACTTGCGAAATACGGACGATGCGCTGTCGCACCCCGCATCCGGCTTGCCCGAGGCCAGCACTGCGGCACGCACATCGAGCACGGCACGCATGGGCTGCAGCGGCCGCGTATCCGGGGTCAGATGCTCGATGCGGCCCGCTGCCGTATCCACGTACACCGCATCGACTGGGGCGCCATTCCTGGCTGCCTGCTGTCCGGCATGGGTCAGTGCCATCGACATCAGCTTGGTGCCGCCGGTCGCATTGAGCACGATTTTGTCGTGGCCAATCTCCAGCAAGTAGTCCAGCAGATCGCGTGTTTTGGCATCCAATGTTGCATAACCCGTGCTCTCGAAGGGAATTTTCCCGATTTTATCCGGCCGGCGTGGTGCGTCGTTCAGGAGTTTCTCCAACTCATCGGCGCGCTCTCCCATCTGATCTGACGCAGCCAGCAACACGCATGGTGTCGGCGCATGCAGATAACCCAGATAGTTCGGCATGATCTCGCCACTGACCAGCATCACAGTCACCGCTGGTCTTGGCGCATCCGCAGTGCGCTGGCGCTCTGCTTTCACGGCATGCTGGCCATCCTTGCTGACCCTGTAACGCGTCAGCGTGGCGCCAAGCTTGGCCAGCTCGGTAGCACTAAGCTCCTTGCGCCTGTCCTGCGGCGGGACGTGCAAGTCCAGTGCCCAAAATGCGATGCCGCGCGATTCGAGCGCTGCCGCCACATTCATCGGCAAGGTGCCCATCACCACATCGCCCGGTTGCAAATGCTCGGGGTCGATGTTCTCTACCGCTTGATCGATGCGATGCGGCAGCTTGCCGCCCTTCGCATTCATGATGCGCGCCCAGCGCTGGATGCGCTCGTGCTGCGAAACAAAATAGACCGTCATGTCCATCCTCCCCGTGGTGGACACCATGCCCGGGGGAGCAAGGCGCCGCGTGCGTCGGTGGCAATCGGATGCGAACGCTCTGCGACAGCGAAGACGCCACCCGCATAGACATACACTTGTACGCCAAGTTCAAAGCGGATTGAAAAACGCTCCGGCACATGGATAGGCCATGGCCGGCTCGGCGGTCGTTGCCTCAGCCGTCACTGCAACACGATTTCGTTGTGCGCGGCAAGCAGGCGCTCGCGCGTCACGCATTGCTGCGCGGTGTGGTTCTCCATCGCTGCCGTGACCGCATGGTTCACGGCCAGCTTCAGCACCGCTTGTACGTTGCTGATGGTCTGCCCCTGCAGCACTTCGGCGGCCATCTCCACCCAGGCATCCGCATCATCGCCTACGAACGCATGCCTGGATTGCGCCCACTCGCGCAACATGGCTCGCAGCGGTTCCGGGCTGGGCGCGCCGAAAAGCAGCTTCTGCTCGAAGCGACCGCCGCGGAGTGCCGCACTGTCCATGCTTTCGATGCTGTTGGTCGCCGCAATCCACACCACATCGACCAGCATGCCACCCGCGCCATCGATCAGTGTCAACAGCTCGTTGGTTGCGCTCTTGTTGGATGAATAGGACCGCTCGCCCAGAATGTCGTCGGCCTCGTCGATGAATACGATGGCAGGGCGCAACTCGCTGGCCTCCTTGCGCAGCGCATCGATGGCGTTTTCGCTGGTCAGGTCGCGGCCATTGCGCACGATGAACGTCCAGCCGCACTCGGCGGCCAGCGCCATTGCTGTTGCGGTCTTGCCTGTGCCCGGCGGGCCATAGAAAACAATGCCCTTTGGCAGCGTGCCACCCCGGCGCTCGATCTCATCGACTTTCATCAGTTGCGTCGCCAGGCGCTGGATTTGAATCCGCTGAGTCGCGTCCATGTGCATCGACTGCAGACGTTTGGCGCCTTCGGGAGCGCCGCCGCGACGGCCCTGCACGTCGCGCAGCGCGCGGTAAAACGTGTCGTAGCTCAATGCGACGGGTGCGTTGTTCTGCTTCCCTCCAGAGCCGATGACTTGGGTCCGGCCAAGCTTGCACGCGCGTTCGGTCACCTCGCGGATACGTGGCACATTAAAGCCTGCCCAGCGCCGCACCAGCCGTTGCAGCGTATCGTCATCGATGCTGCTGCCGTAACAGCGCAGGCCTTCGTTGATCAGCTCGTGGCGTGCCACGGCATCGGGCAGTGGCACCTCCAGCTTGAAATCAAAGCGCCCCTCGCGGATCGCAGCCGGGTCCAGGCGCTTGATCAGATTGGTCGCAGCCACCAGCAAGACGCTCTGGCTGCGCAAGGCGACCGCAGCGGCCAGGAAGGTCGCCACGATGCGCTCGTGCTCTTCATAGCCGATACCTTTCATGCTCTCGCGGTCGCGCAGCAAGGCGTCGATCTCGTCGATGAAGAGTACACATGGCGCTTGTTGCCTGGCGCGGTCGAACAGCAGTTTGAGCCTCTGCGTGGTCTCGTTGATCCACTTGCTGGCCATGTCGCCAACGTTGACAGCGATGATCGGCAGCCCCAACTCCCCCGCCAACGCCTCGGCCATCAGCGTCTTGCCGCCGCCCGGCGCGCCGTGCAGCAGGATGCCGTTCTTTTTTTCGTCGCGCCAAGCATTGCCGGCATCGGCGAGGGACCGCTTGAATTCCGCGTAACCCAGGATGGACTTGAACGTGTAACGCGCACGCACGGCGACAAACTCCCGTAGCGTCTCAGGGTTCGGCGTTGCCTGGACCTGCTGCGCCACCGGCTGGGCCACGTGTTGCGCCTGTGCGGTCGGCTGCTCGGGCTGCGCCTGTGGCTGCGTGACGGGCACCGGCCAGCGGGCGATGCGCAATGCCAGAACCATGCAAATGTTGGCCAAGGCCAGCGCCGCCATCCAGTGCCAGGCGGTGATCAGGTGCGCCAGATCCTGCGTGCGCACCAGCGGGTTGCTCCAGTCGGTGGGATTCAGATAGCGACCCGGTTTGCTCATCAAATACGGGTACAGGATGCTGCCGGCCAGCAGCACCACGCCTGGCATCAGCGGGGTGACATCGACATGATCTCGCAAGTGAATCAACTGCAGCAGCAACTGCAGAGCGACCGCCGCTCCCAGACCCAACAATGCCACCAGATAGAGCGTGAAGTCGCTCACGCCGAAGCTGTTGGGGTTCGCGCGATGCAGCCAGACCATGCCAAGAACCACACCAAGCATCGCGGTCGGCGTAAACAGCTGCGGCAACACCCAGTGGTGCTTGCTAGGGTCTTTTCTCTCGAGTGCGGTGATGAAAACCGCTCCGTAAAAAAAAATGAACGCACCTGCCAAGAGGCATATAAACGTCAACAGCTTGTTGATCGAATTGTCACCCCACGCATGTCCTGTCTGGATGTACTCGTAAGGAAACCTCGTGAAGCAATACGCCACAAGCGGACCGAGTAGCGCAAGTAGAAGCCCGCGCAACGTGAAGACCGGCAGTACGCTCGACAGCTCGCGCTGAAGCAACAACCAGACGTTGTGCTGTTTCATGGGCTGCACTGCGTGTTCTCCTTATTCAGTTGGGCTGGTCGATCGATATGCCAATCATGTCCAGTTGTCTGGCGTATTACCTTGCGGTGCAAGCTTTCACCGCCTGCGAACCCCGGAGATGGCACGTCCCTGTGCCTGCGCAGCGGTGGCGCTGCGCTCACGCCGTCGTGGCGTGCCCCCTTTTTCATATGTGTTATCCACCCCCCTGGCTGTAGCGCACAGCCGTCTGATTGCACTGCACTGCCGCCAGCCCCGCCCAGACCACGCATACCGGCCATGCGAGCAGGTAGAGCCAGAACCCCAGTCCCAGCGTCATCACGCCGATGAGCGGGATCAGCACCACATAGACCGCCAGCATGATCAGCGCGCCGGCCAGCGTTGAATAGAACATCCCCAGTGGACCGAAGAACAACGCCAGCAGTGCGGCCGCGAAAGGCGACTTGCGCGGCGCCACGATGGTCACGTTGATCGAGCTGTTGGTGTCCGACATGATGATTGACTCCTCTGAGATTCAAAGAATTGGTGTGGTTGATGCCTGTTGACGAAGCGCATTGTCCGTGCGGCCTGCAGCGCATCGTGAAGCGACAAACTTGCACGGCCTTGCGGCGGAAATCAGATGCGCCCGGCGTGGTCATGGATGCGCGCAAGTTCCTGCGCGCCTCACGGCAAACCACAGATGGAGCGTGCCACTCTGGCCGCCGCGCCGAACCTGTCGCTCGCGTACCAGCTTCGCAGCCAATGCGCCGGGCACGTCCACTCGTTGCCCGTTGTAATGCAGTGTGAAGCGCCGTCCCCCGTGGTTGTGTTCTTCCAGCGTGGCGCCAGTAGACAGCAGTTCCAGCAACGCAGAATGTTGGCGATCTTCATTCATGAGTCTTCTCCTGAGATTGATTAACAAGTCAGCATCCGCCCCGTACGGACCGCAAAACACTTGATTCGCACAACAACCGGACTGGCGTTGAACTTGGATCGATGCCCCGATCCCAGCCCGGAACAGCGTTCGTGTCCGGAACGAGGCTTATGCTTGCAGGAGCGGTTGGTGGCAGGTGCTCTGGCAAACTTGCCCGCACGGCACGGGCGTTGCCGGTGCGCGCGTGATGCATGACTTGCCTTGATTCGCGCTGAAGTTCAGCCGGTGGGGGTGGCAGGCATGGCGCGCAAACACCGCTCGGGCCAGGCTTTGCAGCGCGCTGCGGCCACCAGCAAGCGAGACACCAGAATCTTGAGGTCGAAGCGGCGGTTGAGGCGCTTTTCAACCGCCGCAGGCGGGTCAACGCCAGGCGGCCTCGGCGAGGTAACGATGCGCATAGGCAGCGAAGCGGAATGCCTGATAGGTGCCGTCCAGCGAGCGCTTGACGTTGCTGAGCTCCGTATTGACCCAGCGCATGCCGCCGGCCTCGATGGCGGCGCGCCCGCACTCGCTTTCGATAACGGTGTGCGCATGGCCGGCTTCGATCACGGCGCGGAACGCACCCAGCCCATCGCTATGGACCTCGGTTTCCGGGCGCAGGTGCAGCCGCGTCCAGTCCGTCAGCGCCTGGGTGGTGAAGCCGGATACAGGTGTGATCACCGCATGCAGTGGATGGCCCTCCGCAGAGAGTTCCACGGCGATGACGAAAGGGCACCTGTTTTCCGAGCCGCGCCCCGGTTTTCCGCCGTTGCGCTCGCCGCCCAGGTAGGCATCATCGATCTGCACGAGGCCGCCCAGCTGGCGCCCCGCCTCACGCTCAGTCATGGCCTGCATCAGCTTGTCCCTTGGGGACTTCCGTTGGTCGTGCTTGATCCGCCACGCGGTGCGATAGCACACACCCAGGTGCCGCATGAGCTCCAACGCCGCCACGTTGGTCTTGCTCTGGGTCAACAGGTAGAGCGCCAGAAACCATGTCCGCAGCGGCAGCTTGGTGGCCTCGAAGAGCGTGCCGCTGAGCAGCATCGTCCCTTGGGGACTTCCGTTGGTCGTCTGGTGCCGACAGGCCGAGCATTGCCACATCCGCTCGCCATGCCGATTCGCGTAACGGCCATAGCGCCGGCCGCCGCAGCCGGACAGACAAACCCTTTCGGCCAGCGCGCGTGCCGCAACGCGCGCTTGCACGCCGCCTCGGTGCCGTACTGTTGCAGAAAGCCGGCCAACGACGACCGAAAGAAGTCCCTTTCCGGGACAGGCCGGGTTGGAACTGGATGCGGTTCATCGCCATAAGTCCTGCCTCCTCCTTGCGGGAGGCTCAGCATCTGCGCGACCCGTCGCACAGGCTGCGACCCGGCTGAACTTCAGCGCGAATCAGGACGGCGTTTCGACAGGCGTCTTAATCCCCTCGTTTGCGGGGCAGTGATTTGGACGATCGGAAAAGCCGCTGAAACAGCATCGGCATGGCGATCGCACTGAGTGCGGCAAGAATCGTCGTGACAAAAATCGCGATGCCAAGTCCAATTCCAATGTTCATGAGCGACCTCCTTTGGCGTGACGCCCATGATGGACGCGGTGTGTGCAGGGCTCCGGCGGCTGGCTTAGATTATAAGCCACCAGCGCCGGGGCCACCGTCTTAATCCCCTCGTTTGCGGGGCAGTGATTCGGACGAGTACCAGGCTTCACGGCGCGCCAAGCGAAGGGTCTTAATCCCCTCGTTTGCGGGGCAGTGATTCGGACTGAGTTCAGCCTGAAGGATACATCCGATTCATTGTCTTAATCCCCTCGTTTGCGGGGCAGTGATTCGGACCCACCACCACGGAGAAGTTCGCCAAGTATGATGGTCTTAATCCCCTCGTTTGCGGGGCAGTGATTCGGACCGAATCAACCAATAGCAAGGAGGAGATATGAAGGGTCTTAATCCCCTCGTTTGCGGGGCAGTGATTCGGACCGAATCAACCAATAGCAAGGAGGAGATATGAAGGGTCTTAATCCCCTCGTTTGCGGGGCAGTGATTCGGACTCAACATGTCACAAAACCAGTATGGGCCGCAATTGTCTTAATCCCCTCGTTTGCGGGGCAGTGATTCGGACTCCTGTACTCCGGGATCCTGGAAGACGGGAAAGGGTCTTAATCCCCTCGTTTGCGGGGCAGTGATTCGGACCGCATCTGGGCCGCAGGTGACACCATGATCAACGGTCTTAATCCCCTCGTTTGCGGGGCAGTGATTCGGACCACTTTAGCAAGCTGATTGCTAACGCATTGGCTGGTCTTAATCCCCTCGTTTGCGGGGCAGTGATTCGGACCCAGGCCCGGTGTCGGTCGAGGCTCTCACACGTCGTCTTAATCCCCTCGTTTGCGGGGCAGTGATTCGGACCGGCCTGCGTCTCATCGCGGTCGTAATCGTGGTGTCTTAATCCCCTCGTTTGCGGGGCAGTGATTCGGACCCGATTTTCAAGTCTTTTCGCGATTTAGACGATGTCTTAATCCCCTCGTTTGCGGGGCAGTGATTCGGACGCTTGTGCTGAACTGCTAGAGGTATTAACTATGTCTTAATCCCCTCGTTTGCGGGGCAGTGATTCGGACCCGTCAGCGCTGCGGCTGGAGTGATGGCCAACATGTCTTAATCCCCTCGTTTGCGGGGCAGTGATTCGGACCGCTCGCGTCTGCAATGCCTTTTGTTTCAGTGTGTTGCCAAGGCGCTTGCGGAATTTGTCGGGCATGGGCGAGTTGAGGTCCATCACTGAACTCCGGCACGCGACCACGTTGCCGGATGTGCGTGACCTTGCGCCGGTGATTTGCGCATGTCAAGCATGATCGGGGTGACCCTGTGCGCTGGACTGTCTGGCGGCCGCCCTCGCACCGAGCAGGTCAAGCAGGTGCGCGGCAGCTTGTGTGCCTGTCAGCTCGATGTCTTGCGGCAGAGTTGGCCGGCCCAGGCTCCAGACGCGGGCGCGCGCAGGGATGGCGTAGGCACGCACGTCGTCGCGGCGCGGGTCGATGAGACTTGCCAGTTGCGCGAAAAGCTCGTCCAGACCGGCATCGTCGGCCAGGAGGGTGAACAGCGAGTATTGGGTGGCGATGCCCTGTTTGCGCAAAGTGCGGTGCACGCTGCGCAGACGCTTGGGATCGCGGATGTCGTAGGCAACCAGCCAGGTGCGTGTGGAGGCGCTCACAGGCTCAGGTCCGGGCTGATGGCGCGCAACACTTCGTGCATGGGCCGACGCAAGGCTCGGCGTAGGGGCGGCGCGGCTTGCGCCCAGTCGGTGTAGAAGTGCTGGCGGCCGGCCTTGCCCATGATGCAGGCGTCACCGCCGTCGCGGCCGAAGTGCTCGGCGCTGAGGCGCCGGCTGCGAAACAGGGCGTGGACACGGCGATCGATCCAAGGGCGCCATGGTTCCATAAGGTCGGCGGCGAGGCTGGCGCGGCCATGTTCGGGCACGTGCAGGTAGCCGATCATGGGGTCGAGGCCGTGGGCGTAGATGGTCTCCACCAGCAGGCTGTGCAGCAGGGTGTAACCCAGCGACAGGCAGGCGTTGACCGGGTCGCGCGGCGGGCGGCGGTTGCGCTGGGTAAAGCCCAGCTCGGGCGGGAGGACGCTGGAAAATCCGGCGAAGTAGGCGGCCGCGGCCGCGCCTTCGAGGCCGCGTACACTTTCGACGGTGCGCACGCGCGGCAGGCGCTGCAGGGTGGCGCCCAGGGTTTCAAAGGCGTCGAACAGTGGCTTGCGCTGGTCGGGGCGCTGTTGCATGAGGCTGGCGATGAAACGTCGCTGTGCGCGCAGCTTGGCGCGGATGAGTGTCTGGCTCCAGTGCAGGACGTGGGCAGCATCGTCGAGCTTGCGCACTTGCGCAATGCGGCGGCGCGCGTCGTTGCCGGCCGCGCCCAGAATCTGGGCGACGCGCTGTCCGCCGCGTCCGCCGTGGGCGATCACGCCGATGCCGGCATCGGCCAGGGTGGCCAGGGTTTGGCTGTCGAGTTGGGTGCGGGCGCGCAGCACGACGCGCTCGATCAGCGCCAATGGCAGGTGACGCGGGCCGGGCGCATTGGGAACGCGCAGGACCAGGTTGCCCTGTTCGATGGCGAGGGTGGTGTCGTGGTGGTCGACAAACAGAATACCCATGGGTGTACTCCTTCAGCCCTGGTAAAAGCAGGTGCCATCGTGGGGTGCGCAGGCAACGCCAAGGGTGCGCACGAGGGTGTCGCGGCCGATCTGCACGATCAGCGCGCGGTCGGCTTGCGGGTCGATGTGTGCATCGAGCTGCTGCAGGGTGGCTTGCAGGCAGCCGGCATCGAGACGGCATTCGTAGAGTGACTTCTGGCCACCCACGGCATATGCGCGCAGGCTTTGACGCACGCGGCGGGCACGGAGCGGGCTGCTGATGTCGTAGGCGACGAGGACCAGTGGCTGGAACATGGCGCCATTGGAACAGCCGGCACCGCGGCCAGAGTTGGGTGGCAAGATTGCGACGCCGTGTTTCGGCGCGCGTCGCGTGAAGGCGACGGGGCTCAACCGGCGGCGCTGATGCGGTAACCACCCATGCCAAAGCTGGCGTTCTTGCCCACATGCAGCCACTGGCCGAGGTAGAGCAGAGGCCACCAGGCGCCGGCGATGTCGGTGATGGTGTAGCAGCCAACCATGCCGCCGAGGGTCATGGCGCGCTGTTGCCGGTTGGAATAGCGCGTCCAGTCGCGCCAGCGCAGCGAGCCGCTGCCGCGTGTCGCGCGCGCCTGTGCATGCAAGTCGTCAAAGCACCAGCCGGTGGCGCGACCCAATTGCAACTCCAGCAGCAGCGCGGCACGGCGCAGCAGGGCAATGAGTACGTCGCCGGCGGTGATGGCACTGGCGTCGAGTACGCGACCCTGCTGCTGCAGGCGCAGCGGGGTGATGAACTCGAGCGTGACCTGCGCAGGCGCGCTGTCGGGTGTGGGCAGCGCTACGGCCTGGTTGTGCGCAAGAAACGAGTCGGCGTCTTCGCACCAGATGACATGGCCGCTTTCCAAGTGCTGCACGCGCTGCACGCGTGCGCTGCCCTGACCGCCCCCGACGTTGCGCGCAAGGCCCTTCTGCCAGGCGCGCACAATCAGGGGCAACTGCACCAGTGCCGGGCCGATGAGCACGAGGTCGAAGTGAAAATCGGCGCCGCTGGATAGATGCAGTGCGCCCCAGCCGGCGGGCTCGACGGCAAACGGGTTGGGTGCGTGGCGGAGGGCTGCCGCGGGATAGCCCACTGGCGCCGGGCGCTCGAAGATGGACGGATAGACGCAGCTGCGGTAGAACGCGCAGGGCTCGCAGACGGGCTGGCGGGTGACGCAGACCAGATCTTTCAGGGCATGGCCCAAAACTCCGCGCAAGGTGGAGCCGGCGTAGTCGGGCAGATGCAGCGCACGCTCGACGCGGCAGTGCAGGCGATAACGCGCCACCGGAAACGGGTTGGGCAGCGGCGCGCCGGGGATGGGAGAGCCGGGCATGGCTCAGACGAACTCGATGCGTCCGGGCGAGAGGTTGAGCGCGTAAACGGAGCGTGCGCGCGGGCCAAGCGTGGCAACGCCCAGCAGTGTGCGCCCACGTGTCCCCAGGGCGGCCTCGATATCTTTGTTGATTTCGTTGACGCGCTCACCCAGCCATTTCGAGCCGTCGGTGTTCAGCGCGGACTTTTCGTCGTCGTGCAAATTGTCGAGTTGCGCCGCCAGAGCACTCATTTCGGCCAGATGGGGTTTCACGCTGCGGCAGAGACCAGTGCGCAGCGCAGGATCGGTGTTGAACAGGTGGCGCGATACCGGTCCTTCGCCATGCTGCGCGCGCAGTGCGAGCCAAAGCCATACGAGAAATGCCAGCGGTTTGAGCGCGATGTCGAACTCGGCGTAGCGCAGCGTGCGCGCTTGCACATCGACGCGCACATTGTGCGTGGCCACCAATACGGATGCCTTGCGCACGGCCTCGCTGAAGCTGATGCCGGTGTCGCTGGCGAGTTGATCGGTGACGCCGCTGCGCAGGCTGACAAAGGGTATGTCCACCAGTTGCACCTGCGCGCTCTTGGCATCGAGCGGGCGCTGGTCGCGTGTGGCGTAAAGCACCCGGGTGTGCGGTGTGGGATAGAAAAACTCCGGGTGGGATTCAAAATCGGCATCGACCAGCACATGCGAGAGCCGGTCCTGTGGACGGCCAAACAGGGTCAGCGCGTAGCCGAGCAGGTAACCCATGGTCTTGCGTCCTCCCGCGATGGATACGTGCAGGGCGCTATGCGCATCAGCGCTGAATTCACGCACCATGCGCACCATGGCATCGGCGCAGGCGGTGTTGTCATCGGCGTCGTGAATGTCCTCGAGTGCTTTGCCATCGGCGCCTTGGACGACATGCAGACAAGTCTCGTCGAAACGTGGGGGCCGCAGCGTGTAATCGGCGCACAGACTTGCGACGGCACCTTTGCCATCTTGCATCAGGGTGAGCCGCGCACGATGCGCGCCCTCGCGTGTGGTGATGATGTGGATTTCACTGGGCACCCACGCCGGGCGCTGGCGCACAGCGAGGGCATACAGGGTTTCGGTGACCACTTGCGGCGAGAGGCCGGTGGCGCAAAGCAGGATGCGGCGTTCGTTGGCTGGTTTCATGGGATTCGATTGGACACGGGTATGAAGCAAGCATGCGCGATCAGGATGCGCTGCATCCGCGCGACAAGTTTGCCACGAGGTTGACCTGGGCCTCCCTTGCTTGAGAGCCGGCGCGTCTCAAGCGGCGCTGTCACGCGCGTGCAAGGTGCGCTGAATTGCGCTGTCCAGGCGCATGGTAAAGGCTGACTCGTCGTGGTGAAACAGCAGGAGGCGTTCTGTGGCGCGTGTCATGGCCACGTACAGTAACCGCGCTTCATGCACTGCATCTTCGCGGGGGTGCGGGAGCTGACCAAGGCCGTAAATGATGACCATTGGAAATTCGAGGCCCTTGCTGCTGTGCTGAGTCATCAGCTTGATGCAACGGTCGTCGCTGAACAGGGCCGCCTTGCCGGCGCGCGTTTGCGCGACGCAGACGGCAATGCCGGCATGGGCAAGCTGTTGCGCGAGCGCATCGCCCTCGCGGTGCGTGCGGTAAAGCACCGCGATGTCGCACGGCTGCGTGCCGCGATCCAGCGCATCCTGGATGCATTGAACGATGGCCTTGCATTCGTCGCGCTGGTTGCGAAAGGCAAACAGTTCGGGCACTGGTCCGTGGCGCCCCGAACTTTGCGGCACGATCAGGGGCACTCCGTCGTCGTCGCTGCTCTGTTCGTGCAGCAAGACCTCAGCAAAATGCCGCGCGACGCTGAGTATCTCGAGCGTGTTGCGGTAGTTGAGCTTGAGGATCGTGGTATGGCCCACGGCCTCGATGCCCACGCTCTTCCATGTGAATCCGCGCCGCGCCGGCGTGCCGTAGATGTTTTGCGCGTCGTCATACAACACCAGCAGCGCGTTGCTGGACGGATCGAGCATGTGCACGACCAGACGATACCAGTCGGACTTGAAATCGTGGCCCTCGTCGATGAGCACGGCGCTGTATTGCGCACGCGGCACCTGGCCTTGCTCGAGTGCGCGCATCAAGGCCGGCGCGAGCGCATCGAAGTAACGTTCGCCCGACGCCGGCAGACAGACGTGATAGGCGTCCAGCATGCGCCTGCACCACTCGTGGAAGTGGTGGACCTGCACTTTGTGCGCAAGGCCATAGCCATGGACGATCTGGCCAAGGCGCGCAGCGAGCGTGGTGTTGTAGCAAAGCACCAGCACCGGCTTGCTGACCATGCGTGCAAGGTGCAGACAACGGTAGCCGAGGATCATGGTCTTGCCCGATCCGGCCACGCCGTGGATGATGCGGTGGCCTTCACCCAGTGAGCGCGCCAATGACTCCTGCTGCATGTCCATGACCTTGACCAGATCGGGGATGGCCAAGGGCATAACGTTGGGCTGGGATGCGGCATCGAACAGGCCAAACTGGCCTTCACCCGGGGCCACGCGGATTTCCGGGAACAGCAGCCAGCGCACGCGGTCGATCTGCGGCAGGCTGAGCACGCAGCCAAAGGGTTGCGGAAGCATCGACCATAGCCGGCGCTGCAATGCTTCGGCGTCGACCGTTTCGACGATTTCGTCCTTGCATAAGACCAGATGCGGCTCGATAACCTGGTCGAGTTGCGCCTCGGTAAATTGCCTTCGAGTGATGTGGGTCAGCACCACACCGAAACCCCAGGGCATCACCAATTGCCCGGCATGTGGGCTGCCGGGCGGATGGCGCATGGCGCTGTCGGCCTCGAGCACGATTTTCACCTCCAGCGCATAGACACGAGCCTGCTGCTGTGGGTTGATGACGGTGACTAGGCCGCGATCGGTGAGAAGAGTGAACGACTTGCGATTGGCCTCGCGGATCGTCTCGAGCTTCCAGTCCTTGACTTCGAGCACGAGCAGGCCACGCCGTGGATGCAGGATGACGAAGTCGGGCTGGCGCTGCTTGAGCCCGATGGGCACGTCGTACCAGAGCAGATAGTCATCCTCGAGTTTTTGCTCGAGTCGCTCCGAGAATCGTCGTTCACCCGACGTCATGCGTCGCAAACACGTACTGCGCGCGGGCACCAGCTTGGCCATTCTCCCCCTCCAAGGCATGGAACTTGCCGGGGATTATCCATGCGGATCGCCCCGCGCGGGGCGGCCTGATGCGTCTGTGCGCCGGGCGGGCCGGCGATAGGCAGGCAGCAAGACATCCTTGTCTTGCCCCAGCAGTCCCTGTGTGATCGGCTCTGTGTAGCAGCCGTCACACGGCCTGCCGTTGTGGGTGAGCCGCGGACAGGCGCCTCCCTTTCTCGTGCTCAGAAGTCCATGAATACCGCCCTCCATCCATTGTGCGTCAGC
The DNA here is from genome assembly GCF_002077135.1 of Metallibacterium scheffleri. Lineage (NCBI taxonomy): Bacteria > Pseudomonadati > Pseudomonadota > Gammaproteobacteria > Lysobacterales > Rhodanobacteraceae > Metallibacterium > Metallibacterium scheffleri. The sequence continues at coordinate 665,221 of NZ_LDOS01000001.1, read as the reverse complement.
GTCATGGCAGCCTTCTTCTTGATTGGCTTGCCGCCTGACTTCAAGTACTCCTTGTAGCTCAGGAAAATCGGAATCTGACTGACTACGTTGACGACCCCGGGCTGCTTGGCCCACGCCGGGACGATGTACTTGTAAGTGAAATCAACCTCATAGTTCGAGCTGTCTTCCTTGGCATAGTTGGTGATAGCGACCACCTCACGCTTGAAACCAAAGCACTTGTTCTTTACCGAGTAGTAACGTTTGCCCATCGGCGTCAGTGCGTAGTTGTAGAGCGTCTTCGCGGGTTGCGCAGACGACAGAAACGATGCCTTCTCCGGCGGCAGCACCTTGTACACAGTTGTAGCGAACAAGCCGGCATGGGCAAGCGCCTGGCTGACCTCGTCCATAGCCATGAAATCGAACGCGGTGTCATGACCGGGCTTCGGGTAGTTGGAATAGAACATGCACTTCGGATCATGCGTGTCGAAACGATGCTGGATGGCTGTCTGGAAATTGGATGCACTGGGCGATGAGCTGCAGCCGGCGAGTGCCAGTGTGCACAACGTGATCGCAGCGATCAGGGCAAGCGTGCGGAAAGTGTTCATCATGGTTTCTCCTGTGATTGGGAATAGCTGGAATGGTAGGTTTGACTTGGATGCAAACGACTTGATCGAAGAGTGTTTGTCGATGCGTGCATCGAATCGATGCACATACCGCGTGTCGGCGACATTGATCAGAACCGCGCCTCGAGGCCGACGTTGGCCAGCTTGCTCACGAACGCGCCGCGCGCCCGCGCCAGGCCCAAGTCGATGAAGCCCGTCCAGGTGCGGTTGAAGCGCGTGTCGAGATCCACGCCGCCCTCGAGCGTATTGCGCACCAGGCTCTGGCCTTGCGCCGTGAACGTGGCCGTCGGCGTGCCGGCGAAGGCCGCCGTGAAGCCCAGGTTCGCACCCGACAGCACGCGCTGCCAGGCCAGCCAGCCGGACAGGCTGCTGCGGCCCAACGCCCAGTCGAAGTCCGTGCCGTAGCGCAGGCCGAGCGTCGCGTAGCTGGCGGTGTGGCTCTGCGCCGCCGCGGTGAGGCCGAAGCCGGATGCGCCCGCCTCGGTGTACGCTGCCTGGTGCAGCCGGATGCCGGTCAGATCCGCATATGGCGTCCAGTGGCCCAGCGTGTCGCCCAGCTCCAGCGTGCCCGCCGTGATCGTGTCGGTGCGGTTGCTGGCCAGGCTCTGCAGGGAGTTGCCCAGCAGCACCGTGCGCTCGATGTTGGCGGTGAGTCGGCCTTCGCTGGCGCGGCCCGACAGATAGACACCCTGCGCGTGACCGGCGCGGCCATAGACCGCCACGGTGTCGAGTGCGCCATCGATGCGGCCAGCGAGACCGTCCAGCGTCGCATCGAGGTGGCTGCGGCTCAGCGCGGCGCCGATCTGGATGTGGCGGGCGACGGGAACATCCACACCCGCCATCACGCCGCCCAGGTTGTCGTGCGCCGTGGCCGTGCCGGCCTGCCGCGAAGTGCCCGAGCCGCCCGTGGCCTGAATCCACACGCCGGGCCGCGTGCCCTCACCCAGCGCATTGACGCGATCGGCCAGCGTCTGGTCGGTGTCCAGCGCCTGCTGCACTTCCAGCGCACGGGTGGTTCCGTAGATCTCGCCGGAGAGGCTGCCCAGGCTGGCGTTGGCCTGCGCATCGGTGCGCGCCGCCAGGAACTGCGCGGCGTTGGTCAGGAAGCCGGCATGCGCTGCACGCTGCGCGGTATTCCAGCCGTTGGCCTGTTGCAACGACGCCTGCACGCCCTGCGCCGTGGCCAGCGTGACCGCATCGGCACCCGGCAGCAGCGCGGAAGTCTGCGCGACGTTGCTGGCGGTAACGGTCGCCGTCAGCGCCTTGCTGCCATAGCTGAGGTTGCTCACCGTCCAGAACACGCCGGCGCCGTACGTCTGCGAGCCGAAGCTGCCGGTCTCGCTGCCATAGTTGATCAGCGTCTCGGTGCTGGTCGGCGTGTAGGTCGTCGCCGGCGCGAGGATCTCGAGGATGCCGGCCAGGCTGGCACTGCCGTCCACGGTGAGCGGGTTGCCCAGCGCGATCGCGGTCGTGCTGGCGCTGTTGGCTGTGTAGTTGCCGGTGAGGGTCAGGCCCTGGCCGCCCACGGCGGCCTGGCTGATCAGCGTGCCGCCGGTGTTGGTCACGCTGCCATTGATCGCGCCGGGGCCGCCGAAGCTGCCACCGCTGATCGTGACGTTGCTGGCCACCGAGCCGGACAGCCACAAGTTGCCGCTATTGACCGTTGTGTCGCCGCTATAGGTGTTGGTGCCGGTCAGCGTGAGCGTGCCGGTCGTGCCGGTCAGGACCAATCCACCGCTTCCGTTGACCGGGTCATTACCACCCAGTGGGTCCGGGCCGATGTCGTTGGCGAACGTGCCGTCGAAGGCGCCAATGTTGGCATCGAAGTTGCCGAACAGGAATGCGGCCGGGCCTTCGACAGCCTTGCCGGCATTCACCAGTCCCCAGCCAAAGGTCGCGTTCGGTGTATTGCCGCTGCCATCGGCAATCGGCGTGGCGGTCGTTAGCAGGGTATCTTGCAGTTGCGGGCCTTGCATCCATGGATAGGCTTGTTGGACCAGGGCGGCAACGCCTGTAATGACGGCCGTGGCAAAGCTGGTACCTACGCCGCCCGCCAGACCATTCGTGCCCGACCAAAGCGCTGATCCCGGCTCACCATCCACATCGAGGAAGCCTGGCGCACTGATGCACCAGTCCGCGGCGACGCCGCACGCATTCGACGGCTCGCTTCCGACTGTGTTCCAGAGCCCGACGACTTCGCCTTTGGCACCGATGTTGACGTTGACCACGGCCAGCCAGTTATGCAAAGCGGCCGAATCTCCGTAAGGTAGCGCGGCCAAGGAACTTGGCTGGGGCTGACCTTGATTCATCGCGGCGACGACAAACAATCCGTTGCTCAGATTGATCAGCGGGTTGAAGATGTTCGCTTCACCCTGGAATACCGCCGATGCCGCGGTCGCGGCATTGTCGGTCGGGCCAAAGCTCATGTTATAGATCGTGACGCCCTGACCGTAGAGGTCCTCATAGTTTTGTGCGGAGTACACGCAGCCGCCTGTGCTGTTGCAGATCTGCGCTTCATACAGCGACGCGCCTGGCGCCACGCCACCCTGAAAGCCCACCGACGGATTGGCCATCCCGGCGATGATCTGGCTAATGAAACTGCCATGACCGTAGGAGTCATTCGCTGTCGTGCCCGTCGACGGCGTGAGATAGGACTTGAACCACGCGATCTTGCCCGAGAGACTGGGGATTGCGGGATTGGCGCCGCTGTCGAGAACCCCGACTTTGACTCCGGCACCGGTGCATCCATGGCCATCGCAAGCCGTTCCGGTCTGCGCTACTTGCACACCCGTCGGGATGATCTGGCTGTACTCGGGATAGCTGTACACCGTGGTCGGCGGCGGCACGGTTGTCGGCGGTGGTGGATTGCTCGTCGTGGAGGGCGACGCGGGCACATTGGGCTGGACGTTGGCGCCGCCGCCCGAGCAAGCCGTGAGGATGAGGACCAACAGGGACAAGCAAGCCAACGAAACGATATTGCGATACGACATGACGCCACTCCGTGCAGAAAGCGATGGAGCAGCACCCTAAGGCACCGGGCTCAGCCTATGGTCGTGCGGCAAGATTGCCGGTGATGGCAGACGCGCGGGCACGTGCAGAACGCTGTTGGCACCCGCGTTGTTGGCGCGCGTTGAAAATTGACGATGGGGAGGTGCGGCACCTCCCGGCGGCGAAATGGTGACCAGCCCTGCGAGTTCCACGTTGATCAGCAAGCGCCGACGGTCGTCATATCCGACTGTTGCGGCATTCAACCTTGTCGTCGCGCACCATGCTCCAGGACTGATAAATCTCGAACGCGCGGTAAGTCCCGGGTCAATAGCTGGACTGCTGCCCTATGACCTGGCCAACTTGATCGCCGTCTGTGGGTTTGGGCGTGTCGGTGACCATGCCAAGCGCGTCGCGAGTGGTACCTGATTGCATCGCGCCACAGATCTGACAGGTGTGCTGGAGGCGTGCGCGTTGTTCTCTCCGAAGTCTGTGACAACGGCTGTGTCACAGACCGCGAATTGACCTCAGCACTGCATGTGCTCCTGTGACATGCCCAAGGCTGTGACGGAAAACAGTGCTTGGGTCGCGTTTCGGCATGACTCCAGCACACGCTGTGACACGTCCGAAGTTGTGACAAAAAACAGTGCTTGGGTCGGGTGAAAATGCGACCCCAGCACGACCTCTGCCGGGGTCATTCTCACGGTTCGATGAGATCTGTGACGCAGCGGAGTGTCACAGAAACTGTCACAGCGTCGTTTGGACGTCCAAACGTAGGCTTGAAATCGCGCGAAAACGGGGGCATGCTCGGACACGCTCGTTGCCATGACAGCGAGGCGGCGTGCGGGTTGCAGAGTGATCGCGCGGCGCGCTGATGCGGTGGTGGCTATGGGTGGACTCGAACCACCGACCCCAGCATTATGAGTGCTGTGCTCTAACCGGCTGAGCTACATAGCCGCGCGAACCGGTGATTTTATGGGTGCGTCGCGACTGACGCAAGGTGCGGCGCTTGCCGCTGCGGGGTGCGCGTGCTTGAATCGACGCACCTCTTGTGCGCTGCGCCATGTCCGACGTCATCGACGCTGATGGTTTCCGCCCCAATGTGGGCATCGTGTTGCTCAATCCGGATGGCCGGGTGTTCTGGGCACGCCGCATCACGCGCGACGGTTGGCAATTTCCGCAAGGGGGCATCGGCAGCGACGAGACGCCGCTGGAGGCGATGCATCGCGAGCTGACCGAGGAAACCGGGCTCGGCGCAACGCATGTCGAGGTGCTGGCGTCCACACCGGGCTGGCTGCGCTACCGCCTGCCGCATCGCTATCTGCGCCATCACCAGCGTCCGTTGTGCGTGGGCCAGAAGCAGGTCTGGTACCTGCTGCGCTTCATGGGCGAGGACGCGCAGGTGCGCCTGGACGCGGTCGATCATCCCGAGTTCGATGCCTGGCGCTGGGTGGATTTCTGGTATCCGGGCGAAGCCGTGGTGGCGTTCAAACGCGAGGTGTACCAGCGCGCGCTGCGCCAATTCGTGGTGCATGCCGAACGCCTGTGCGCACGCGAATTGCCGCCGCCATGGTCGGTGCCGGCCGGCGTCGTGCCGGCGGCGAGCGACTGAATCAGCGCCTGACGCGGCTCTGTCAGGCACGTACGCCGAAGCGTTCGCGCAGAGCATCGGCAGTGGCCAGATACATTGCCTTGAGCTGCGCGACGCGTGCCACCGGATTGTCGACTTGGCCAGCGCGCGCGGCCAGTTCCAGCGTCTTGGCCTCGGCCGACATGCGCTTGGCCCCGAGGTTGGCGCTGGCCGATTTCAGCGCGTGCGCCTGCTGCGAAAGGCCATTGATGTCGTTTTGCGCGGCGGATTGTTCGAGCATGGCGATGCGTTTCGGACTGTCGCCGAGGAACACCGTGACCAGCGGCTTGAGCTCGTCGCCCATGATGTCTTCGAGGTCGCGCAGCACTTCCTCGTCAAGCAGATCGCCACTGGCGACTGGCGGCGGCGCGGGCGGCGCGAAACTGGGCCGCAGCGGCGGCGGGGTGATGCGGCTGGGCGCCGCCGCGGCGCGCGCGGCAACGCGCAGCACCTGACCTGGATCGGGCGCGACAGGCGCCGGTGCGACCGGAATGGCCTCCTCCACGGGCGTGCTCGGCAACCACTGCTTGAGGGTACGCGCCAGCAGCGCGCGGTCGAGCGGCTTGGACAGGTAATCATCCATGCCGCTGTCCAGGCATTTCTCGCGATCGCCAGCCATGGCGTGCGCGGTCATGGCGATCACCGGCATGCGCGCGGAGTTGACCAGGGCTTCGCGACGGCGCAGCTCGCGCGTGGCCGCATAGCCGTCCATGATCGGCATCTGGCAATCCATCAGCACCAGATCGAACACGCCCTTGCCGAGCAGATCCAGTGCTTCGCTGCCGTGGTTGGCCTGCACCACTTCCAGACCCAAGCGTGACAGCAGCTTGGTCGCCACCTGCTGGTTCACGGGGTGATCCTCGACCAGCAGAACGCGCCCACGCAGCGGCGGCTCCAGCTCGTTGGCGGTGGCCGCCGCGGGTGCGCGCGCCGGCGGTGTCGTGGCGCGCGCGATCAATGGCTGCGGACGTGTGTGCGAACTCAGCGCGAACAGGCTTTCCAGCGCGGCGCGCAATGCGGACTCATCAGGTTCGCGCGGCAGCACGCCAAGGCGCGGACCGCCGGCCTCGGCAGGTGCGCCGGGCAACAGGATGCGCACGCGTTCGAGGGTCGGCTCGCGCAACACGTTGCGCACCAGATTTTGCGTCTCGCCCGGCGCGCCGCCCATTTCCGCGACCAGCAATTCGTGGCCGAAGCTGCGTCCCAGCGGCGCGGAACGGCGCAGCCGCGCCAGTGCCTCGGCCGGCTGCGGCAGAAATTCCACCTGCAGGCCCAGCCCGGCCAGCAGCGGGTTGAGCTTCTCGTAGCCACGCTGGCTGCCGACGTACAGACCGCGCACACCCTGCAGGCTGAGCCGGCCTTGCGCGACCTCGCCCGGGAGTTTGGCCAGCGGCAGGCTGAACCAGAACACCGAGCCCTTGCCCGGCTCGGAGCGCAGGCCGATCTTGCCGCCCATCAGCTCGACCAGTTTCTTGCAGATGGTCAGGCCGAGGCCGGTGCCGCCGTAGCGGCGCGTGGTGCTGCTTTCGGCCTGGGTGAAGGGCTGGAACAGCCGCGCGGCGGCCTCCGGCGTGATACCGATGCCGGTATCGCGCACTGCGAACACCAGCTCCTCGTGGGTGGGCGTTTCCGCGCGCTTGCTGACGCGCACCGATACGCCGCCACGTTCGGTGAACTTGAGCCCATTGCCGACCAGGTTGCTGAGCACCTGGCGGATGCGCACCGGATCGCCGCGCAGCAACGTGCGCACATCCTCATCCACGCTCAGGCGCAGACTGAGGCGCTTGGATTCAGCGGCCTTGTCCATCAGCGCCTGCACGCTGTCGAGCAGGTCGCGCAGGTTGAGCGTGACGTTCTCCAGTTCGAGCTTGCCGGCTTCGACCTTGGAGTAGTCGAGGATGTCGTCGACGATGCGCAGCAGCTCCTGCGCCGAGCGCTGCGCGGTGGCGACGTAATCGCGCTGGTCGGCGTTGAGTTGCCCGCCCAGCACGATGTCCAGCAGCGGCAGAATGCCATTGAGCGGGGTACGGATCTCGTGGCTCATGGTGGCCAGGAATTCGCTCTTGGCCAGCGTCGCGGCCTCGGCCGCGCGCTTGGCGGTGACCAGTTCCTTCTGCATGCCCTGCAGTGCCGACAGCTCTTTCTCCAGAATGATCGTGCGCGTGGCGTTGGGCGTCGGCGCCGGCGGCACCAGCAATGCTTCCGCCTCGCCCCAGTGCCGCGCCAGACGCAACCAGGACAGCACGGCCAACACAGCGGCCAGCAGCGCGGCGGCGGCCAGCACCAGCTTCCACGGCAGCACCATCTGCCACAGGGCCAGCACGACCAATGCGGCCAACAGCACCAGGCTGCCGACGAGCAGGGCGGTGGCAGTACGATCACGGGGCATGGCGGACATGCGGCTCATCTCAGGCAGTGTTGCTGACAAAATCGTAATCGAGTTGCGCGCCGGCTTCCTGCACGAAGTTGCCCTGCAAGAGGTCGGCACCGGCAGCGTAGAACGCCGCGGCGGTACTTGCATCATGCACGCGCGGGGCAATGACCAGTGCGCCGCGCGCATGTCCGGCGGCGACCACGGCACGCGCCTGACCGTCGCGCGCCAGCTCGGGCGCCAGCTTGAGGAAATCCAGCGGCAGATCGTTGAAGCCCGGCTGCGCCAGGGTCTGCGCACTGACCCCGGCCACCGCCACCGCGAGGCCGCGCGCATGCAGATCCGCGAAACGGCGCGCGGCGTCGGGGTAATCGCCGAGCAATGCCTCGCAACGGTATTCCAGCACCAGGCTGGACGCCGGCAGCGCGGCGGCAGCCAGCGCCTGCGCCAGACTGCCATCGCGCCAGACCTCTTCGAACACCTCGAAACTCTGGCTGACGAACAACATCAGCGCCGTACCCAGCTTGCGCCGCGCGGCCAGCACCACCAGTGCGCGCTTGAGCACCCAGACATCCAGCGCCGGCAGCAGACCAGCGGCGGCGGCGGCAGGCAGCAGAGCGGCGGCGGCGTGCTCGCTGCCGCGCGCATCGCGCAGGCGCAGCAATGCCTGGTAGCGCGGCGCAGCGGCCATGCCGGCGATCGGCACCAGCGGCTGGAACGCCAAGCTCAAGGTGTCCTCGGCCAATGCGCTGCGCACGAGCGCGGCAAGGGTTTGTTGACCCGATGCCTGCGCGGCGTGGCGCGCGACGTTCACGCCCTGCCGGCGCGCGTTTTCCAGCGCACGCTCGCAGGCGCCGAGCAAGGCCATCGGATCAGCGCCAGCGCCCATGCCGCAAACCCCGGCACTGAACGCCAGCGGCACCGCGCGGGCCATCTCGAAGCGCTCCTGGCCGATGCGCGCGGCAAGATCCTCGGCGAAGGCGGCCAGCGCGGCCTCGCCGCGTTGTGGCGCGAACAGCAGAATGGCGCTGGGCCCGAATGGCGCCAGCACCTCGCGCGGCAGGGTCTGCTCAGCCACCCACGTGGCGAATTGCTGCAGCAGGCGATCGAAACCGCCGAGGCCAAGGCGCTCGCGCAGGCGCGGCGCGTCGTTCAACTCGATCAGCAGCAGGCCGCCGCCGGGCGTGACGCCGGTGCGCGCGGCCAGTTGACGCGCGATGCGATCGAACAGTACGCCGCGATCGACCAACGCCCCGCTGCCGCCAAGCGCACGCGGACCGCGTTGCGTGGCGGCGCGCGCGCGCCGCACGCGATTGCCGACCGCAGCGATCAGGTGCCTGGGCCGCACCGGCTTGGCGATGAAATCATCACCACCCGCATCCAGCGCGGCGAACTGGCGATCGGTGTCCGGATCACCGGATAGAAACACGATGGGCGTGGCCACGAAGGCCTCGCGCTCGCGGATCAGCGCGGTCAACTCGAAGCCGTCGGCGCCAGGCATGTTGATGTCCATCAGGATCAGATCGGGCTGGAAGCGCTCCAGCTCATCCAGCGTCGCCAGCGGCTCGACCACCGTGCGGGTCTGCATGCCGGCCCTGCGCAACACGGTTTCGGCGAAAGCGGCCTGGGCGGCGTCGTCGTCGACCACCAGCACGCGATAGGGCGCGTCGTCGAGTTCGTCCTTGAGCAGCGGCTCGGCCTGCGCCAGCAACGCGTGCAGGCCCAGGGTGCGCGGCAGGGCGTGATCGGCACCGGCGCGCAGCGCTTCGAGGCGTGCACCCAGATCATCGTGCTCGAGAATGGCCAGCAGCGCGATGCGGTGTCCGGCCTCGACGCGGGCGTGGCGCAGCGCCGGGGCCAGCAGCGGCAGCGCCGCCAGTGCGCGCGCGCCGACCACCAGCAGCCGCGGTGGCGCAGCGTCGCCCAGCGCCATGATCATGCGCTCGACGCTGTCGACTTCGGCCACCGCGTGCCCGTCCTGCTCGAAGTGCAGCGCCAGATCGTGCAGCACCGCGTCGGCGCCCAGCAGCAAAACTCGGGGCGCGACCGCCAGCGCGGCGGGCGCGGGCGCGGCCGACGCCGTGGCGGCGATGTCCACGGCGGCGGCAGCCGGCAGGGGCATGCCAGCGGAATCGGTGATCAGGGCGGCGGCGGGCGCGGGCGGTTCGGGATCGGCAATGCCCAGTTCGCGCCAATAACCGGGCGGCGGGGTTTCCATTTGCGCGTAACCGGCAGGGTCGGCGGGGGTTTCGGCCCGCGGCGGCGGCGCACTCGGCGCGGCCTCGGCGCGCGCGGCGAGCTCCAGCATGGCCACTTGGCCCATGGGGGCCTGCAAGGCCTCCAGCGCCTGCGCAATGGCGTCGTTGGCGGCTGCATCCGGCAGCGTGCTGCCCAGCACGAAGGGTTGCAGCGATTCGGCCAGCGCCTGCAGCGGTGCCGCCTGTTCGGGCAGACCATAACGGCCGGCGGCCTCGGCGAGACGCGCGAACTCGGTTTCCAGCAGATACAGCGCGTTGACGTCCCAGCCCTCGCGGCGCTGACGCTCGGCGCGACGCAACAGGATCTTCATGCGCTGCGGCAGATGACGCAAAAAGGCGCCCTTCAGCTCCTCGCTGCGAATCTGCTGCTCGGTAACCTTCATGCCTGTCCCCTTTGCGTCCCCATGCGTCCATGCCCGGCGTGGTCCTCAGAACGGCTTGACCACCACCAGGAAGACGATTGCAACCAACAAGAGCGACGGAACTTCGTTGAACCAGCGCAGGCGCTTGCTGCTCCAGTCGCATGCGTCGCGCGCAAACCGGTTTTTCAGATGCAGCAAGCCGAAGTGGTAGGCGATCAACAGCGCCACCAGGGTGAGCTTGACGTGCATCCACGGAAACCGCAGAAAACCCGGATCCATGACCAGCATGGCGATGCCGAACGCCACCGCCAGCGCGCCGCCAATGTGGGTCATGATCATCAGCTTGCGTTCCATCACCTTGAGGCGTTCGCGCACCACCGGCTCGGTCGCCTCGGCGTGGTACACGAACAATCGCGGCAAGTAAAACAGACCCGCGAACCAGGTCACCACGAAGATGATGTGAAACGCTTTCAGCCAAAGCATGGGGTCACTCCGCGAGGGCCGAGTATAGCTACAGCAGACCGCGCGAGCCGTGTCGTGACGTGGCTTACAAATTGCAAACTTTCGTCATGGCACCATCGCGGCCACTCCTCACTACGGCCCCTGGTTGCCGCGATGCCGGTCACGCCGCCACCCGATTACAGCGTACGCCCGCGCCTGCCCGGCAGCCATGAGCGTCGTGTCGTGGCCGTGCTGCTGGCGCTGCTGCTGCTGCTGGGCGCCAGCTTCACGCTGGGGCGCTGGAGCGCCGGGCGCGGTGCCGCCGCGCCGGGGCAGGCCGCATCCGCGGCGGCGCAAGATGAAATCCAGGCGTTGAAGCAGCAGCTGGCCATCGTGCAACGCGACCGCCAGGTGATGCGCGTGGCCACTGATGCGCTGCGCCGCACGCTGTCCGATCGCGGCGCCGAAATCGAAAGTCTGCGCGCCGATCTGGCTTTCTACACACGCCTGATCGGCGGCGACGAACAGGCGCCGGGCTTGGGCGTGGCCGCACTGACGCTGAGCCCGGTGGCCGGGACGCGCGGCTATACCTTCACCGTGACCCTGCTGCAGACCGCGCGCGACAGCAACCCCGTGCATGGCCTGATGACCCTGACGCTACAGGGCGTGCAGGGCGGTCGCGCGGCGCGCTGCGCCTGGGCGCAACTGGCGGATGCGCGGCAGCGTGACGGACTGCCGTTTGCCTTCAAGTATTTCCAGCAAGTGCATGGCATGCTCGTGCTACCGCCGGGGTTCGTGCCGGCGCGCATCCATGTCACCCTCAAGCCCGCGGGTGGTGCCGCGTTCACGCGTGATCTGGCCTGGGCCGGCACGCTGGCCGGCAAGGATACGATCCATGTTCCGCAAAACCCGTAAAGACCGCGCCGGCGGCGGCGCGACCAGCCTGATTGCGGCCGACACGACCGTGCACGGCGACATCACCTTCAGCGGCACGCTGCATGTGTGCGGATGTGTGATCGGCAACGTGCGTGGCGATGGTGAAGCGCTGTTCACGCTCAGCGCCGGGGGCGTGATCGAAGGCGGCGTGCTGGCGCCACAGGCGGTGATCAACGGCACGCTGCGCGGCGATATCCACGCCACGCAGCATCTGCAGCTGGCGGCTGCGGCGCGGGTCGAGGGCGATGTGCGCTACTGCAGCCTGGAGATGGCCGCCGGCGCCCAGGTCAATGGGCGTATGCTGCACGATGCCGATGCACCCAAACGCCTGGCCGCACCCGATGCGGCCGAGGCTTGAACCCGGCGCCTCCGCCCCCAAGCATGCTGATCATGGATATCGCCATCGCCACGCCTGACTACCGCAGCGCCGAGCACCCGCTGGACTTCACCGCGGCGGCCGCGCAGAAAGTGCGCGAGTTGATCACCGAAGAGGGCAACCTCGCGCTCAAGTTGCGCGTGTACATCTCCGGTGGTGGCTGCTCGGGTTTCCAGTACGGTTTCAGTTTCGACGAGCAGCAATCCGACGATGACTACGTGCTGGAGCGCGACGGTGTCGCCCTGCTGGTCGATCCGCTGTCGCTGCAATACCTCGCCGGGGCCGAGATCGACTACCGCGAAAACCTCAACGGCGCGCAATTCGTGATCCGCAACCCCAACGCGCGCACCACCTGCGGCTGCGGGTCCTCGTTCTCGGTGTGAACGCAAGCCAGCGCTCGGCGCGCAATGCCTATGCCGGGCTGGTTCTCGACCGTGTCCACACGCTGCGCGACGATGCGACCTGGCTGGCTGCGGCGCAGGCCGATGCACGCACACGCTTCGTCTTGACCCTGCCCGAATCCAGGCTGTGGGCCACCCCCGCGGGCGATGCGCTGCAATTGCTTGGCCCTGCCGCGCTGGATATCGCGCAACGCGCACCTGCCAGCCTGCTCGGTCTGGACGACAGCGGCGTCGCGTATTTCCAGACCGCCAGCGCGCGGCCACCACCGGGGCCGGGGCAGGCCCTGGGTTTGCGCGCGCTGGCCGCCACCGCCGATGCCTTCCAGGCCGGGCTCGCCGCCTACGCCGCGGCCCTGGCGCACTGGCAGCACACCAGTCGCTGGTGCCCGGCCTGCGGCGGCGCCACGCAACGCGACCAAGGCGGCCACCGCGCGCACTGCGCGCAGTGCGGCCTGAACCAGTTCCCGCGCACCGATCCGGCGGTGATCGTGCTGGTCGAGCACGCCGGCGCCGCGCTGCTGGGGCGCAAGCCGGGCTGGCCGCCGGGACGTTTTTCCACGCTCGCCGGCTTCGTCGAACCGGGCGAGACGCTGGAAGATGCCGTGCGCCGTGAGGTGTTCGAGGAGTCCGGCGCGGTGATCAGCGCCTGCGACTATCACTCCTCGCAGCCATGGCCGTTCCCGGCCTCGCTGATGCTGGGCTTCACCGCGCGGGCCGTCTCGCGCGTGCTGGCGACGGGCGATGGCGAACTGGCCGAGGTGCGCTGGTTCACGCGCGCCGGGCTGCGCGCCGGGCTGGCCGCTGGCACCCTGAGCCTGCCGCCGCGTTTTTCGGTGGCCCATCACCTGATCGCGGACTGGCTGGCGCGTACGCGCCGAGCGCCGTGATGGCAGCGGCCATTCGATACAAGTCAGCGCTGATCGCGGCCCGTGCATGCGCCCGTGCCCGCGCTGACAGCACGATGCCGGGCGCGTGATTACAATCACGCCTCATACCAAGGAGTGTCCATGGCGCTGAAGCTGCTTGCCGTGCTGCTGGCCCTGCTCCTGGCGCGCGGCGTGCCAACCCTGTTGCACCTGCGCAGCTTCGGCTGGTTGAAACCCTGGCTGCGCGCCACGGGCGCCACGCGCACGGGCATCGTGCTCGCGGTGCTGTTGCCCGCGGCGCTGGCCGGAGTGGTCAGCTATGTGCTGCTGGACCGCTGGCTGGGCGTGTTGTGGCTGGCGTTCGCGCTGGTGACCCTGCTGTGGACGCTGGGCCCGCGCGAACTGGAAGCCGACCTCGAAGAACTGCTCAACGCCGCCGAAGGCGAGATGCGTGCGACCGCATTGCAGAACTTCGGCGATGGCAGCGATGCCGCCTTGGCATGGAGTGCGCCCAGCGTGGTCGGCGCCGGCATCAACGCCGCGCTGCGGCGTCGTTACGCGGTGCTGTTCTGGTTCTTCATACTCGGTCCGGGTGGCGCGCTGTTGTACCGGCTGGCGCGGCTGGCCGCTGGCGCGGCCGGACATGCCGCCGGGCTGCCCGCCGCGCAGCAGGATTTCGCGCGGCGCATGGCCGCAGCACTGGAATGGCCAGCGGCATTGCTGATGGTGCTGGCGATGGCGCTGGTGTCGAATTTCGATGCCGTGCTCGGCAGCCTGCGCGCCTGGCACAACGAGCCGGGCCGCAGCTGGCTGGGACTCGATCCGGATTTCCTGCCCGCCATCGCCGTGGCCGGGGTCAACGCCGATGTCGAGGCCGGCGATGGCTATGCCGTGGACGCCACCGACGTGGCCGGCGAGCTCGAAGACCTCGCGCATTTGCTCAACCGCGTGCTGCTGGTGTGGCTGGTTCTGGCCGCGCTGCTGGTGCTGGGCGGCTGGATGGCGTGAGCCGGAAGCCGGACACGCGAGATGCCTCGCTGCGTTCGGCGTGGCAATCGACGAAGGTCGGCCGGCAGAAACCCGGCGTGGCGAAGGCATTGCCGTCGCGCCTTGCCCTGGCGGCCGCCGGCGGCCGCCGGTGCAGGCCGGAAGCAGGGAATAAAACAGCAGGATGGTCAGCGTTGCGCGAAATTGGATTCGCGCGCCAGGGCTCGCTTGCTAGGCTTGTCCCATGCCCTACCGCCAAACCGGATCTCTCGCCCGCCGCGCCGCCGCGGTGCTGCTGCTGTTCGCCCTGCTGCCGGCGCTGCTGCTGGGCCTCGCGCTGAGCGCGTGGTACGGGCGCAGCGATGCGCGCCATAGCGCGGCCATGCTGGGCAGCATGGCCGATGGCGCCGAGCTGGCCCTGCGCGGGTATCTGGCGCGACACCGCGATGCCATCGCCACCATCGCCGAGGTTCCCACGCTGCGCAGCGATTTTTCGGTGGCCACTCTCACTCCGCGCCTGCGCCTGCTGCAAAAAATGTATCCCGGCATGCTGACCACGTTCGCCGCGGCGGCGGACGGCGCGGTGCTAGTCGCCTCGCCGGAGCACGACGCTGCCGGACGCGGTTACTACTGGCAGGGCGTCAATCTGGCCGAGCGCGACTATTTCCGCGCCGCGCTGCGCAACCGCGCTGTCGCGGTGACTGGCCTGTTCCACAGCCATGGCTACGGCCAGGGCATGCAGGTTGGCATCGCCGCGCCGGTGTACGACCCGCAGGGCAGGTTGCTGGGCGTCGTTGGCGCGGTACTCGATCCAGACAAGCTGCAGGCCGACCTGGGCGAACTGGCTGGGCCTGAAAACGCACTGGCCCTGCTCGATGCACAAGGGCGTGTGGTGGCAGCCAGTCCGGGGCTGGGTCTGACACGAGGCGTTCCGGCACACGACGATTCCACCCTGCGGCATGCGCTGGCGCTGCCGGTTGATCATGTGGCGGACGTCGACCCCGGGCCGTTGATGGAACGCCGCGGCTTGCGTGAAATGCTGCCGAATGGATGGCAGGTGGTCGCGCTGGGCCCGCGCCAGCTATTCGCGCATGCTTGGCTGCTGGCCTTGGGATTGCTCGGCCTGCTGCTGGTGCTGGTGTCGATATCGCTGCGTCTGCTGATACGTGGCGCGACGCGACGCCTGCTCGCCCCGGTCAACACCCTCGCGGATGCACTGGCGCGGTTCGACCCGAGCGGCAGCGCCGAACTGCCGCCCGGTCTGCGCGCCGCGCCGCGCGAGCTGCGCCCGATCGTCGACGCGCTGGAGGCGCATGCCGCGTTGTTCCAGGCGTTGCTGGCGCAGCGCGAGGAAACCCTGGCCGAGCGCGAACACGAGATCGAGCAACGCACCCGCGAGCTGCGCCGCGCCGTGGATGCGCTGGCCGAATCCGCGCGTACCGACGCCCTGACCGGGTTGACCAACTACCGCGGCTGGCGCGAGCTGGCGGACACGCTGTGGGCTGAGGCTCGGCAACAGCATGGCGAGGTTGCCGCGATCGCCTGCGACATCGATCATTTCAAGGCCTACAACGACACCTATGGCCACGGCGCCGGTGACGCGTGCCTGCGTCGCGTGGCCACCGCGTTGCAGGCGAGCCTGCAGCGCGATGCGCGCGTCTTGGCGCGCAGCGGCGGCGAGGAATTCATCGCCTTGATCCTGCCCGCGCAACGGCGACACATCCAGGAACTGGCCGAAGCCGCGCGCGCCGCCGTGGCCGCGCTGGCCATTCCGCACAGCGGCAGCACGCGTGGCCACGTCACCCTGAGCCTGGGATTCAGCGTGATGCTGGCCGACCCGGATGCGCGTCTGGACGTGTTGCTGCGCGCCGCCGATCTGGCCCTGTACCGCGCCAAGCGCAATGGCCGCGATCAGGTCGCCGAACTCTCGGTGAGCGCCTTGCAGAAGCTGCGCAACGAGGAATGAGCCAGGCTCCGCTACGCAGCGCACCACGGCGGTGCTGCTAGGCTGCGCGCCCCTCTCGCCGCAGCGCTGGCCCGCCACGATCCATGCCCGATCGCATGCCCGATTGCACGCACGCCTGCATGCCGCGCCCGCTGGTCGTGCGCTGCGGCGCGCTCGGCGACATGGTGCTGCTGACGCCTCTGCTGGCGCTCTTGCACCAGCGCTACGGGCTGGCGGCGGACGTGCTTGGCGCAGGCGCATGGACGGCACCGCTGTACGCCGGGCATCCCGACGTCCACCGTGTGCTGCTGCTGGGCAGCCGCAAACGCCCGTACTGGACGGATCCGCGCCAGTGGCGGGCCGTGGCGCAATTGCGCAGCGGCGGCCGGCGCCCGGTCTATGTCTGCGACGAGCTGGCCACCACGCCCTTGGCGCGACTGCTGGCGCGCGCCGGCTTCGATGCCGGCGATCTGCTGTGGGTCGGCGCGCACCCCGAATGCGCACGCACGCACTGGGTCGAGCGCTGGCTGGCCTTCGGTGCACTGGACGCGCCGCGGTGGCCAGGCGCAGCCCAGGCTTTGACCGAGGCGGCGCCGCGACTGTTCATCAGCGCCAGCGCCGCAGCCGACTGCGGCGCGTGGCTGGCGCGGCGCGGCTGGGCCGGACGCCCGCTGCTGCTGCTGCACGCCGGCAACAAGCGCACGCTGAAGCGCGGCGGCACGCGTGGACGCCTGGGCGACAGCAAGGCCTGGCCGGATGCGCGCTGGCTGGCCTTGCTGCAGGCCATGCACGCGCGCGTCCCCGCCGCCATCATCCTGCTCACCGGCACCGCGCCGGAGCAGGCGTGGCTGCGGCGCCTGGCGCGCGCCAGCGGTCTCGCCGCCGCGCAGGCCATCGGCGACGATCTGCCCTTGCCGCGCCTGCTGGCGCTGCAGGCGCGCGCCGCTGGCATGATCAGCGTCGATACCGGCCCGGCGCACAGCGCCGCCGCTCTGGGCTGCCCGCTGCTGGTGCTGTACGGCGCGGCCAGCGCGGCGGCGTGGCTGCCGCGGGCGCCCACGGGCAGTCCGGTGCTGTGGCTGGGCGGCCAGGATGCCGGCCGCGCGCGGCTGCTGGACACCGCCGCGGACGCGGTGATCGAGGCCTGGAACACCCTGCCGCTGCGGTCGCCGACTTGACAGCGTGCCCGCGCTGGCCCTCAGACTAAATAAGAAGCGCGAGGTTTGACGCCACCGGCTGCGCCCCGCAACCCCATTCGAGTGCATTCATGGCCAAGAACCTGCTCATCGTCGAATCGCCGGCCAAGGCCAAGACGATCAACAAATACCTCGGCAAGGATTTCGAGGTGCTGGCCTCCTACGGCCACGTGCGCGACCTGGTGCCCAAGGAGGGCGCGGTCGATCCCGAGCACGGCTTCGCCATGCGCTATGCGCTGATCGACAAGAACGAAAAGCACGTCGAGGCCATCGCCCGCGCCGCCGCCAAGGCGCAATCGATCTACCTCGCCACCGATCTGGATCGCGAAGGCGAGGCGATCAGCTGGCACATCAGCGAGATCCTGCGCGAGCGCGGCCTGCTGGAGGGGCGCAACGTGCAGCGCGTGGTGTTCAGCGAGATCACCCCGCGCGCCATCCTGGAGGCCGTGGCCAGGCCGCGCGCGCTGGCGCAGGATCTGGTCGATGCGCAGCAGGCGCGGCGTGCGCTCGATTATCTGGTCGGCTTCAACCTGTCGCCGGTGCTGTGGCGCAAGGTGCAGCGCGGGCTCTCGGCCGGGCGCGTGCAGTCGCCGGCGCTGCGCATGATCGTCGAGCGCGAGGAAGAGATCGAAGCGTTCAAGGCGCGCGAGTACTGGTCGCTAGATGCGCAGCTCGCGCACGCGGGCATCGCGTTCACGGCGCGTCTGAGCAAGCTCAGGGGCAAGAAATTCGAGCAGTTCGATGTCACCGACGCCGCCACTGCGCACGCCGCGCGCGCATCCCTGCTGGCCGCCGCCAACGGTCGCCTCGTGGTCAGCGAAGTGGTTTCGAAAGAGCGCAAGCGCCGCGCCGCGCCGCCGTTCACCACCTCGACCCTGCAGCAGGAAGCCGCGCGCAAACTCGGCTTCGCCACCAGCCGCACGATGCGCGTGGCGCAAGGTTTGTACGAGGGCGTGGCGCTGGGTGACGCGGGCAGCGTCGGCCTGATCAGCTACATGCGCACCGATTCGGTGAGCCTGTCCGCCGAGGCACTGGACGAGTTGCGCGAGGTGATCACGCGCGAGTTCGGCGCGCACGCGCTGCCGGAGAAACCCAATTTCTACCAGAACAAATCGAAGAACGCGCAAGAGGCGCACGAGGCCATCCGCCCGACCTCGGCGCTACGCACGCCCAAGTCCGTGGCGGCATTTCTCAATGACGACCAGCGCAGGCTGTACGAACTGATCTGGAAGCGCGCGGTGGCCAGCCAGATGATCCCGGCCACGCTCAACACGGTCAGCGTGGACCTGGCCTGCGGCGCCGACAACGCGTTTCGCGCCAGCGGCACCACCGTGGTCGATGCGGGCTTTCTGGCCGTGTACGAGGAAGGCCGCGACCAGAAAGCGGACGACGACGACGAGCAGCGCAAGCTGCCTGCGCTGAAGATCGGTGACGCGGTGCCGCTGGCCGACATCCTTGCCGAGCAGCACTTCACCGAGCCGCCGCCGCGCTATTCCGAAGCCTCGCTGGTGAAAACCCTCGAGGAATACGGCATCGGTCGGCCTTCGACTTACGCCAGCATCATCCAAGTGTTGCTGGCGCGCGAATACGTGCTGCTCGACCAGCGTCGCTTCCGGCCCACCGATGTCGGTCGCGCGGTGGGCAAATTCCTCGCCCAGCACTTTGCCAAGTACGTCGATTACGACTTCACCGCGCGCCTCGAGGACGAGCTGGATGCGGTCAGCCGCGGCGAGGAAGCCTGGGTGCCGCTGCTGCAGAAATTCTGGACGCCGTTCAAACAGCAAGTCGATGAAAAAACCGGGAGCGTCGAGCGCAGCGAAGCCACCGGCGCGCGCGAGATCGGCATCGACCCCGTCAGCGGCAAGCAGGTGAGCGTGCGCCTGGGCCGCTATGGCGCGTTCGCGCAGATCGGCCTCAAGGAAGCGGGCGATACGCCACGCTATGCCTCGCTGCGTCCGGGGCAGAGCATGCATACCATCGCGCTCGCCGATGCGCTGGAGTTGTTCAAGCTGCCGCGTGCGCTGGGCGATTCGCCGCAGGGCGAAGCGGTCAGCGTGGGCATCGGCCGTTTCGGCCCGTTCGTCAAGCAGGGCGACACCTACGCCTCGCTGGGCAAGGACGACGACCCGTACACGATCGACCTGGCGCAGGCGCTGGCCCTGGTGCAGGCCAAGCGTGAGGCCGCCGCCAATCGCATCATCCAGGACTTCGGCAACGGCGTGCAGGTGCTCAACGGCCGCTACGGGCCGTACATCACCGATGGCGAGAAAAATGCGCGCATCCCCAAGGAGCGCGAGCCGGCCAGCCTTACTGCGGACGAGTGCGCCGCCCTGCTCGCGGCGGCGCCGTTCCGTCCCAAGCGTGGCGCCGCGCGCAAGAATGCCAAGGCCGCGCCCGCGAAAAAAACCGCCGCCAAGAAGGCTGCGTCAGCGGTGCCGGCCAACCTGGCCACCCCAACGCGCAAGCGCGCCGCCAGCGTGAAGAAAGCCGCGGCACGCAAGACGACCACCGACACATCGGCGCCGCGCAAGACACCCGCAGGCAAAGTCGTCGCCGGCAAACGCGCGCCGGTCAAGCGCGTAGTCCCCGGCCCGGGGGCGTGAACATGTGCGCCAGCAACCCCGGCGTACCTGATCGATAGCGCGACTACGGCGCCATGTCGATCCGATTCCCCGCCCGCGCCTGCGACGCCGCGCAACTGCCGTGGCTGGCAGGTGCGGCGACGCGCGCGCTGATCTGGCGCGATGGCAGGGCCATCGACCTCGGCGCATTCGCCGCGCAGGCTGAAATCGTGGCCGCGGCGCTGCCCGGACCGGCCAGCGCGATCATCAACCTGTGCGCCGGGCGCTACTCATTTTTGCTGGCTTTCGCTGCCGCGCTGCGCGTCGGTCGGCCCACGCTGCTGCTGCCCGCGCGCACGCCCGCAGCGCTGGCCGAGGTGCGGCAGGCGTGGCCGGGCGCGCTGACGTTGCATGAACCGGGCGCCGCGCATGATCTCGGCGGCTTGCAGATGGACGCGCTGGGCAGCACGGCGCCCGCGTGCGGCACCTCCGCGCGCAGCATGGCGCTGCTGGATGCCACGCGCGTGGCGCTGGTCGGCCACACGTCAGGTTCCAGCGGCGCGCCGCAACCGCAACGCAAGACGCTGCGCGCGCTGTGGGCCAGCAACGCCGCCAACCAGACACGGCTGGCCGCCGAACTGGGGCTGCATTTCAACATCCTGGCCACGGTGCCACCGCAACACATGTACGGCATCGAGATGAGCGTGCTGCTGGCGCTGCTCGGCGGCGGCGCGGTAGCCGACGCGCAACCCTTGCTGCCCGCCGATGTCGTCGCCGAGCTGCGCAAGCTGCCCGCACCGCGCGTGCTGGTGACCACGCCGCTGCACCTGCGCGCGCTGCTCGATGCCGGACTCGAACTGCCTTGCGAGGCCATCGTCTCGGCTACGGCGCCACTCGAGCCCGCGCTGGCGCGTACCGCCGAGGCGCACACCGGCGCACCGCTGATCGAGGTGTATGGCTCCACCGAAACTTGCGTGGTAGCCACGCGACGCCCGGCGCACGAACCACTATGGACGCCCTACCCTGGCGTTGACATGCAATCCGCGCCCGACGGCGTACGCATCGAGGCACCGCAATTGTTCGCACCGGTGCTACTGGGCGATCTGGTCGAGCGCCAGTCCGACGGCCGCTTCGCGCTGGTCGGGCGCGTGAGTGACCTGATCGAGATCGCCGGCAAGCGCGCCTCGCTGGGCGACCTGACGCGCCACCTGCTGGCCGTGCCCGGCGTCGAGGACGCGGCGATCATCCAGCACGAGGACGTCGACAGCAGCGGCGTGCGCCGTCTCGCCGCACTGGTGGTGGCGCCCGGCACCAGCACTGCCGCCATCATGGCCGCACTGCGCGCCAGCTTCGATCCCGCCTTCCTGCCACGCCCGCTCAAGCGCGTGCCGCGCCTGCCGCGCAATGCGCTGGGCAAGCTGCCGCGCGCGGCGCTGCTGGACCTGCTGCGCGGCTGATATCCACGTGCATTCAGCAAGAAGGACTTTTCGAACGAACGACCAGGTCGTTGGGGCTCGTCATCCACGCACAAAGCCTGCCGCCGCGCAGGCGGGATTGATTTGTCATACCCACGCGGGCGGGGATCCAGTGATTTCAGCCAGCGCTGGCTGACCCGCTGTCAAAACGCGATTCCCGCCTGCGCGGGAGTGACGGAAGTGGGGCGAAGGCAGGACAGGCTTTGCGCGCGAATGACGGTCTGATCATCCTCGATATTCGATTGCAATTTCGTATTGAGGCACCAGCCTGCGCAAGGCGTCGGCCGATTCAGGCGCTGCGACCGCGCGCGTTTTCCTCGGCGCACACCTGCGCAACCAGCACGTCGATGAAGTGCGCACGCGACGCGCGATAATCCGCGCTGCGCGGCCCTTGGTATGCGGCGCTGTGCATGGCGTCGTGCGCGTCGATCAGCGCGGCATGCGCCGCGCCGTGCTGCTGCGCCAGATGCGCGTGGACAAGACCTGGCTGCTCGGCGATGCGCCGCCAGCCAACCTGGTCTTCCGCGGATTGCTCGAAGCGCTCTTCCCACAGCAACACAGCCGCCAGCGCGCCCAGTGCCGTACGCGGCGTGTGCGCATCGAAAGGCCAGTGGAACCGCGCCAGCAGTTCCGGCAGTGCCGCCGGTGCACACGGTCGCGCCAGTGCGTAACCCTGGCCGAAATCCGCGCCCAGCAGCAGCGCGGCCTCCACCAGGCCGGCGGTTTCCAGCCCCTCGACCACCACCTCGATGCCCAATGCCTGCCCCAGCAGGGTGAGCTGGCGGATGAAGCGCAGCGTGCGCAGCGGATCGGAAGCCACGCCGCGCACCAGGGTCTGGTCGATCTTGACGCGATCGAACGGCCATTGCCGCAGCCGCGCCAGCGAGCTGTGGCCGGCACCGAGATCGTCCTCGGCCACGCGCACGCCCAGTGCCTTGAGCGCGAGCACGCCCGCCACGCCGCTGCCCAGCGCGTGCTCGGCCTCGCTGGCGTTCTCCAGAATCTCCAGCAGCAGCGCACGCGGCGGACACTCGCCGCGGCTCAGCGCGGTGGCGGTGGCGGCGACGTAACGCGGATCATGCAGCGCCGCCGGCGGCAGGTTGACGGTGATATCCAGCGTGTGGCCGGCCGCGGCCATGAGCGCGCGCTGCGCCAGCGCCTGGCGCAGGCCTTCGCGAAACAGGTGCAGCAGATCGTCCGGGTTCAGCGCCGGCAGAAAGCGCCCGGGCGCCAGCAGGCTGCCATCGACATCACGCAGGCGCGCCAGTGCCTCCAGCTCGACCACGCGACCCTGCGCCAGCGCGAAGATCGGTTGGTAGTGCATTTCGATGCCAGCGCCGGCCAGGCGCTCACGCCAGCGCTCGCGCAGGGTAAATGGCAGCACCTCGGTGCCGGGCCGATCCGGCGCCAACCGCGCCAGGGCCAGATCGAGCAAGGTCTTGAGCTGCGCGATGAAAGCTTGCTGCGCGTCGCTGGAAAACCCGCCCGGATAGCGGCTATACAGCACCAGCAACGCCAGCGACGCGCCCGGCTTCGGTCCCAGTGGCAGCGCCACGCTGGAGCGCACGCCGAGCTGCAGCGCGAACTCGCGCCACGGCGCCATCGCCGGGTCGGTGGCGAAGTGCAGGCAGCGCTCGATGCCGCCGCCACGCCAAGCGCGGCCGCTGGGCCCGCGTCCCAACTCGCTGCCGGCATCGGCGGAGATGGCCGTCACCGCGCCGCGCGCGAGCGCGCGCAGGTAGTCGGCGAAGGCGCTGCCACCGACCGCCTCGTAGGCGAAAGCGCCATTGGCGTCGGGACGCCCGACGCTGCAGGAGATGATTTCATCGTGACGCGCCAGCGCATCCACCACGCCCTGCATCAGCGCCGCGTAGCTATCGGCCGACCAAGCCAGCGCGCTGATCCGCGCGATCAAGGCATCACGCTCGCGCTGCGTGGCGCGCATGCCCTCGAGCTGCCATTGGCGATCCTGCGCCAGGCGCCGGTGCAACACCAGCAAGGCGCGGCGGTCGCGACGCACATAGCGGCCGAGCGCCGTGTCGAGCGCTTCACGCAGCCGTTCGGCGCTGTCCGAAAGCCACACCGCTTCGATGCCGCAACCGGCGTGCGCGCGCCCGGCGTGCTCGGCCACCCTGCGGTGCGTCGACTCATCGAGGTCCGGGCGCAACAACAGGCGCAAATGCTCGCGCTGCTTGTCGTGCAGTGCGGCGAGTTCATGCGCGGGCAGGATCTGCAGCAGGCGTGCCGGTTCCGCCATCTGCCCCAGCTCGAGGTAGAACGGCTCGACCACGCTTTCCAGGGTGTCCTGCGCCGCCGCGGAGATCGTCTGCAGCAGGCGCGCCGCGTAGTCGCCATACGGCTGCAGATCGGTCGTGTCGTGCTCGCTGGGCGTGCTTTCAGCGTTCGCGCCAGCGGGTGGCAGCGCCCACCAGCGGTGTGCCTCATGCTTGTGCGTCTTGACCTGGTACATGGCCTGGTCGGCGCGCCGCAGCAGTTGCTCACCACTGTCATCGGCGTGCAGCGGAAACAGCGCCATGCCCAGACTGGCGTGCAGCCGAATGTCCTCGGCGTCGATGCGGCAGGGGCGCTCGAGCGCGATGCGCACACGCTCGAGCAGGGGCTCGAGATCCTCGATGCGTGCCAGATCCTCGAATACCAGCACGAACTCGTCGCCGCCAAGACGCGCCACGTAATCCTCGGCGCGCAGCGCGCTGCGCAGCTGTGCGGCCACGGCCAGCAGCAGGCGATCGCCCATGGCGTGGCCGAGGCGATCGTTGACCGGTTTGAAGTCATCGAGATCGAGCATGCCCACGCCAACCAGCATGTGGTGGCGCCGCGCGCGCGCCAGCGCGCCATCGAGTTGGTGTTCCAGTGCGCGCCGGTTGGGAAGTCCGGTCAGCGCGTCGTGCAGGGCGAGGTGCGTCTGCCGCTCACGCTCGTGCGCCAGCGCCGCGCGCTGCGCGTGCTGGCGCAGCGCCAGACCGGCGGCGGTGGCGATCTCGTCCAGCAGCGCGCACAGTTCCGCATCGAAGGTATCGGCCTCGCGCGCGATCACCGCGAACACGCCGCTGGGCGTGAGCCGTGTGCTGGTCTCGGGCACTTGTTGCGCACCGAAAATCGGCCAGCATCCGACCGCGCCCATCTGCGCCAGCGGCGCCTGCCGCCAACTCTCGGGAATGCTGTCATCCGCGGCCGATTGCACGCGCACGAACGGCCGCGCCTCGCTGAAGGCGCGCGTCGGCCCGGGCACCACCGCCCCTTGCGGAGTACGCGGCGGAATGGGTACGGCACGAATCGCCTCGGCCATCGGGCCAGTCAGTGCCACGCGTCGCAACTGCACGCCGCCCTCGTCGGCGAATACATCCACCGCGGCGGCGCCGGCGACATCGACCAGTACCGCGGCCAGTGTTCGGTAGATGGCTTCTGGATCGGGCTGCGCCAGCAGGGCCTGCTGGATCGCACGCTGCGCGGTGCGATAGCGGCGCAGGCGCTGCTCGCGGTCCAGCAAGGCCTGGTGGTCCCAGAAGCGCGCGATCTCCTCGATCAGGCGTTGCGCCCAGTCCAGCAGGTCATCACCCAGCAGCGTGCGCGAATGACCGTAAACGGACAGCGCCAGTTTCGCGCCATCCGCGACGGCCGCCACGGCAACCAAGCTCGCGCCCAAGCCATGGCGTTGCGCAGCGACCCGCCACGGTGCGAATTCCGGCGCATCGACCTGCGTGAGGCGCGGGCGGCCATCGCGCAGTGCCATGCCCATCGGGCCATGCGCGCTCGGCTGGACGGGGTCGATATCCAGTTGCAGATGGTCTGCGTAACTCTTCGCCGGCCCTGCGCTGCCCAGCACCTGGATCTCGCTGGCGCCCGCGGGCAGCAGGCCGATCCACACCAGCGGCAGGCCCATCGCCCGCACCAGCGTGGCAGCAATTTCGGTCATGGCGGCGCGGCGATCGCGGCCGGGTGACGGGCGCAACTGCGTCAGCGTCTCCGCGACGCTGCGATAAAAGCGTGCGCGCAATGCCTCGGCGCGATGCAACTCGACGACTTCGTCCATCGCCATGACTCCGTCCCAATCCACGGATGACCGATACCCATCATCCCGCGACCCGCTGGTCATTGGCGGGTTGCGACGCGTGCGCTGCTCGCCAGCTCGCCGCGTTCATGAAGACTGCACCTTGATTTCGGTCAAGGCAAGAACCAATTCTGGCAGGCTGCGAGTGTGGCGCTGCGCGCATTTTCACGGACGGACGCAACGTAATGTGTTCGTATTGTTCATTCTGTCGTCACCAAGCTACCCCGGAGTCACCCCATGTCCAGCCTTTTGCAAGACTCGAACCGCCAGCGTTTCGACCGCATCGCCGCGGACTGGGACGACTCGCCCCGGCGCCGCGCCATGGCCGGCGACGTCGCCAGGACCATCGCCGACGCGGTGCCCCTGCAATCCGACTGGCAGGCACTGGAGTACGGTTGCGGCACCGGTCTGGTCGGCGCGCAACTGGCGCCACGGCTGGGACACTTGCTGGCCTGCGACCTGTCGCCCGGCATGCTGTCCGTGCTGGATGAAAAAGCCCGTGCCGCAGGCGTCGGCAACCTCGACACGCGCGTGCTCGACCTCACCCGCGAAGCGCCGCCCGCGCAGCGCTTCGATCTGATCTTCAGCAGCATGACCATGCACCACATCCCCGATGTACCCGCGCTGTTGCGCGTGTTCCACGGCATGCTCGCCGCGGACGGCTGGGTGGCGCTGGCCGATCTCGACGCCGAGGACGGCAGCTTCCACACCCCCGACGTCCCCGGCGTGGCCCACCACGGCTTCGCGCGCGATGAATTCACACGCTGGCTGGCCGCCGCCGGTTTCCGCGACATCAGCGCGCGCACCGCGCACACCGCGGAGAAAACCCGCGATGGCAAGACCGTGCGCTACCCGATTTTCCTGATCACCGCGCGGCGCTGAACATGACCGCGCCGGCCCAACTATGGATCGTCGGCCATGGCCCGGGCCTGGGCGCGGCGCTGGCCGCGCGTTTCGCGCGCGAGCACTGGGGCGTGCTGGCCTTGTCGCGGCGCGCACCCGTCGCGGCATTGGCCGTGGGCACGCACACGAGCCTGGATGTGCTGGCTGCCGATGCGCCCGCGCGGCTGGCGCGGTTGATTGCCGAGCACGGCGCGCCGCGCGTGCTGGTGTACGACGTTGGCGTGTTCAAGCGCGCGCCCTTCGCCGCGCTCGGCGAGGACGACTTCCGCGCCTGCTGGGAAGGCATGGCGCTGGGCGCCTTTCGCGTGGCACAGGCCGTGCTGCCGGCGATGGTGCAGGCCGGCGGCGGCACGCTGATTTTTTCCGGCGCCACCGCCAGCCTGCGCGGCGGTGCCGAATTCGCCGCCTTCGCCAGCGCCAAGTTCGCGCTACGCGGGCTGGCGCAGGCGCTGGCGCGCGCCTACCAGGCGCAGGGCGTGCATGTGGTGCATACGATCCTCGACGGCGTGATCGGCGGCAGTGCGCGCGCCGGGCAATACAGCGCGCGACTCGATCCCGGCGCGGTCGCCGATGCGTATTGGCAACTCGCGCAGCAGCCGTCCGGTGCCTGGACCCACGAGCTGGATCTGCGCGGCGCCGACGAGCCGTTTTGATGCGCCATGAGCTGATCATCGTCGGCGCGGGTCTGGCCGGCGTGGCGCTGGCGCATGCGCTGCATGTCGATGGGCACGCGCCGCGCGTGCTCGAAGCGCGCGCACGCTGCGGCGGGCGCATCCTCGGTGTCGATGGTTTCGACCTCGGGCCTTCCTGGGTGTGGCCGACGCTGCAGCCGCGACTCGCGGCATGGATCACGACGCACGGCCTGCGCAGCTACGAACAAGCCAGCACCGGCGCGTTGCAGTTCGAGGATGCGGTTGGGCGCATGCAGACGTATGCCTCCGGCATGGCGCAGGAGCCGCCCAGCCAACGCCTGCTCGGTGGCAGCGCTGCGCTGCTGGCACCGCTGCCGGCACTGCAAGGCGCGGGATTGATCGAAACCGGCGTCACGGTGCGCGCGCTGCAGCTCGGCACGGAAGGCGTGGACGTGATCGCGCAGGGCAGCGACGGCACGCGCCGATTGCAGGCGCGGCGCGTGGCACTGGCGCTGCCACCGCGGCTGGTCGCGGCCATGGCATTCGACCCGCCGCTACCTGCAGCCCTGCATGCGCAGCTCGCGGCGCTGCCCACCTGGATGGCCGGGCAGGCCAAGTTCGTGGCGCGCTACGCGCGACCGTTCTGGCGCGCGGCAGGTTTCTCCGGTGCAGCCTTCAGTCAGCGCGGGCCGATCGGCGAACTGCACGACGCGACTTTGCCAGATGGCCGCGCCGCGCTGACCGGCTTCATCGCCTGGCCGGCGTCGGTACGCGCCGCGTGCGCGGATCTGCCGGGTGCGATCGTGGCGCAGTTGCAGCGCCTGTTCGGGTCCACGGCGGCGCAGCCGCTGGCGGTGCATGTGCAGGACTGGGCGCTGGAAGAGTTCACTGCCACGCCCGCGGACAGCGCCGCCGTGCCGCGCGAGCATCCGGATTACGCGCCTATCATGCTGCCCGAACCCTGGCGCGCGCGCGTGCTGCTGGCCGGCAGTGAAGTGGCGCCGGATTTCGGCGGCTATCTGGAGGGCGCGCTGCAGTCTGCCAGCGCCGCACATGCCTGGCTCAGCGCGCGCTGAGCGCACCGCTACAATCGCGTTTTGCGCACGTGGGGCAATGTGATGAAGGTGCTGGTGATCGGCAATGGCGGCCGCGAACATGCCCTGGCCTGGAAGCTGGCGCAGTCGCCGCGCGTGCGCGAGGTGATCGTCGCGCCGGGCAATGCCGGCACCGCGCGGGAACGCCACGTGCGCAACGCGCTGGTCGCGGCCACCGATATCGACGGTCTGCTCGGACTGGCGCGAACCGAAGCGGTGGCGCTGACCGTGGTCGGCCCCGAGGCGCCGCTGGCGCTGGGCGTGGTCGATCGTTTCCGCGCCGCCGGGCTGCGCTGCTTCGGCCCGCGCCGCATCGCTGCGCAACTGGAAAGCTCCAAGGCCTACGCCAAGGATTTCCTCGCGCGGCACGCCATTCCCAGCGCGCACTACGCGGTATTCACCGACCTCAAGCTGGCGCTGGCGCATGTGCGCCGCCACGGCGCACCCATCGTGATCAAGGCCGATGGCCTGGCCGCCGGCAAGGGCGTGGTGGTGGCACTGACCCTGGGCGATGCCGAGCAGGCGCTGCACGACATGCTCGGTGGCAACGCGCTGGGCGCGGCCGGCGCGCGCGTGGTGATCGAGCAATTCCTCGAAGGCGAGGAGGCCAGCTACATCGTGCTGTGCGACGGCACGCACGCGCTGCCGCTGGCCAGCAGCCAGGACCACAAGCGCCGCGACGACGGCGACTTCGGCCCCAACACCGGCGGCATGGGCGCTTACTCGCCGGCGCCGGTGCTGACGCCGGTGATCGAACAGCGCGTACTCGACACGATCATCCGCCCGACGCTGGCCGGCATGGCCGCCGAGGGCGCGCCGTTCATCGGTTTTTTGTACGCCGGGCTGATGATCGACGCCACTGGCAACGCGCGCGTGCTGGAGTTCAATGTGCGCCTGGGCGATCCGGAAACCCAGCCGCTGCTGCTGCGCCTGCGCTCGGATCTGGTGGACCTGATCGAAGCCGCGCTCGATGGCCGCCTCGCGCAGATCGACGTGGAGTGGGATCCGCGCCCGGCGCTGGGCGTGGTGCTGGCCGCGCACGGCTACCCCGGCGCGACGCGCAGCGGCGATGTGCTCAGCGGCCATGACACGCAGTTTGCGCCGGAGGTGAAAATCTTCCATGCCGGCACTCGGCTCGACGCGCAGGATCGCGTCATCGTCAGCGGTGGGCGCGTGCTCAGCGCCTGCGCATTGGGCGAGTCGCTGGCCGCCGCGCGCAGCGCCGCCTACGCCGCGCTCGCGCACATCCATCTGGACGGCGGCTTCTACCGCCACGACATCGGCTTTCGCGCGCTGCACCGCTGAGGGCGCGCGGACGCGGTCGGTCATGTTCAATCCGGCAGGCGCTGCCACAGTCCGCCGGCGGTGCGCGCGACGCGGCCATCGAGTTCCAGCAGACCCAGTGCCGCAGCCGCGGCGGCGACCGGCTGATCGAGGCGCAGTGCGAGGGTTTCCAGCGCCACCGGGGCGTGACCGAGCGCATCCAGCCAGCGCGCGGCGTCGCCATCCGGCGCAGCGGTCGTGGCGGATGCGGCGCTGACGTCGGCGTCCTCGCCCAGCCGCGCGGACAGGCGCAGGCCTTGCGCGGCGATGGACGTGCGCAGCGCATCGATGATTTCCTCGGCGCTTTCCACCAGTTGCGCGCCCTCGCGGATCAGGCGGTGGCAGCCGCGCGCCAGTGGGTTGGCGATGGACCCGGGCACGGCGAACACCTCGCGCCCCAGCGTGGTGCCGGCATGCGCGGTGATCAGCGCGCCCGAGCGCTGTCCGGCCTCGACCACCAGCACGCCCAGCGCCAGCCCGGCCAGCACGCGATTGCGCATGGGAAAGTGCGCGGCACGTGCCGTGGTCGCGGGCGGGAACGCGCTGACCACGGCACCGTGCACGACGATGCGTGCGGCCAGTTCGCGGTGCCGCGCCGGGTACACCACGTCGCAACCAGTGCCGACCACGGCGACAGTGCCGCCGGCGCTGTGCAGCGCGCCGGTGTGCGCGGCGCCGTCGATGCCGGCGGCCAGCCCGCTGCTGATGGTCAGGCCCGCCGCGCCCAGTTGCGCGGCGAAGCGACGCGCGTGGGCGAGGCCCTCGGGCGTGGCCGCGCGCGCGCCGACGATGGCAAGCTGCGGCAGCAGCAGCCGTGCGGCATCGCCGCGCACGAACAGGGCCGCGGGTGCGCCAGGACAGGCGTCGAGTTGCGGCGGGAAATCGGCATCGAGGCAAGTGAGCAGCCGTTGTTCCGGCTGCCGCAGCCAGTGCAGATCGGCGTCAATGCGCGCGGCATCCGGCGCATGCAGCCAGGCGCGGGCGACGGCGGGAAGGCCCTCGGGCGGCGCCCGGCGCAGCCGGGTCAGCAGCGCCGTGCTGCTGCCGGCGCGCGCCAGCAGGGCACGCAGGCCGGCACCGCCCAGCATGGGCGTGCGCAGCAGGATCAGCCAGGCTTCGTGTTCGGTATCGGCATGCATGCGCGCAGTGTGTGCAAAGCGGTGTCAGCCGCGCGGCGGCGCGTGTTGTCGGGCATGGCCTACAGGCGCCACAAACGCGTGCGCCCTCACGAGGAGGGCGCACGACGGCTCATGCGATGGCGAACTTATTCCGGCAGTTCGAGCTTGTCGCCCAGCTTGACCGGGCCTTGCGCGTCCATGATCAGGCCATAGCTGACGTGATCGAAGGTGCGGAAGATCATCACGTGGCCGACGAACTCGCTGGGCAATGTCACCTTCTTGCTGAAGGTGTGATCGAAGCTGGACGATTCGACATCGTTGATGATGTGCTCGCCCGGCTGCCAGATGGCGTAGGTCTGGCCATTGTTCACGCCCTCCGCGCTGCCTGCCGAAAGCGCCACCACCTGCTTGGGGCCCGCCGCATCGAACGCATCATTGAAAGCGATCACGCGCATGTTCGGCGGCAGGGCCTTGGGCGCGTGCGGGTAGTAGTTGCTGTCGTAGGGATGGGGGTCCAGCGGCAGGATGCGATCGCCCTTGCGGATCTCCATGGTCGAGGACTGCAGCAGCGTGGTCACGGGCTCGCCCGGCTTGTTGACGCGCAACACCGCGATGGTACCGATCACCTGCGCCTCGTAGCCCAGGGTGTGGCCCTTGCCGAAGTGCCCGTCGCCGATGGTGTTGCGGTGCCAGGGACCGTTGTACTGGCTGACATCGTCGTCGAGATCCTGCGCGATCTGGTCGCGGCTACCGGCGTCGGCGTTGAAGGTGGTGAACACATGCGAGGGTCGCACCACGGCGAAACGCTCGCCGGGCTTGGCATCGTGCAGACCCATCACGTAGACGAACTGGCCGGGTATGCCGCGCAACTCGTTTTGCTCGAAGCCGACCACATACGGCGCCTTGCTCAGCGTGTCGCGATGATCGAACACGCGCAGGTCGACCAGATAGGTTTGCAATTCAGACAACGGAATCGGCGCAACCGCCTGGTTCAATGGGGTGGCGATCACGCGCGGCTTCAGCACCAGGCTCGGCTCGCCGTTGCCGAGGTAGGCCAGACTGAGCACGTCGCCCGGGTAGATATGGTGCGGATTGTGGATCTGCGGATTGGCCTGCCACAACTCCGGCCACAACCAGGGTTTGTTGAGAAAGCGGGCGGCGATGCTCCACAACGTGTCGCCCTTGCGCACCACGTAGGTGTCCGGGTGACCGTGACGCAGCATGTTGCTGCCACCGGCATAGGCCGCGAAGGCGATCATCACGCCGGAAAGAAGCGCAAGCGATTTCTTAAGCATGGCTGGCAATTCCCCGTTCCCCTTAGGGTTTTAGCAGTGTAACACGCACTCAAACCGGCTCGGCCAGCATGGTTGGCATGTTCCCTTGTGGTCGAAACACCAAAGTTTGTACCAAATGCACCGACTTTGGTGTCAAAACGCCCTGTACCAACTTTGGTGTCACTGACTTTTGGAGCGGTGCTGAAGCGTCAATCCATTGTTTTCACTACACTTCATGATTTTCAATGAGAACTGTTGTCAAATGAGAATGGCGCGACGCGTTCAGGAAGTTTCTTGTATCTCAATGTGCTTATATTGCAACGCAGCACGCTGAACTGTGGTCTGCATCACCCAACCACCGGCAGGCTGCCCGGGTCCATCGCTGTCGCGCACACCCTGCCAACATCCTCTACCGCCAGATGCCGCGCAAGGCGCTAGCGCAATTGCACCCGCTGCGCCGGTGTCGGCACCAGTGTGCTGTTCAGAGCGGATGAATGTAGGGTCTGCGCCACCGCAATGTCCACCAGCCGGCGCAGCCGTGCGCTCGTGTCCTGCCGGACGTAGCGCTGCTGGGGTAGCGCGCGACCCGTCCAGGTTCGGCTTTGTCGAGCCTGTGCCGGTTCCATGCCCAGGCGCGGCAGGATGGACGCCAGCGGCGATAGACGCCAGCGGCGGTAGATAGGCGGCCGGCGCTTCGTCCAACAGATAGTCCAATCCAACCCGTCAGGGCCGAAAGTTCGGCTGCATCGTCACCGCCGGAGGTTGTGCGCGAAGTTCGCGTCGAGGGCCATGTTGAGGGCGCAAAGGCCGCCGCTCATTTCAGATGAACGGCGGCGACCGGTGGCGCGCCGCAGGCGCGATGACCGCGGATACCGCGCAGTGCAGTGCTGGCATCACGCTGGCCCGAGTGGCACAGTGCGACCCAAAGCAGACACTGCTCGATGAGATGAAACTAGGATCATCGAGATGGCTCCTTGCCTGTGAGCTCGCATTCTTCGAGACTTTTGCCATGTCGAATGGTACGAAGGTAGGGAGTTGAGGGGGCGCGCATGGAAATCGAAGCGACCGACATCAAGATGAGCACGTCTGTTCAGACCGAGACCTTTTACTTCACGGGCGGGCTCTGCGCGCATCCACTGAACGACGGCCATCTGGCGCTGGCGCCGGTGGGTGTAAACGACAAGGGACTGATCGGCTATAGGTTGACCTGGCCTGAGGTGCTAGAAGCAACCACGGCGGCCGGCTGTGTGATGGCGGGTGTCAACCAAAGACATAACACTGGGAGACCGACCCGATCGGAAGTCTGGCGTCCCGACGTCCCAACCTCTGGCCAGCAGCTCCATGCTGGTGACAGTTGGCGGGCGCTTTCGCACGTGGCACGTGTAAGCGGCGACCAGCAGTTCTCGGATCTGGCTCGCTACGTCTCGGTGTCGGTCCACGCAGCAGGAGTGCGTCTAAGAGACGTGGCCGACGCACATCACGAGCAGTTGCGTTGGGCGCTGATCGAGGGAAAGAAGCCCGGAGTGCGCTTTTCGAACACGGCCATGACTGATCTCCACCTCGCCTTTCACTCGCTTGCTGGCGAACTCTATTCGGCACGCGACCACCTAGCGCACGTCGCGGCTGTCGAGTGCTCCGCGCCCGAGAAGGTCGATGGAATGGGCCGGCTCGAGGAATGGCTCGCAACGTCCGACAACGCCGCCGCGGCCAACAATCCGCTAGTGGCCCTCCTGTTTGCGAACATGGGGACGAAGAATGCACCTGGCTGGTTGCGCATTCTCGGCGAGTTCCGCAACACCGTCATGCACCGTCAGCCTATGGGCGCAAATCCAGCGGCCGGCGGCCTCAGTGTCGCAGAGTCGATGACTTGCGCAGGGCCCGTCCGCACCATTCGTCTCGTACCAATGAACGCCGCTACCAAGGGACCTGATCCATTCGTCGAGCTTGTCGGGCTCTATAAGCAGTTCGAGGCGTTGGCCATCGAAGCAACGGCCCGTCTTCCCTACAAAGTCGAACTTCCCCGCGTGGTCGGCAGATAACGACTTTGGTTGGATCAATGCCCGCTTCCGGCCCGGAGCTGCCGGTCGCAGCCTCGGCAAGATTGCCGAATAGCGGTCGTTGGAGGCCCGCCGTGTTGATGCTCGCGGCAGAACTCGGAATCCCGATTTTCCCCTCAGGTGGGCCCGTCTATGCCGCTCAGAATTCGCCGGACCGAGCACGTCGAAGCTCCTTCAACTTCGTGAAGCTGTGCTACGGTCGTCTGAGGCCGGTCCGAGATATCGCCGTACCCCCGGTTTCGTATATTGAGTAGTTAGCTATAGTGAGGATGCCGTCGTGCAAGCTTTTGTCTTAAGGCTGAATCCTGACCCGAGAGGGGGGATGCCGTACACGAAGTATCCAACTCAAAAAGAATATCGTGAAATCCACGAATCGTCTCCAATGGATGGTTTTCATGAAGCGGTCAATTTTCTCTCTGAAAGCGGAATCATCCGCGGCTATCTTCCGCCGAAGCATTTGCTATCAATCCGCTCTGGTAAGCCTTTTGTGCTCATCACAATCACTGCAAAAACTGCAAAGATCGGCGGAGATATGATCGTCGGGATTCAGGCAGGTTGCCGATACGACGGCGACAATTCAAGGTCCGGCGGAACACAAGCATCAAGAGCTTTAAAGTTCAACTGGCATTATTCCTGCGGCGAGTCAATGTCACTAGTTCTTAATCGCCAGGTTCCAAATGCACGCAAGCTAGTTCTTGGCAAAAGCGGCACGTGGGTTCGAGGGCCAACTTACGAAATTGGAAAGCCAGCACTCAAGAGGCTGATCGGTTCTATTGGCAAATCTCTTACAGCTAAAGACGAGCGTAGAAAATTCGCGCAAATTTCTAAAATCTTAGGTGGTGTTGCAATAAAGACTTTCCCCAAAGTTTCCGAAAACTCGGACTTTGAGTTGAATGTTGCAGACGCCTTGAAAAGCGATCTTTCGCACGTTGTTGGAAAGAGAGTCCCAGATCAAGTAGAGGTCCGTACTTACCAGTATCAGAGAGACTCGAAGGTTGCTGCGTATGCGCTAAAGCATTCAAATGGCACTTGCGGAGACTGTGGGAACCATGCTCCGTTCAAATCAAGTAAAACGGGGCTTCCGTATCTTGAAGTTCATCATATCAAGATGCTCAAAGATGGTGGCAGTGACACAACTGATAACGTGGTTGCGTTATGCCCAAACTGCCATCGCAAGCGGCATTATGGCTGACTCGTTCAACGCGGACACCGGAGGGCACATCCATGCAAGTTAGTAAGCTAAATGACAAGCAAATCAAGAGCCATCTAGGCGCCCTGAAGAAGCTGCTTGGATCTAAAAAGACGGACGAGAAGACCATTCTTAGTTACTTAAAAAAACATCAAGATCTTGTTCTTCACATTTTTGGAAACAGGGGCGAAGGATTTTGTTTCCGCGAGTATCATTTGTGCTCTGGTGAAAAGCCCGACTTCTTTCTACTTCATGGAAATTCCTATCCACACCTACTTAATATTGAGTTTAAATCTCCTAAAGCAAAGCTTCTAACTAAGAAGGGACTCATGTCGAGATGGATGAACGATGCTATTACTGCAAGCTTGAACCGAGCATTTTGGTCGGAAAAAAACCACGCAAGCTTAGATGATCGTCTCGCTCGAGAAACAAGTGACGCGATGATTGAAAAATCGCATTATCATTGCATCTTTACTCCTGAAGTAACCTCGAATTTTTCCATTCCCTTGAAAAAGCCCAGCGAGAAATTTGAATCGGTTATCATTATTGGCCGAGATACTGACACTATGACCG
The DNA here is from genome assembly GCF_002077135.1 of Metallibacterium scheffleri. Classification (NCBI taxonomy): domain Bacteria; kingdom Pseudomonadati; phylum Pseudomonadota; class Gammaproteobacteria; order Lysobacterales; family Rhodanobacteraceae; genus Metallibacterium; species Metallibacterium scheffleri. The sequence continues at coordinate 629,597 of NZ_LDOS01000001.1, read as the reverse complement.
ATGATGCTCTTAGAAACATGATTTCAAAACAATTGAAAAACACTTCCTTATGGACGTATGACACCTTACTGAGGCGTCTTACTAGTGTCTAACATTTTACTACAGCGGACGCCCCTGGCGGGCCGCCGCTGAGTTCTGGCGTTATGTTTTCTATGGACAGACTTGTGAACGAACTAATCGTCATCGATAAATTCTCGCTTCAACCTGGAGACGTTTTGCTCAGCTATGCAGCGCAAATGATGGATGAGCCTGGCTGCGAGACGGGATACTGCCATGCAGCAATCTATCTTGGCTCCGGAGAAATTCTCGAATCCGACGCACAAGGAGTCAAAAAGAGCTCTGTTGAAGATATTCTTCTTGCCTACGATCACATTGCGGTCATGCGCTCCGAAGACATTTGGTCAAGCGCAAGAATTGAAGCTCTTCGGGACTTTGCATCGCGTCATATCGGAAAGAAGTTCAACATACGAGCACTGCCAAGAATTGAACTCTTGAGGCAACTAAGCGTTGAGAACCCTCATCAAGAAATCATTGACTACTTTGCTGGACGCGCGACACCGGTTGAGGCAGACAGAGAAACATATTTCTGCTCGGAACTTGTCACATCCGCGTTCATTGACGCCGGGATAATTTCAGAATCCGCAGCACTTCTGTTCAAGCCGGAGACCCTGATGCCAATCGACATTGCTCAAGACAAAGTCTTTGGCTTCTTCTTTGGCTACATTCCCAAGAGATCGAATTATGTCATCCCAAGCGATGATTGGTTCAGATCGAATATCTAGCTAAGAAATATGACGATTCAATCAAGCCGGCGCCGCTTCGCGCCACGGCTTGATTCAGGCGTTGCCAGCCCTCCCGAAAGCGGCCGTTCGTAACCGGCTGCAACGGGCCGAAACCCGACGTCGGGGCAAGGCAGGGCAGAGCGATTAGCCCGTAGTGGGGGCTCGCTGGACAATCACTTGCTCGAAGTCCTGTTTGGCTAGCTCATGAAAGTTCTTGCGATTTCCGGCAGCCTGCGGGCCGCATCCATTAACTCGGCGCTGCTCCGCGCAGCCGCACGCCTGGCTCCGCCCGACATGGCGATCACACTGTTTGCCCGCATTGGCGACCTGCCGCTCTTTAATCCCGATTTCGAGCCGCACACGCCGCCACCGGTCGCCGCACTGTATGCCGAGGTTGCAGCTGCCGACGCGCTGCTGATCGCCAGCCCGGAATACGCACACGGCGTGAGCGGCAGCATCAAGAACGCGCTGGACTCCCAAGTTCCGCAGCTAAACGCACAAGTGATTGATTGGCCTGTGGGCGAGCAGGCAAAAATGACACAACAGACGGGGGATCAGAGTTTCGGTAGGGTCAACGCATCGAACAGGGCGAGTTGCTCCGGGGTGGTCTTGCTGACGCCGCGGTAGGCGTGATCACCAATGGCGACGTGGTGCTGCTGGATGCGGCGCAGGATCTCCAGGGCGGTCTTCGGGCTGGTCGTGCTGCCGCTGGCCTTCAGTCGCATGCGCATCACCCGATACAGCACCAGCGCCAGGAAGCAGATCAGCGCATGTGCGCGGATGCGTTCCGGCAGGCGGTGGTACACCGGGGCGATCTCCAGATCGCTCTTGAGCACCCGGAAGCCGCGCTCGATGTCGGCCAGGGATTTGTAGCGCGCGAGGATCTCGGCGGCGCTGAAGTCGCTGACGTTGCTCAGCAGGACCAGCTTGCCGTCGAAGCGCTCGGCCCAGGCGATGGCCTCTTCATCGAGGTGATAACTGAAGCGCTCCGCCTGATAGTCGGCCTGGACAAAGCGCGTCAGCTCGGCCTCGGCGACGGCGCGCGCAAAGCGGCTGTAGGCGCCGCGATCGCTGGCCTTGCGGCCGCGCGCGCTCTGTCCTTCGTCCTGGGCATCGAGCTTGCGCACCAGGGTCTGCGCGAAGGCCTCGAGTTCCTGGATCCGGGCGCGCCGCTTGGCCGCCTGCTCGGCCGCGCGCACCGGGTCGTGCGCCACCACCAATCGATGGCCGGCGAAGGTGCCTTCGGCGAGGCCGTCCTGAAAGTCCAGTGCCGCCAGCGTGCCGCCCAGCTCGCCATAGCGGCGCGCCGGCACCGCCAGGATGAACTGCAGCTGCCGCTGCGTGCTTTCTGCCACCTGCGTTAGCTCGGCCACGTTGTCCAGGCTCAGCAGCCCGCGATCGGCGACGACGATCACCCGCTCCACCGCAAACCGCTGCAGCACCGCTTCCAGCATCGCCTTGAGCGTCTTGGTCTCGGCGACGTTGCCCGCATGCACCGTGTGCATCAGCGGCAAGCCCTCCGCCGACTGCACCACCCCCAGGACGAACTGGCGGGCGATCCCGCCGGTCTCCTTGTTCAGCCCGAACGCGCGCACATCCCCGGGCAGCTCGGCGGCGCCGTGGATGCGCACCGTGGTCAGGTCGTAGAACACCACCGACAGCTGCTGGTCCAACAGCGGGTGCAGCTGGCGCGCGATGCGCGCCTCCACCGCCTCGGCGCGATCCATCAGGGCGTCCATGGTGCGCAGCAGTTGGTCGTGGGTCACCTCCTCCGGCATGCCCGGGATCGCCACCGTCTGCAGCCAGTCCAGACAACCCAGCTTGGAGTCCGGCGCGCACAGGCGGTTGAACACCATCGCCCGCACCAGCGCCTCGGCATCGAAGCTGCGCCGGGATGAGCGCAAGGCCGCGCGCACAGCATCGGCAAAGCCCAGCTCGGTCCACAAGGCGTGCAGGGCGTAGACATCGCCATACGTCCGCGCGCTCTCATACGTCACCGGGGCCGCCGTGGGCTCGGCGCGTCCCAGCGCGCGGTGGAGTCCCTGGATCAACGGATCGAGGTGTTTGGGCTCCAGCTGATCAAGCCGCCCCAGGGTGGCGACGATGCGCTGGCGCACCGTACCGGTGTCGGTGCGATAGCCCTCCACGAGCTGCAAGTAGCTGCGTCCGCCGGAGCGGCTGATGCGCGTGTACATGGGACAACGGTATCACGTGCAAAACACCATTCCAATTACACATTACATACAATGCGTGACACAACAGCATTGCCGCGTTTCGCCCACGCAACCCCTTGAGCCACAACGATCCCAGCTCGCCAAAACACGAAAATCAGGCCGCGAACTGCGGAACTTGGGTGGACTGGCTGGTCGGCAGCGAAACCTTCATCAACTGCGCCTACAAGAATCTGCAATCAACAAGCCGGAGGCCGTGCTCAACGCTTCGCCGCGCGCACGGCACGCTGACGCTGCATTGCGCGAAACACTGCGCACCATGTCGGCCGTCATCGTCGAGGCGGCTTCGATCAGCATCCCGCTGCTCGGTTCGAACCTGACGGAAAGCGGCATGGTGGACTCGCCGCCGGTCTCCAGCGCGATCAGGGGCGCGCTGGCGGATCTGCAGCGCGCGGTGCTAGCGCTTCAGCCCGGGTAGGCGCGGGCTTTCCGCAAGCACCGAAGCTCGGCGCTACCTGCAGGATCCAGTGCAACAGCGGCGACGCCCTGGTGCGGGCAGATGGCTGAGTTCGATCGCAGTCACACAGACGCGACTCGCATCGACTGCCCCCAGCTGATTCGGCAGGCTTTGTTGCCAGCGTGTCTGCACCATGCACCGTCAGCCCACATGCGGATCCGCGATTGAGCCGAACGGCTGCGTGCGCATCCGATCTCGAAGCCGATGCGATCCAGGCGAAACGTGTCGGCAATTGGGGGTGAGTTCTCGTGCCTGTGCCTTTGTTCAGAAGATCGGAAGGGTGGGCGTGGCTGCATGCCGACCGGCCCGAAGGGCTAGCTTCCATAGAACTGAATGCCCCGGTCGCAGATCGCAGGCAGATCTTGGTCGACATCGTGAAATGCCACCGACAGGGGGAGTGCAGTCGTCGGTTTGCTCGTTGCGAGCGCGAGCGAGATCACGTGGGCCAACCGCTCTGCATGGCGTCCATGCGACACCACGACCAACAAGAGAGAGACCTCCTCCGACTCGCCACACGAGCGCCGGACCTCAATCAGATAGCCCGCCCGGACCGTGCCCTCGGCGGCAAAGCACGCTCGAAGGACTTCGACCAGGTCGTCCTCGGGGACCGATGGGGGACATCCATCGGTGAGCGTATCGCGCGGGATGGTTTCCCTCGACAAGGTGCCGATCGGTCGCCCGGCCAGCAAGGCGTCAATCTCCGGCGGGTAAAGCACGGCCTGTTCCCGATTCGGGTTCATGATCAATGTCGCGCCCCGCGTCCATTCGAACAACTGACGGCCAGTCGCCTCGATCAAGGCTCGCTCGGGCGATAGCGGCACTTCGGCCTGCGCTTGATCCGTAAAAAACGGAAGAACCAACTGGCCATTGTCGGGTCGCCTGATCTGAATGAACCGTATTCGTCCGGGCGGCATCGGGCCGCTCGGCCGATGGGCGTAGACCGTGGCGTCCAGGAGCGCAACGAAAAATGCATGCTCCGCCTGGGCCATGGCCTCGAACGTCTTGGCAGCGCGAGCGACCTCGAGCAATGCTTCTAGTTTGGATGCAGATGCCATACGTGCAATGGACCTCGCTTCTGATTCCACGCGCTCACGCGTGAATTTGACCATTCAATGCGACAGGCAGGCCATGGTGCGGCGCTTGCTGTGCAGTCACCCCATGACCGACGCTGTCGGGACCCTTTGCTTCCCCTCGTGAGGTAATGCCGAAACCTGCGCAATATGGAATCGGTGGCCCGCGCTGACGACTGGTCGATCGGTCTGACGGACCCATGCGGTCGCGCAAGCGGGCCCTCTCTGCGCAGACGGTGTGTATGGCGCTGACACAATGCTCTGCAAAGCGGGCATGACGATATCGCAGCATCACGCTTCCACCGTCAAGCTGCTGAGTTCGACCGCGGTCACGCAGACGCGACTCGCATCGACGGCCCCCAGCTGAGTCGTCAGGCGTTGTCGCCAGCGGATCAAATGCGCCGGCGCCGGCACCAGATGCTGCGTCAATGCGACGGACCGCAGGGTCCGCGCAACCGCGATGTCGAGCCGGCGCAGCCTGGCACTCGGACCCTGACGGAGGTAGCGCTGCTGGTACCGCGCGACGCGGACGGGCTCCGCTTGTCGCGCCTCGTCTAGCTCCAGACCCAGGCGCGACAGGATGCACACCACCGGGGGGAGGTGGGCGGCTGGCCCTTCACCCATGAGGTGATCCAACACGACCCGTAGCCGTAGCCGGGGCATTGCCGGTCTGCGCAAGCCAGCGTCCTGCCTGTCCGATAGCGGGGACCAGAGCGCGCTCTGGAAGGTGGCATCAGGCGCCGTCAGCAGCGGCACCACGTCACAATGCTGGGTCGCCGCGACTTCCAGCAACAATTCAAGCGTCGGCGGCGGCAAGAGACGTCGGGTCCCTCGGCGCAAGCGAGACCGGACTACGGCGGGAACAAGGGCCCAGCGTTCCGGGATGCGCTGCAAATGCAGGCATGCCTTGTGGAATGCGTCGGCCGGAAGCTGTGGACTTTGCGGATTTGCGGCATAGTTGACGATTGCTAGGACTTGGGCGTCGATCCAGCGCTCGAGTGCGCTTTGCACCAGGTGCGCCGAACCGGTGCACCATCCCAGCGATGCTGCGCATTGGCGACATTGGCGGCGTTGAACCACCGAGTCGCCATGCGGCTGCGTGTCGCCGCAGATTCGGCATCGATCCACCAGTGCGCAACCGTGCGTGGGGCAGGTCTGCATCAATCGGATCAACCAGGCCAGCGGCTCACTCCACTCTTCCCGGGTTTGCTCCGCATAGCAGTTTGGACACCAGCGCCGCGGCCGACTTTTTGTGCCGGCGCCATGCAGACTGAGCGCTCGGGAGACCGCCCACAGGGTGCCGCATCGAAGGTCATTTTGACCGGTGAGATGCTCCATGGCCCGAAGGGTCTGCTCGGTGCAGGGCAGCAGTCCGCAGCATGGAATCGCGCAAGCCGCCTTCTGCATGCCAGCTTGCTTGATCAGCGATGCGAGCGGCAGCCCCAAGATCTCACTCATCCGCAGCACGTAGTGTGCAAGCGACTCCACTTGCGATGTGGCCGTGTGCCGCAGCGGCTGCGGAGGCAAGGCCGTCCAGAGGAATTCCTTCATGCGCGCCGCTCCTTCGGTGGCAATTCATGCAGGACCTGCTTCTTCAGCGCGCGCGGATCACCGGGTGCACACAGTTCCTCGAACAGACGGACGTCTTCCCACATCTGTTTCGCGGCGGCGTCATTGTGAAAGGAGGCGCGCAGGTCCACCTCGCTGATCGCTTCCCGTCCGGACTGCTGGGCGCGCATCCTGCTGTCGTCTGCCAGCCGGATAAGCTCGCCGACGATCCCTGCGGTTTCGACAAACAGATCCTCGATCATGCCGCGCAGCACGCCCTGCTCGACGGCATACTCGTTCTCGATCGCACGCAGCAGTGCCACGAAATGCTTGCGATCTTCCTCGCGATAGGGGGAATACGGTCGCATCAAGACGATGTGCGCGCGTCGGCGGATCTCCGGGCGCGTCATCCACAGCTCGGACATCGCTGTCACACCCGTCAGCACGAAGTTGAGCTCGAGCTGTTCGGCAATCCCCATCAAGTGCAGGATGTGATCGGCGGGCTGCTTGTTGCGGCGGACCACGCACAGGGACGCCGCCTGTTCCACCGAGACCGTTTTGACTGCGCGTGTGCGCGCCAGTTGCGCAAAGATGCCCCAGAGCCGTGTCTCGGGCACGCGCGAATAATCCACCCCATCGAGCTGGGCGCGCGCTTGATCCACCTCGCGTTCGAAGACTTCGCACGCTTCGCGATGGGCACCGCCTTTCATCCAGCCGAGCCGTGGGAACGTGACCATCTCCACCAGCGTCTGGGCAAACGCTTTGGAGGTGAAATACGCGTTGGCCGGCAGCTCGGCGTAGACCTCGATGAGGGGAATACGGCCCTGGCCCCACTGCTGTGGGCTACCGACCAGATCGCGGAACACGGCGTGGCGCAACGTCGTCTTGCCGACCCCGGTGGGACCGACCAGAAAGATCATGCGCCCCGCTGTTGGATTACCAAGCACGGCGCGCAGCCGTGCGCGCGCCTCGACAAAATGCGGATGCTCAAGCAGATCCATCAGCGAATCTCCGCAGCGGCGTCATCCCACAGCTCTGTCCAGCGTGCCGTTGCCGGATCTTCCATGGACGAAACTTCACTGGCATCCACAGTCGCCGACGGATGCAGATGGGTATGCGCGTCGGCCGCCGCGCGCGCACGCTCCATGCGCTGGCTCAGCTTGCGCTCGACTTGAGTCTTCTGGTCGCGGTTGGCGGCCTGGATGGCGGGCTCGACCAGGCGCAGCCAGAGGCGCTCCGCAGCACTCAGTGCGGCGCGTTGTTGCACCTTGCCGTGAAACGCCCTGAGCCGCTGCCCATTGATGATGACATGCAGCACGCTGGGATCGGCGGCGTCCAATCGCAGTTCCTGGGGCGTGCCTGTCCGCAGTGCGTTGCGCACCTCGAGCGAAGTGAAATCGTGATTGCCCAGCCGGATGCCGCGTCTCTCGTTTGCAACGAAGCCACCCGTCCAGCGCGGTGACGTTGCAAACAGCAGCTCATCATCGAAGAGGCAAGGGATACCCAGCGTGCCGAGGCGCTCGACCGCGGCTTCCTTCCTCTGCTGCGGAGTTTCTCCCTGTGCATTCGGGATGTGCGGAACGTCCTCATAAAGGAATGCTTCGATCAGCCCGCAGAGCTGCAAGAACTCGAGCTTGGCCGTCATCAGGCTTTTGAATTTGCCATCGACCGAGCGTCCGGCCTTATCCGGTAGCGTGCTCCCCGGCAACCGCTGGGAGACACGCGCGTTGACCTGGCCGATGCGATTCTCAGCCTGGCTGTTGGATCGACTTCCTCCAGACATCGTATCAAGCAAGGTAATGCCCCGGCTGAGAGCGAATTGCTTCAGCCAGCGGCTTTGGTTGTCCGGACCGCGATCGTCCACGATGGCACGCGGCAGCGCGCCATGCCGATGCACGATCTCGCGCATGAGCAAGGCCACACCCTCGATGCGTGAGGGTCCAACAACAAATGCGTGGCCGACGACAGAGTCGGAGGATTCGTCCACAGCGATGTAGAAGCTGTCGTAGCCGCGCCCGGCGTCGTCCTTGAGTGCGCGGCGCTGGTCGATCAGTCGTTTCAGCTCGGACGAGGCGCGCACATCGCGCTTCGAACTGTCGATGTGGACCGTGTGCAGGAAACCGCTCGCCGCGCCGGAACGCAGGCGCGGATCACTCCGCGCCGCTGTGGCCTGGTAGGCACGCATGCCGCCCGTTTTCAAAGCCCTAAGTGCTGGATCCTCAGCACGCAGGGCACGCCGGAAGGTCGTGATCGACGGCGCATCGGCTTCGGCCGCACTGCATTCCGTTTCCAGCAGAGTCCACGCACTGGTGATCGCTATTGGTGGCGTTCGACCTTGGAAATCCTTGACTGCCCTGCGCAACAAAGATTGTTGGGTCTCATCCAGGCGCGCCAGGCGATTCCCGCTCACGGCATAGGAGGGCAGACAAGCGTCATAGGGCGTGACGCCCTTCTGCACGGCCTCGGCAACCTGCTTGGCGAGTTTGCGCATGCGCCGCGTCGGCCTGGCCTCGCCCTTCTCGATGGCCTGCAAACGCTGCAGTCGGCGCATGGCGCAATGCGCTACTGCCGTCGATGGCGTGGCGGCCGGTACTTCCTCACCTGGGGTCCCCAGCATCCGCGCGCGCGCGTGAAGCAGGGCCTGATCGACTTCCAGCGCCTGTGCTTCGTCCCCGAAGATGCGGAATGCATCTGCGCCGATCGGATCACTCTGGATCGTGCCAAAGAGCTGCCGCTGGGCCAACAGAATTGTCAACGAGCGTCCATCGATGCCAGGCAGTTGCGCACGTAAATCGGCCCAAGTGAAGGTGTGGTTTCTCAGCAGCCTCGGGATCTTGGCTGCTGCAGGCTCGGCTGCCTTGTCGAGCGGTTCGCCCAAGCGCGTGAAGAGAAGCTCCAGGTTTCGGAGATAGATGGCAAAGGGAAAAGGCGGATGCCAGACGCGGAAGGCAAGCCCATGCGCCACCGCCCAGCGTGCATAGGGTTCACAGCTCCAGGTTCCGTCGTTGCAGGACCAGCCCTTGCGATCCTCATGCGCGCGCAACCAGCTCAGGTCTTTGCACTCCACGAGGGTGATGGCGTTGCGCGAGAAGACCAGGACATCCAGGGTCGCTGCCGCGATGTGCCGGCGCCCGTTGGGCAAACGCCGCTCAACACGGGTCAGCGGGACCTGCGTGACATACCCGACGACCTGCGGGTCCAACTCGAGTTCATACAGGAACATCCGCTCCACCGTGTGCGACTCGAAGAGCCGCAGCGCCTCACACTTTTTCGATGGCAGACTCCCGCGAATGTTGCGTAAAGCGCCCTTGCCCACCGCGCGGGCAGGGCTCAAGCGAACCAATTCCTCTATGGAGCGCTGCTGGGCGGCAGTCAGGGCAAGCGTCTGGTAAACCGCCTCCCGCTCCCCACGCCAAACTGCGCTCGTGCGCTGTGCCAATCCCGCCTGCTGGCGTCAATACTTGATCATTCATACCTGCCTCCAAGTGTTGAGGAAAAGCGCCCCTACCCGAACCGCAGGGCGCACTTGACTCGCGGCTCGTGCCGCGTACACTGGAGGTGCTGACGGTCTAATGTCTGCACCTCCAAGAGCCCATGGGTTGCCACCCGTGGGCTCTTTCGTTGAAGCGATTTGCAGTTAGCTCGTGTCCACCGGATGCTCCTGAGACTTGTGCTGGTGCCTAACCCACTCCCAACCATCAGCTCATGGCGGTGAGGCCTTACTCTTTCGAGCAGCCCTCGCCTGCCGACTGCAATTCCACGGTTGCAAGAAACTCTGCGAGGCTGCGACTGCTGACGAACCAGCCTCGCCGAGGCGGGATTCGAACCATCTTGATCGGCAGACTGCCCCGCAGCCGAGCCTTCTGCACCGCTTGGACGCTTGGGTAGCGCAGAACCTCTGAAACATCGGCCATGGTCAGCAAGGGGCCGTACCTGAGAACCAAGCCGTCCTCAACTCGCTGCACACGGTCGCCGCTGGTCTGCGCTAGTCTTTTGGTTGCCATGCGGTGGCCACTCCGGCGGGTCTGTCGCTCGCGGAGTATTGCTCAGTATTCAACAGCGCTCGATGCGTCAATTGCGATCGAGTGCACCAGCGAGAATTTGACTCACGTGCGTACCAGTTTCGTTGACACCCTTCGTCACATGGACGGCAGCAAAAGTAAGGGTGCCCAGCCAGTTCGTGAATTCCACACCAAGATCTGGCTTGAGTATGCAGTACGACGATCAGGGCTTGCGTGGCGGGATTTCGTCAGGGAGTGCGTGTACCGCGGCCGAGCCAGATCGAGCCTTGCTGACAAGTGGCGAACGGGAAAAGCCCTGCCGACGCGCCTGTCCGCACAACGAATCGAGCGCCTATTGTCAGGCACACTGGCCGTTTTCGATTCTCCACTGTTCCCGCTTACTTGAAGATCGCCCGTTCACCGTTCAAGAGTTACGGAAGCTCTTCGCGCCCTACCGCGAAACGCGTGTTCCGCTGATCGTTTGGAGATTCCCGAACGACGAGGAACTCCGCGAGCGTCGTCACTGGGTGCCAACCCTGCACGAGAAGGACACGTCGAGTCTCGTGAGGCGTGGCGACATCTGGGGATTCATCGCCGCGGTCTGGGTCGCACGCATGTGTGAAGCTCAAGGTGAGCTGGACTACCACTTTACGGCGTGTATGGATGTTTACCGGGCCGCGCCGGCGGCGCTCAAGGAGTCATGGCTGGCTCCACACGTCGATCAACTCTTCAAGTTGCTCGAAACGGTGAGGTATCGGGAGATCTCGACGTTCATCATGTTCGATGTCGATCTCGACATCATCAAGCGCCAGGCGTCTGATCCGAACCACGAGCCGATCCGCGAATATCGGCCGCGCGATCCGTTGACACATCGATTCGTCGAGATCGAGGATCCCGTGCTGCCTGCGCACTGGATCCCCGGCACAGTCTGGCGCGACCAGCAACGGCGCCGCGAGCAGCGCAGGGCGACTCTTAAGAAGTCACATCGACCGTCACCCCCGACGACCTAAGATAGACGTGCCTGTTGGCGCGCATCGACAATGGATCGGCTTGCAGGGTTATGGTTGACCATGCGTCAAGACGGGCAAATCGTTGCTCGCCCGGAACTACAGCCCTCCGTCTCATGAATTGCGACGCCTGCGGGTCACGATAACGGCCTCTCCTCCATGGGCACCGAGACATGTCGGATCAATGTCGTGCTGTTGGCCAGCCTGCGGCAGTTGAAAAGCGCATCGACAGGGCCTGCGCTGGTCGAGCATATGCAGCGGTACTGCACCGAAGCCAAGACCTACCATGCCTCACCACGGCACACTGGCCAGGCGGCTTCTACTGCCCGGCCCGCCATGACCGGCGGCGTTCACGCTTGACCAGCATGGCGACTTCTCATTGATGCACGAAATAACTGCAATGTCGATGTCAAGCACGATGGCGCCCGAACAATCCTTCAAGCCATTGTCGCCACCCCAGGCCAGGATGTGGACGGCGCTGCCGCCGCTGCAGCTGCGCGGCACCGGGACTGCACAGGTCGAGAGCCTCGATCACTACCTGATACGTCTCGTGGATCTCGTGGGCATCACGCATGACAGGATGCTCGAGATCTGCAACGCTGCGGCAGGACAGATCCTCTTTCCGCCGCATGGCACGTCGTCTCCGTTCCTGTGCAATGAAACGGAGCTTGAAGCGCGTATCGCGGCCATCGAGCGGCTGACCGGCCAGAACGATCTCCTTCGCCATGGCACGCCATGGGCCTGCTCCGCGGTGATGGGCGTGCACGCCTTCTCCAGTGCGGCGCGCGCCAGACGCTGGTGCCCTGTGTGTTACTTGCAGTGGGATGTGGACAGATCTGCAGAGCCGCTCACCTGGTCGATCGAGATCAAGAAGCTCTGCTCGCTGCATGGCAGTGAACTCGTGGACCGCTGCCGATCCTGCGGCAAAGCGCAGCCGGTCCGTACACATTACCGGGCGCGGCGAGCCTGTCGATTTTGCCGAACACCTCTCGGATGGGACGCAGAGCCGGTTAGCGCACACCTGACCCCATTGGATCGCTGGGTCGAATCGCAAGTCGACCAGGTGATCGAGCTCTGCTCGGATCCCGCGCAAGAAAAATTGCCCGCAGATCGCTTCCACCAATTTCTGGAAGCCTTCAGCGTTATGCACGGTGATCGAGCGGATTTGCCGTCCGCGCTGCGCTCGGTCGTATCGCTGTGGTCCTATGCACCCGCCACGAAAATTTCGCTCAAGATGCTCGTGAACCTGGCCGGGATGCATGGCTGCTCCGTGCTGGACATCCTGCTCGATCCGGTCAGGACCGCGCAGCGCGAGCCGTTCTTCGGATTCTGGCAAGGCTTCGACTATCTCCCGCTGACACCGCGCAGCCGTCTTCGCGGCTCCGTCCGCCTTCAAGTTGCGCTGCGTAATCTGCTGCGGCGCGCGGCGGTCTGCTATCTGCCCTCGCTGGCTCTCGTTGCGGATCATGCAGGCTGCAAGCAACCCGAGATCCTGCACGTCCAGAATCAGGTGCTTGCTGCCTATCGACAGGCGCGCAGGGTGCAGCACGGCAAGCACAAGTCCAAGCTGTTTGAGCAGGCGATCCAGCCTGCGCTCGATGCGCTTGGCCTCATCCAGATCAAGCGTGTCATGCTGTACAAGATCGTTCCGGAGATTGTTACGGCAAGCAGGCTCGACAAGACCGATGCGCGGCGCATCGCCGAAACTGCATTGATCCTGCGCCGCGCGAAGCGCGCCCACGACGCATCGCTGGCCGTTCTGCCAGACACCGCCCGGGACACGGTCTGGTTGCAGTGAGGATTCCGGCTGAAGCAGCGTAAATCGCATCGCGCGCCCAACGTATTACGCTTTAGATCATCATTGATCGCCTCTCCGGACGCGTGCTGAGAGACGGTCGCGCACCACGCTGATAACCGGAACCCTGCCCGCATGATCACCGGCACCATCAAGAACCAAATCGACCAAGTCTGGAACGCCTTCTGGTCCGGCGGCATCTCCAATCCGCTGGAAGTCATCGAGCAGATCACCTACCTGCTCTTCCTGCGACGGCTGGACGACCTGCAGACGCTGGAGGAGAACAAGTCCGCGCGGCTCAAACAGCCGATGGCACAGCGGGTGTTCCCCGAAGGCATCGATCCCAGGGGCCGCCCCTACGAGGATCTGCGCTGGTCGCGCTTCAAGCACTTTGCCCCGGGCGACATGTACGTCGTCGTTGGCGACCATGTCTTCCCGTTTTTGCGCACGCTGGGCGGTGACGAGTCCACCTACGCGCACCACATGAAGGACGCGCGCTTCACCATCCCCACGCCGGCGCTGCTGTCCAAGGTGGTGGACCTGCTCGACGCCGTGCCGATGGAGGATCGCGACACCAAGGGCGACCTCTACGAATACATGCTCGGCAAGATCGCCAGCGCCGGGCAGAACGGCCAGTTCCGTACCCCGCGCCACATCATCCGGCTGATGGTGGAGCTGACCGCGCCGCAGCCCACCGATGTCATCTGCGATCCGGCCTGCGGCACGGCGGGATTCCTGGTCGAGGCGGGCGAAGTCCTGCGCGAGCGCTACCCGGACATCCTGCACGACGCCAGGCTGCGCGAGCACTTCCATCACCGCATGTTCCACGGCTTCGACTTCGACAACACCATGTTGCGCATCGGCAGCATGAACATGCTGCTGCACGGCGTGGAGAACCCCGACATCCGCTACCGCGACTCCCTCGCCCAGGACCACGCCGGCGAGGAAGAGAAGTACACGCTGGTGCTGGCCAATCCACCCTTCGCCGGCAGCCTGGACTACGAGAACACGGCCAAGGATCTGCTGCAGATCGTCAAGACCAAGAAGACCGAGCTGCTGTTCCTCGCGCTCTTCCTGCGCCTGCTCAAGCCCGGTGGCCGTGCCGCTGTGATCGTGCCCGATGGCGTGCTGTTCGGCTCCAGCACCGCGCACAGGGCGCTGCGCCGGATGCTGGTCGAGGACCAGAAGCTCGATGCCGTGGTCAAGCTGCCCGGCGGTGTCTTCCGGCCCTACGCGGGCGTCTCCACCGCGATCCTGCTGTTCACCAAGACCAACTCCGGTGGCACCGATCACGTCTGGTTCTACGAGGTCGAGGCCGACGGCTGGAGCCTCGACGACAAGCGCGCGCCGTTGCTGGCCGAGGACAAGCTCGGCCCAACACCGCGCTTGGCGCTCAGCGCGGAGGAGCACGCCAAGAACAACCTGCCCGACGTGCTGGCACGCTGGGCCGAACGCGACGGCGCCGAGCGCGAACGCCCGCGCACCGCGCAGAGCTTCTGCGTGGCCAAGGCCGACATCGCCGCTCAGGGCTACGACCTCTCGCTCAACCGCTACAAGGAAGTGGTGCACGAGGCGATCGAACACCGCGCGCCGAAAGAGATCCTCGCCGAGCTGGCGACGCTGGAGGAGGAGATCCAGCAGGGGATGAAGGAGCTGGAGGGGATGCTCGGATGAGCGCTGTGCCGCATGCCACGATCGGGGAACTTGTGGAGCCGGTGACATCCTGGGTGCCTGAGCGCGATGACCCTGATAGTGCCTTTACATACATCGACCTAAGCGCAGTCGACCAGGATGCCAAGGCGATTACAGGTGCGCGACAGCTCGCCTGTGTAGACGCCCCAAGCAGGGCGCGGCAGCTCATTCGCACTGACGATGTTCTCGTGTCGACGGTTCGACCCAACTTAAATGCGGTTGCGCGTGTGCCTCAGAAGCTCGATGGCGCGACCGCGTCCACTGGATTCTGCGTGGTACGGCCGCGTCCCGAGAGGTTGGATGGTGGATACCTATTCCACTGGGTTCGCTCGCCACGCTTTGTTAGCGATATGGCCAGGTTGGCGACCGGGGCGAGCTATCCCGCTGTCAGTGATCGAATCGTCTTTGACTCGAAACTGCCCCTACCGCCCCTCCCCGAGCAGCGGCGGATTGCGGAGATCCTGGACAAAGCGGACGCGCTGCGGGCCAAGCGCCGCGCCGCTCTCACCCAACTCGACACCCTCACCCAATCCATCTTCCTCGACATGTTCGGCGACCCCGCCACGAATGCGAAGCGGTGGCCGCAGGTTCCTATCGGCGACCATGCGATCAAAATCGGGAGCGGAGCGACGCCTCGGGGTGGGGAAGAGGCCTACAAGGCTGCTGGTATCAAGCTCATCAGGAGCATGAATGTCCGAGACGGTGCGTTCCTGAGAGACGGCCTTGCATTCATCGATAACGAACAAGCCGCACAGCTTGAGGGTGTCGTCGTTAAAGCTGACGATGTACTGCTGAACATCACGGGCGCGAGCGTTGCACGGGTATGCCGTGCGCCGGCAGACGTGCTTCCTGCGAGGGTGAATCAACATGTGGCGATCATCCGCCCGACGTCGGCTTTCAATCCGTGTTTCCTTGAGCAGTGCCTCCTGTCCCCGGCGGTGAAGGAACGACTTCTCAAAATCGCTCGCGCCGGGGCAACCCGCGAGGCCATCACCAAGTCAGCGATTGAACAGTTCAGGGTCATCCGTCCGCCGCGCGAAATGCAGAACCTGTTCGCTGCCCGAGTGGCCGCGAGCGAAAGCATCCACCGCCATATGCGTACTTGGCTCGGCGAAATGGACTCGCTTTTCGCCTCCCTCCAGCACCGCGCCTTCCGGGGAGAGCTGTAACCATGCATGGCGAGTTCATCGGCGCATGGTCCGAAACATGGCGCGAGATCTGGCTGCCACTGACAGACCACGAGGATGTGCGGGAGGACATCTTCTGCGACTTGTACCGCGAACTCGCAAAGGCGCTAAAGGCGCCGCCCTCGGTTGGAAACCTCGCCGATCTCATCGAAAACCCCGTACAGAGTCGCATGGCGTTCGAAGCGATTACCGCGAACGACTTCGCCGGTGAGCGCGTGCTCGTCGACTTCTTCGAGTCGGCGTACGACGCCTTAGAAGAATTTCGTGGCGATGAGCTGTCGAATCGCTACTTCAACCTGCTCACCGCGTTCATCGAAAAATTCAGCCTCCGCTATGACCTGCGTCGCCCCTGTACCTTGTGCCCGACGCTGCCCGGTATGTTCGCCAGCCTCGTGCGGGATCTGCGAGGGATGACGTGTCTGGACGCGCACCTCGACACGCTGATGAAGGAGTTCGAGGAGGCCATGCGCAACCTGCGCCACGATTGCTCCGACGGGCAGATCAAGACCTGCATCCAGAAGCAGGTGAACCTGCTGGAGGCTATCGGACGAACGACGCCCGGCGTCACCGAGGCCGAGTTGAGCGGTATATGCAACCAGGTTACGACTTGGCCGCATGGTGCGATCAAGGCGTCATTGAAGAACCTCTACGGGTTCGCCAGCGACTATCCGGGGATTCGGCACGGCGGAAATCCCGCAGGTGCGCTGCGCGCTGTCGACATGCGCGACATGGTAGCCATGTCGATCCTGCTTGCCGGGTTCACGCCGTACCTGAGCAACGCGCTCGACGCTGACGTCGTGTACCGCGGCGGCTGAGGGGGCGTCATGCAGACCACCGCCGAACAACTCCAGCACTGGTTGGCCGAGCCCGAAGGGGTTCGCCTCGAGTTCAAGGAAGCGAAGCAGAGCTATCACTTCGACAAGCTGGTGGAGTACTGCGTGGCCTTGGCCAACGAAGGTGGCGGCAAGATCATTCTCGGCGTGACCGACCGGCGCCCGCGCCACATCGTCGGCACGGCAGCGTTCGCGGAGCCTGGGCGCGCTGAAGCCGGTCTGCACGACCGGCTGTCGCATCGCATTCCCGTGGAGGAGGTGCGAACCGCCGACGGTCGAGTGCTGGTCGTCCATGTGCCGCCGCGACTTCCCGGCACGGCCTGGCAGATCGACGGGCGTTACCTCAAGCGGGCGGGTGACAAACTGGCGGCGCTAAGTGATACGGAATTGCGGGCCATGTTCGCCGAGACCGGGCCTGACTTCTCCGCCGAATGCTGTCCCGGCGCTACGCTCGACGATCTTGCAGCGCAAGCCATCGCCTTGTTTCGCGAGCGATGGGGCAAGAAAACGCGAGACGAGCGCAAGCTGCAATGGACCGACGAACAAACGCTCTTCGATGCCGAGTTGCTGATCAATGGCGGTGTCACCTACGCAGCGCTGATCCTGTTCGGCACCCGCGCGGCGTTGGGGCGCCGGCTGGCCCAGGCCGAACTGGTGTTCGAATACCGATCCTCGGAAGCATCGGGTCCGGCGGCGGACCGCGAGGAATATCGCGAAGGCTTCTTCCTCTGGCAAGACGCGATCTGGGCCAAGATCAACCTGCGCAACGAACGCCAGAGCTATCAGGACGGCCTGTTCCGCATGGATGTGCCCAGCTTTGATGAAGTCACCGTGCGCGAGGCCCTGCTCAACGCTGTGGCGCACCGCGACTATCGCGATGGCCGCTCGGTGTTCGTGCGGCAGTGGGCGCGGCGGCTCGAGGTCGTCAGCCCGGGCGGGCTGCCGGCCGGCATCACACCCGAGAACATTCTCGACCAGCAGAATCCGCGCAACCGCCGCTTGGCCGAGGCGCTGGCGAAGTGCGGCCTGATCGAGCGCTCGGGACAGGGCATGAATTTGATGTTCGAGAGCGCGATTCGACAGGGCAAGCCCTTGCCGAGCTTCGCCGGTACCTCGGCGCACGAGGTGCGGCTGACGCTGGAGGGCGCGATCGAAAGCCCTGCCTTCGTGCGCTTTCTTGAGCGCGTTGGCGAGGAACGTCTGCGCAGCTTTTCGACCTCCGACTTTCTGGTGCTGGATCACCTGCGCCGCGAACAGCCGCTGAGCGAGGCGCTGAAGCAACGTCTGCCGGCACTGATCGACGCTGGTGTGATCGAGCGGGTGGGGCGTGGCCGCGGTTACATGCTGTCGCAGGCTATGTATGCCGCCTTGGGGGCACGCGGGGTGCACACGCGCAAGAAGGGCTTGGACCACGAGACCAACAAAGCGCTGTTGCTGAAGCATCTGGGTACCGTGGGGCAGGTGGGCTCGCCGCTGAGCGAGTTGCGACAAGTGCTCCCGGCCTTGCCGGCATCGGCGGTTCAACAGCTGCTTGCGGAGCTGCGCCGGGAAGGCAGGGTCGCCTTGTCGAATCAGCGCCGCTGGGCACGCTGGAAGCTGGCCTCATCGGGTCAGGGTGCGGGCGATGCCTAAAGATTTTTGCGTAGTGCCGTTCGACGCTTAAAAAAGACGCGCGCAAAATTTGTGTGCCGAAAACAGTGCTTTATAAAACGCATCAAAAAAATGCGCCGCCTAAAAAATCTTTAGCGCACGGCTTAGGCCATGCATGAGAATGCGCCGCGCCGATATGCCTGCTCTTGTAGATTCAGACTGGATGGCGTCGAACCTTTAGCATGGCGGCTGCTTGCCTCCATGCTAAAGAGAGCCTTTAATACAGCAGGGGCGCGCCAGCATAGGAAGGGTAGGCTTGCATATGGTCGAGGTCTCGACGGGTCATTCCTTGCGCGCCGGCAGCTATCAGCGCCAGCCCTCCGGCTACCGCGCATTCATCCCAGCACTGCTGCCGCCCATACCGCCCGTGATGATCCAGGGCGATATGCAGCGTTTGCTTTCGGAGGCCGATCGCGCCCTGGGTCGCCTCGACGGCTCGGTGCACACGCTGCCCAATCCCGACCTTTTCGTGCTGATGTACGTGCGCAAGGAGGCGGTGCTGTCCAGCCAGATCGAAGGGACGCAAAGCTCGCTGCAGGATCTGCTGGCCGCCGAAGCCAATCTGTTTGGCGCCGACACCCGCCCACGCGATGTCGCGGAAGTGGTCAATTACGTCGCGGCCATGAACCACGGCTTGCAGCGACTGGCCGAGCTGCCTGTATCGGTGCGACTGATCCGCGAAATCCATGAGCGACTGATGCGCGGCGTCCGCGGTGGCCGGCTGACCCCGGGGGAGCTGCGCCGCACCCAGAACTGGATCGGCCCCGGTGGCTGCACGTTGGCGACGGCGAGCTTCATACCACCGCCACCTGAGCTGGTGCCGCAGGCACTCGGTGAATTGGAGCAGTTCCTGCATCGCGAGGACGATCTGCCAGCGCTGATCCGGATTGGTCTGGCCCATGCGCAGTTTGAGACCATCCATCCCTTCCTTGACGGCAACGGGCGCGTCGGCCGCCTGCTGATCACCTTCCTGCTGACGGAGCGCAACATTCTGCAGCGGCCCGTCCTCTACCTGTCGCACTATTTCAAGCGTTATCGGCAGGACTACTACGAACGCCTGCAGGCGGTTCGCGATACGGGCGACTGGGAGGGCTGGCTGCGCTTTTTCCTGCGCGGCGTGGCGGAAGTCAGCGCCGAGGCCACGGAGACCGCGCGCCGGGTGCTCGCGTTGCGCGAGACGCATCGGGCTGAAATCACGCACAGCCTTGGGCGTGCGGCCGGCAATGGACACAAGGTGCTGGAATCGCTGTTCGACAGACCGATCGTTGCGGTCAACGATGTCGCGGCCCTCATCGGCACGACCTATCCTGCGGCCAACAACCTCGTCTCTCGCCTGGAGCAGCTGAAGATCCTGGTCGAGGTGACCGGCCACGCGCGTCATCGCCGATTTCGTTACGAATCGTACGTGCGGCTGTTCACTGACGATCCAGTGGAGCCGGAAGCGTGAGCCCATTCGATTTCCTTGAACGCGAATGGCCCACCGTGCATGAGGCCGCCGGCAAGGCCGCGGCCGCCGTGCACGCCGACCCACGCACGGCCTGCTTCTATGCGCGCAGAGCACTCGAACTGGCCGTTGCCTGGACCTACAAGCACGACGCCGCGCTCAACCTTCCCTATCAGGACAACCTGTCGGCGCTGATCCACGAGCCCAGTTTCAAGATCACCGCCGGCGAGGCGGTGTTCAACAAGGCGAAGGTCATCATCACGCTGGGCAACCGCGCGGTCCACAGCCACCGCGCGATCCCGTCCGACGATGCCCTCGTTGCGGTCCGGGAACTGTTCCATGTGACGTACTGGCTGGCCCGCACCTACGGCCGCGCAGCACGACCGGCGCCCGGGCTTGTCTTCGACGCAGCCGCGTTGCCCAGGCCCCTATCGGCATCCAGCCAGACGGCTGAGCAGCTGCAGCAGCTCGAAGCGGGATTGCGCGAACGCGACGAGAAACTCGCCGCCTTGCTGGCCGACAAGACCACGCTCGACGAGGAATTGAAGCGCCTGCGCGCCGAGGTGGCGACGGCGAAGCAGGCGGCAGCGGCGCAGCCGGATACGCACGACTACTCCGAGGCCGAAACCCGCGACTACTTCATCGACCTCCTGCTCAAGGAGGCCGGCTGGCCGCTCGATCAGCCGCAGGACCGCGAGTTCGAAGTCGCCGGCATGCCCAACATGGAGGACAAGGGCTTCGTCGACTATGTGCTGTGGGGCGACGACGGCAAGCCGCTCGGACTGGTCGAGGCCAAGCGCACGCGCCGCGATCCGCGCGTCGGCCAGCAGCAGGCCAAGCTCTACGCCGATTGTCTGGAGCGCCAGTTCGGCCAGCGCCCGGTGATCTTCTACTCCAACGGCTACGAACACTGGCTGTGGGACGACGCCCGCTACCCCCCGCGTGCGGTGCAAGGTTTCTACAAGAAGTCAGAACTGGAGCTTGCGATCCAGCGCCGCACCACGCGCAAGCCGCTGGCCACGGGCGCGATCAATCGCGCCATCGTCGAGCGCTATTACCAGACGCGCGCCATCCGGCGCATCGCCGAGGCGTTCGAGCGCGACCACGACCGCAAGGCGCTGGTCGTGATGGCGACGGGCGCCGGCAAGACGCGCACGGTGATCGCGCTGGCCGACCTGCTCATGCGCTGCAACTGGGCCAAGCGCATTCTGTTTCTCGCCGACCGCGTGGCGTTGGTGAACCAGGCGGTGAATGCCTTCAAGCGCCACTTGCCGGATGCGTCGCCGGTCAACCTGGTGACCGAGAAGGAGGCCGAGGGGCGTGTCTTCGTCTCGACCTATCCCACCATGATGGGGCTGATCGACGAGGTGTCAAACGACCGCGCTGGGCGCGGTGGCGACGGCCAGCGCCGCTTCGGCGTCGGACATTTCGACCTGGTCGTCATCGACGAGGCGCACCGCTCGGTATTCCAGAAGTACCGCGCCATCTTCGATTACTTCGATTCGCTGCTGGTCGGCCTGACAGCCACGCCCCGGGATGAGATCGACCGCAACACCTACAGCCTGTTCGACCTCGAGGACGGCGTGCCGACCGACGCCTACGGGCTCGACGAAGCGGTGCGTGACGGCTTCCTCGTCCCGCCCCGGGCCGTCTCGGTGCCGCTCAAGTTCCAGCGCGAGGGCATCCGCTACGACGATCTGCCGGAAGACGACAAGGACCAGTGGGATGCGCTGGAGTGGGATGAGGACGGAGACGTCCCGGACCGCGTCGAAGCCGAGGCGGTCAACAAATGGCTGTTCAACAAGGACACGGTCGACAAGGTGCTGGAGCACCTGATGACGCGCGGCCAGACGGTGGCCGGCGGCGACCGGCTCGGCAAGACCATCGTGTTCGCCAAGAACCAGGCGCACGCGGAGTTCATCGCCGAGCGCTTCAACGCCAACTATCCGCATTACAAGGGCGAATTCGCGCGCGTTATCACCTTCAAAACCGAGTATGCGCAGAGCCTGATCGACAGCTTTTCGGCCAAGGACAAGGCACCGCACATCGCCCTCTCGGTGGACATGCTGGACACGGGCATCGACATTCCGGAAGTCGTGAACTTGGTCTTCTTCAAACTGGTGCGCTCGAAAACCAAGTTCTGGCAGATGCTGGGCCGCGGTACGCGCCTCTGCCCGGATCTGTTCGAGCCCGGAAAAGACAAGAAGTTTTTCTATGTCTTCGACTATTGCCAGAACCTGGAGTACTTCAGCCAGAACATCCCGGCCACCGAGGGCGCGCTGGGCGAATCGCTGGGCAAGCGCCTGTTCAATGCACGGCTGGAGTTGCTCGGCGAGCTGGACAAAACGCTGGAAGGAGGCCAGCGCAATGCCACACGTGAGCAGCGGGCACCCCCGCACGGGCAACCCGATTCCACCGACGAGGTGCGAGCGCAAGTCGCCGCGTTGCTGCATCGAGAAGTGGCCGCCATGAACCTCGGCAACTTCGTCGTGCGGCCGCGGCGACGCAGCGTCGAAAAGTACGCCCACCCCGAGGCCTGGGCGATCCTGTCGCCAGAGGCGTTATCAGAGCTGTCGCACGAGGTAGCGGGCCTGCCGACGGAACTCGACCCGGAGGGCGAGGAGGCCAAGCGCTTCGACCTGCTGGCCCTGAACCTGCAGCTCGCGATGCTGCGCTCGGAGCCCGGCTTCGCCCGGTTGCGGGATCAAGTCAAAGAACTGGCAGGACTGCTGGAAGAGAAGGCCGCGATTCCGATGGTGCGCGAGCAGATGGCGCTCATCCAGGACGTGCAAACCGACGCGTGGTGGCAAGACGTGACGGTCCCCATGCTCGAGGGCATGCGCAGAGGGCTACGCGATCTGATCAAGCTGATCGAGAAGCAGAAGCGCAAGCCGATCTACACCGACTTCGAGGATGAGATGGGCGGGGAGATGCCGGTCGATCTGCCCGGTTTCAGCCAGGGTACCGACTACACGAAGTTCCGTGCCAAGGCTCAGGCGTTCCTGCGCGCGCATCAGGATCATGTGGCGATTCGCAAGTTGCGGATGAATAAGGCGCTGACCGCCGCCGATCTTGCGGAGCTTCAGCGCATGCTCGCGGACAGCGGAATCGGCGCTGCGGACGAAATCCGACGCGCGGCCGAGGCATCGCACGGACTGGGGCTCTTCGTGCGCTCACTGGTCGGGCTTGACCGTCAGGCGGCGAAGGAAGCGCTGGCCGGATTTCTCAGCGGCAAGACGCTGAGCGCCAACCAGATCGAGTTCGTGAACCTGATCGTGGATCACCTCACCGAGCACGGCGTGATGGAGGCGGCGATGCTGTACGAGTCTCCCTTCACGGACTTGACACCGCGCGGCCCGGAGGAGCTTTTTACTTCCGTGCAGGTCGATGAATTGCTGGCGGCGATTGATCAAGTGCGCCTGTCGGCCATTGCGGCATGAATGTCAGACTCACGCCAGCCAGCCTTTACAAAAGCCGGGGCGGCTCAGTTGGCGTCGAAGCCAAAATGTCCACCAAGAGGTACTTAAATTGAAACGGCCACTCGCAGACTTTCCAGTTTTTCCTCACTGTGCTGAGGACCTCGTCATTGAACTGACCATCCAGGCGCTCAACGCCGGCCACTTGGTAAAGGACCGTATCGATGCTGCGCTCTTGGCCGCCATGCTACGGGAGTTTTCGAAATGCGTTGGACGACTTGATGATGTGCTTGAGCTGCAGGCGCTTAGCGACGACCTGGGTAACAGGCATTTTCTAGTTTGTGACAGCGTCGACCATGGCGGAGGTCTTGGCGCGCACTGGGACGAGGTGCCATTGCTGAGTTCGGGGTCGGATGATCCGATTCCGCTTGCGGCAATTTCTGGCAGCGATACTCACAAGGCAGCCCATCTCAGCAGGATCGATCTGCTGTTGCATGAGATCACGCATTGGGAGTTCCAAGAGCACGACCTCTGGTTTGCAGCCCTGCTGAACTGGCAGCGCCTACGGTGTGGCTTGTCACTCTTGTCGGATCCCTATGACGTGCATGAGGAAAGTGACTTCCGTACAAATGAAACTGCCCAAGGACTGGATATCGTATTGGAGTTGGCTCACGAGCTTGCCACGGCGTTCTCTAAAATTCGTCGGCGGGAAAATGTTGTCGGCGCCTTGATAACGCTTCACGCCGAGAGCATGTCGTGGGGCGGCGATGCGCAAATCTTGCGCCGAAGGATGCTTGAGCTGAAGTCCATGGCGCAACAGAGTTGCGAAATGCTTTAAGGCTGCCACAGAACTCTCTTCCGTAACACCTGTGGGAGCATGTTCGATTGGGCAGTCGCCATCGAGAGGATCATCCTTATCTCTTGGTTTTTTGCCAAGGTAGGCGTCGAGAGCCGGCGTGGGCGGCCGTTTCATCCTGGGTCTCGCGACCGTCTCTCAGCGAGGTGCACAGTCGACCCACAGCCGCAACTGGCTACAGCACTGATTTTTGTGTAACGTGCCCAGCGTGATGGCCGGGGAAGATAGGCTCCAACGATAATCGTGCGGCACATTTGACTCCAAGGGGGAAGTCATGTCGGATGCACCGCAGTCGGGTAGTGGTTCGGGTGCGCCCGTTGCCTACTCAGGTGCGTGGCGTCGGCTAGGTGCTTTTTGCATCGATGGCCTCGTTCTCGGGATCATCGGCATAGCGCTGGGTGCCGTCGCGTTTGCGCGCTTGGCTGCACTGGGTCCTTGGGGTCGGCTTCTGGGCTTTGTCATTGCAGTTGCCTACTTCGGCGTCCTAGAGAGCCGCGTCGGTGGTGGCCGTACCCTCGGAAAACGTCTTCTTGGGATCCGTGTGGTGGATCACAGCGGACACGCGCTCAGCCTTGCGCAAGCGCTGTTCCGGTCCACGATCTTCTTCGTTCCCTATTTTCTGAACGGTCTCATGCTCGGCGCCGACAGCATGATCCCATGGGTCGCCATGGTCCTGTCGATCCTCGTCTTTGGACTTGGGTTCTCCATTCTCTACCTGCTGCTGTTCAACCTGCCGACCCGGCAGTCCGTGCACGATCTGGCCACGGGTGCATTCGTCGTCAAAGCCCCTGCCTCCGCACCACTTCCCACGCCGCTGCGGCGCGTGCACAAAATCGTGATTGCGGTTGCCGTTGCGCTGAGTCTCGTCCTCCCTCTGGGTGGACTCTGGATCGCGTCGCGACTCACATTCTTGGCGCCTATCCTGCGGGTGGGGCGGACGTTGGACGCACAGAGCCATGTTGTTTCGGCCTCGGTGAACGAGGGTACACGCTGGTCGTCATTCAATGGCAGCGTGATGCACAAAACCACGATGCTCAGCGCGTCGGTGGTGATGCGACGCTGGCCAGCCGATCCGAAAAGTGCAGCAGCTTCCTTTGCATCCATTCTCCTCCGGGACGTTCCTGGCGCCAGTACGCGGGACGTCGTCTCGGTGCAGCTTGCGTACGGCTATGACATTGGCATTGCCCGAGCTTGGCGATATATGAACTACAGCTACACACCGGCCGCGTGGATGCGGTTGGAGTCGCCGAGAACAACGATACATTGAGTGCGAGCTTACCGCTCACCGCACTGACGCCATCTCGAACCCACAACATACAATGCAGATCGATCAAACCGCAGGAGAGAGAGTGTAAGCGGCGGCTCCATTACGTGCGCGCTGGTGTAAGGGCTTGCGAAGTGCTGGAACGCGCAGGCTTGACGCCGGCGAGATGAATTACTTGCGTTCGGAGGCGCAGCGATTCAGGAATCAATACTGGTTGCCGGCGGCTCTCCTTGCCGCATCACCAACGTGCCTTGTTTTAGGTCTGATTGCGTTCGCAGGAAGCCACACGACACTGATCGCCGAAGTGGTCAGCGTGATACTGCTAGTCTGCGGCATCTATATTTTACCAGCATTTGCATTTCTGAGCTTTCGCGACATCAAAAAGCAGCGCAAACTGCTGCGGCTTGATCTGGAAATCGGCGTGGTCGAGCGGTTTGAGGCTTTGTCAGATTCACCATCTAGAATACCTAAAAAAGCCTCATTGTGCGAGAGTGCTCTGGAAAGCATCGAAGTGCTTCCAGGCTCAAGATTCATACTTAAGGCAAATAACAGGGTCCCGCCGAAGCGCATTGCCGCCGAGATTACAGAGACTGCGCCGCCGACCTCTAACATCGAAACCAGCAAACAGCCAACGACGGTTCGTCGCACCTCAGTCCTTCGTTCATTTACCATGGAAGAACTCAGTGAAATAACGGCGACCGCGCAGCGTCTCAAAAGAAATATCCGGATCAGGTTCTTTTTTATCGCGTGGTTTATCCTTGTGCTAATGAATGTCACATCCGGAATGTCGCACGGACCGTTAAGGTCAGTGCCAACAGATATTCGCGAAATAATCTTGCTTATCGCTACAGTCATTGCCGCCGATGCTATCTACAAGTTTTATCGCTTATTCCGAGTTGCGAGACTGCTTACTCAAGACTTGCGGGATGGACACTTGATCGTAGTTGCGGAACACGCTCCTCCTTTCCACACATTCGAGGTTTTGCGTCATTCCAAGTTGATCTGGTCTGCCTCAGCTCAACCTGCCCTTTGGAGGCATAGTCGCGCACTGATTCGTCGTAGTGATTATTTAGCTGATCTGAATCTATAATATTATTCACGTGACAGCACTTATCCAGCACACTGTCACGCCGCACGTTAAGCCACGGGGTCATGCGGCAGCCCCAAACTGGCCAATAGCGTGAAGTAACCGAAGGGGACAAGAATGTCACTGCAGATCTTGACCGAGTTCAAACAGTTGTTGTACCTGCGGATGTCACCGTGTGGCACCTGAAAAGTCTTCGATCCAGAAGACTCGTGGCGTAACAAGCTTCGCCGCAGGATGCTTACTGTCGCTCGCTTGTGCCCCTGCGCCGATCTCGGCAAAGACGCCTCCACCCGTGCTCCCATCCTGGCGCGTCATGCCGTACCGTGCCACGCTCCGCAGTGAGCCTGCTGCAGGCTTCGCGCTGGGAGTCTTCAGTGCCCGCTTCGAGCACACCACGCTGAATGAAGTGAGGAGCGCACTGCACGTAGGGCAGATCGAGCAACAGGGTGATGCGGGTGGCTACTTTCTGTGGCTCTGCTACACCAATATGCACGCCGCGCCAGCCGAGCGCATATGGATCGTATCAAGTGGCGAAATGGGTGGCCCGGACCATGCGGTTCAGGAGATCGATAGTAAGCGTCCATCAGCGGCACCTGTTGTTTGACGGTCTGGCTGTTGCACGCTCGCGCCTGGTTTTCGGATGCGGGCGTGGTGATGACGAGTCAGGTGCAGAAGCGGGTGTTGTGGCAGCAGCGGTTGGCGGATCTGGAAGCGAGCGGGATGACCCGGACGGCGTACTGCACGGCGCGTGGCATCGGTCGCTCGACGCTGCAGCGCTGGCAGCGGCGGCTGCGGAGGGAAGCGGCGACCGCTGCCGTGGTTCAGGCCGACGACGCGCCGGGTGCTGGTCTTGGCCTGATCCCGATCCGGGTGCGTGATGGGACCGCGCCGAGGAAGGAGCCGGCGGCCGCGCCGCC
Organism: Metallibacterium scheffleri; assembly: GCF_002077135.1. Classification (NCBI taxonomy): domain Bacteria; kingdom Pseudomonadati; phylum Pseudomonadota; class Gammaproteobacteria; order Lysobacterales; family Rhodanobacteraceae; genus Metallibacterium; species Metallibacterium scheffleri. Next base: position 602,360 of record NZ_LDOS01000001.1, on the reverse strand, counting down.
GGACTTGGCGCTGACGTGGCCGAGCGAGTTGCGCCTGCAACTGCCGGTGGCGACGGACGCCAGATGGCTGGTGGATCTGCTGCGCCCAAGTTCGACATCTTCGAGCGGAGATTTTGCTCTGAAGGTGTGTCGCGACAAGGGTTTTGGCTCGTCCGAAGCGGCCATGCTGTAGTGACACGTTATTTAGCAGAGTATGCTCAGTAGCGTTATTTTGTGCAGTAGAGTGGCGACATGTTCGTCAAGCTCACCCGTTCCGGTCCGCGCAGCTACGTCAAGCTCGTGGAGGCGTACCGCGATGATCGCGGGGTCTCCCGCCAGCGCGTCGTCGCCACGCTGGGTCGCCTGGAGCAGGTCCGCACCGGCGGGGCCGATGCCCTGATTCGCGGTCTGCACCGCGTCATCGACGGCGAGGAGCCGCAGGCGCCCTCGGTGCGCTTTGCCCCGGCGCTGGCGGTGGGCGACACGTGGATGCTGCACGCGCTGTGGCACAAGCTGGGCTGGGACGAGGCGTTTCGCCGGGTGCTGCGCAACGCTCACGGCGCCTTCGATGCCGAGCGATTGCTCCGGGTGATGGTCTTCAACCGGCTGTGCGATGCCACGTCCAAGCTCGGCGTCTTGCGCTGGCTCGAAGGCACCCGGGTGCCGGGAGTCGACAGCACCTCGGTCACGCACCAGCGGCTGTTGCGCACCATGGACACGCTGGCCGAGCGCAGTGAGGCGATGCAGCGCACCCTGGCGGCGGTGCTGCGGCCGCTGGTCGATCAGGACCTGTCGATCGTGTTCTACGACATGACGACGATCGGCATGGAGGGCCAGAGTGAGGTGCCCGGCGAGATTCGCCAGTTCGGCCTGTCCAAGGACGGCGGCATCCGCCGGCAGGTCATGCTCGGCGTCGTGCAGACCGCCGAAGGCTTGCCCATTGCGCATCGCGTGTGGGCGGGCAACACGGCCGAGGCGCCGACGCTGCATGCCGTCATCGACGAGATCCTGGCCCTCTACCCGGTCAAGCGCGTCGTGCTGGTGGCCGACCGCGGCCTGCTCAGCCTGGACAACCTGGAATGGCTGCAGACGGTGCGCATCGGCAAGACGGCGCAACCCCTGGAGTTCATCCTGGCCGTGCCGGGTCGCCGCTATGGGGAGTTCAACGAGATCCTCGGCGCCGTGCAGGCCGAGCACTGCGTGCAGGCCAAGGACGAGGTCATCGGCGAGACGTCCTGGCAGGGTCTGCGCCTGGTCTGGGCGCACGAACCGCAGGCGGCTGCACAGCAGAGCGCCGCACGGCGCCAGACCATCGAGACGCTGACGCAGCAAGCCGAGCTGCGCGCCGGCAAGCTCGACGCCCAGGACGCCGGCGCCGCTTTCAAGGGTCGGCGCCTGAGCGACTCGGGCGCCAAGGCATGGCTGTTCCGCGCCGTCAGCGACGCCCATCTGGGATCGATCATCAAGGTCGACCTGCAGTCCGACCGGTTCGCCTACACCGAGGACGAGGCCGCGCTCAAGCGCGCCGAACTCAACGACGGCAAGCTGCTGCTGGTGACCAACACCACGGACCTCGATCCCGCCGAAGTGATCGCGCGCTACAAGTCGCTGGCCGACATCGAACGTGGCTTCCGGGTGCTCAAGTCCGAGATCGAGATCGCCCCGGTGTTCCACCGCCTGCCCGACCGCATCCGCGCCCACGCCCTGATCTGCTTCATGGCGCTGGTGCTGTACCGCGTGCTGCGCATGCAGCTCAAGTCCACTGGCAGTTACTACTCCCCCGAGCGCGCGCTCGAAATCGCCCGCCGCATCCAGCTCCACCAGGTGCGCATCGCCGGCCAGGGTGCCGCCAGCGGCCTGACCGACCTGAGCCCCGAGCAGCTTGCCCTGTTCGACCAACTTCAACTCGACATCCCGACCAGAGAACCCTTCGACATCGCCCCGTAGTGCCAATTTCGATCGCCTGAACATAGGCGGATCAATGCCTTGCACAAAAATATGTCGAACTCGGGGGGCCGAGACCGGTCGCTGGGCGCGTAGCGATAAATCGCGGCGGCAACTGCCGTGCTGCAGTGCAGGAAAACCATAGTTTGTGCAGAAACCGGGGGAAATGCACCGACTTTGGTTTCTTTCGTGTACCGACTATGGTTTCTCGACCACTTGTGGTCGAAACACCAAAGTTTGTACCGAATGCACCGACTTTGGTGTCGAAACCCCCTGTACCGACTTTGGTGTCGCCTGCACCTTAACCTGTTGAACTGCACCAATCCACTGTCCCCACAGCACTTTTTCCGTCGTGCCGCGCACAGATTGCAAATGAGAATGCAGCGACGCGTTCAGAAAACTGCGGTGGTCTCAGAAGGGCCATCGTGCACCGCAGC